>CAZWJH010000067.1:0-13902 GCA_964634755.1 uncultured Clostridia bacterium
GAAATACTTGATTTTATTACCCTTTTCAAGCACAAAATTTTTCGGGACAGTAATGGATTCTGTCCAATTCTCAATTTATTAATTGGGATTTTTATTCTCTTTGTTTTCTTCCTCCGTATACTCGAGGATATCACAGGGCTGACATCTTAATTCCCGACATATTGCCTCAAGAGTAGAAAACCTTATTGCTTTTGCTTTGCCCGTTTTCAATATGGAAAGATTTTGAACAGATATACCAACCCTTTCGGCAAGTTCCTTAAGTTTCATCTTTCTTTTTGCAAGCATAACATCAAGATTAACTATTATCTTTCCCATTTAATCCAAACATTAAATTGTCAAATCATTTTCTTCTTTCAGCTTGACACCATATTTGAAAACTTCGGCAAGAACAATAAAAAGCAATCCCATGAAAATGATGGTAAAGTCAAAATTCAAAGATATTGTATACGAATGATTATACAATCTTATATATTCAATAATTATTGTTTCATTTATAAAAAGAAGTGCATTTTTTACAATACCGATAAAAATAATAAATAAACCTATTTTTAAGAATTTCTTAGGATTATCAGGAGAATAAAACTTATCTTCGGTTAAATTTTTAAAAATACCTCTAAGTTGAAATAGTATAAAAAGAGCTAATAGTAAGAGAAATATTAGAAGGAAAGTATTAACTACATTAAATATCCTTTCTCTCTTTTTGAAATGGAAAATTTTGTCAGGAGAAGGTTTGTATTTTCCCCCTTGTATAGAGACAATTGTTTTAATCTCTCTTACATCCATCATGACAAAAGATGTTATTTTGGGAGGGGATACTATGATCTTGACTTTATTAAAAAGGTTTACTTTCTTGCTTACCGGATGAATTATACTCGTTAATAAATAAAAGAACAGAATTAAGAGGATAAAAAGAATAGAAATGTCGGTTATTTTTTTCAAAAAAGAAGACAAAGATTTTTTACCTGTTATTTTTAGCATTTTTTGCTCTTTAACTTCTAAATAATACATTTTGGTAAGTTTACTGTCAAGATATACATGCTTGCCTCCAAGCCTAAAGTCTGAGTATTTAATAAAAAAATATAAAAAAATGAAACTTATGTTATTGAGCAACGTATAAAAATTAATGAAAAACATTAATTGGAGGTAAAAATATGCTTGAGATTAAGGCTCTTTCAAAAACCTATTCGGGCAATTTCAAAGCATTGAAAAGTGTTTCTTTGAAAATTGAACCCGGAATTTTCGGACTTCTTGGTCCAAATGGTGCGGGAAAAACAACTTTAATGAGAATCATAGCAACACTTCTTAAAGCTGATGAAGGGGAGGTTTTTTTCAATGGAATTGATATTTTTCAGGAACCCATGAAATTTAAAAAAGAACTCGGCTATCTTCCTCAGGATTTCGGACTATATGATAATATTTCAGCGTGGGATATGCTTTCACACTTTGCATCTCTTAAAGGCTATCATGGTAAAAACAGGAAAGAAGTTGTTGAAAATCTTCTAAAAACAAGCTCCCTTCTTAATGAAAAAGATAAAAAATTGGGTGCTTACTCTGGAGGAATGAAGAGAAGGTTTGGAATTGCAATCGCACTTTTGGGGGATCCCAAGTTATTGATTGTTGATGAACCTACGGCAGGACTTGATCCTGAAGAGAGGAGAAGATTTTTGCGGATACTTTTAAAAACAGGTAAAGAAAGAATTACAATCTTTTCAACCCATATTGTTTCAGACATAGAGGAGATAGCTGCAAATATGGCAATTCTTGATAAAGGGGAAATAAAGGCTTTCGGCTCACCTTCCGAATACAAGGCTCGGTTTGATGGAAAGACTTTTTCAATTATAGTTGACGAGGAAGAGATTCATGAGATTCAAGAGAATTATAAAGTACTGAACATTAAAATGAAAGAGGGGAAATACGAGCTAATCGTTTTTTCCGAAGAAACCTTGAATTTACCTTTTAATTCTTATAAAGCAACTTTGGAGGAGGTATATTTTTATCATGTCGGACATAAAAAAGAATTGGCTTAATGATTTTGTTACTTTCGTAAAGTTTGAGTTAAAATTCTGGAAAAAACAAAAGAGTTTCTATTTTGTTTCTACTTTGAATATCTTACTCGGTTTTCTTCTCATCAGCTCTGACAGCATTAAAATAAGTGGTCCAAACACAATGGGATATAAAAACTCTCCATTTATGATTTCCATTGTAGTCATTCTTTTCACTCTTTTCGGAAGTTTTGCAATAGCAAATATTTTAGGATCAGCAGGATCAAGGGATTATAAAATCGGAAGTGAAGAGCTCTTTTTTACCCAACCTGCATCCGAAAGTGCTTTTTTCTTTGGACGATTCACAGGAGGAACGATAGTATGTTTAATAATATTTACTTTCGTTCTGATAGGGATTTATCTTGGAACATTTGCTCCATGGATAGATAAAGATAAACTTGTCCCGTTTAATCTTGAAAGTTATTTAAGGGCATTTTTTATGTTTCTTCTCACTAATATAATAATTTTTGGTTCTATTTTTTATTCTCTTGCCATTAAATTCAGAAAAAAGATAATGGCAACCATGGGGGCTTTAGGGTTACTGTCCTTGCTTCTTATTTCATCTGCTTTTAATATGAATTTAGAGACAAGGTTTTTGAGAACTTTTTTTGATATAACAGGAATGGGGGCTCTCTGGGAAACAACAAAATATTGGACTGTTTACCAATTCAATACAATGCAGGTTCCGATTGATAAAAATTATATTTTAAACAGGGTTTTTTGGGTTTCCGTAAGTTTCATAGTCCTTTTGATTGCTTTTTTAAGATTCAAATTCATTTTATATTTGTCAAAAGATAAGAGAAGAGTTTTTGAAAGAAAAAGCGAAAAAGCCGTTTTTGTAAAGCTGACTTATCCACGAAAAAAAATATCCGGAATAAAAAGTTTTATAAATATTGCTTTGTTTGAGACAAAACTTATTCTAAAATCATCTTCCTTTATCATAATATCCGTTTTCTTCATTATTATTACCATTAGCGAGTTTTTCATGCTTTTTGTAAAAGGAGGCGCTCTATATGGAGTACCGCTTAGGCCTACCTTTCCTATGATAGTTGACATTTTAACTGGAAATTTGTTAATTTTTGTTCTACTTATGTCAGTAATTCTTGCGGGAAACTCTGTATTCAGGGAGAGAGAAAAAAGAATAAATGAGTTTTTCTGGACAATGCCGGAAAGAAATTTATCTTTTTTGTCAGGGAAGTTAATATCCCTAATAATAGCTCTTTCCATTGCCGTATCAGGATTTGTGTTAATAGGCATTTGTTTTCAACTTTTTTTTGGAACTTCCATTCATCTCTCTGTTTACTTAATTTTTCTTTTTGTTAAAATAATATTAGGTTTGGCTTTACCCTTTACAATTGCCTTCTTTTTGTTTCAAACTCTGAGCCCGAACAAATTTGCAGGATATATGTTATCACTATCTTTTATTTTATTTATCTTTTTTATGGATAAACTTCACATATATAAATCTATTTTCGAATATGGAGTTAATTCTATTTCATTTATAAGATTTTCAGATTTTACTGTTATAGGGGTAAAACAGACGCTTGCAATGAGTTTTATATGGCTTTCACTCGGAGCTTTTATCTTTATTTTTACAAAAAACATATGGGTAAAAAATTATAACCCCCTTAAGGAAAGAGTTAAAAAGGCAATCACAAAAGCTTCAAAAACCGACTTCACTGTATCTATCGTCTTTCTGCTTATTTTTATCTCTGTTTTTTCTTATTTCTACTATTTGCTTTACATAAAAACACCATGGTTTTCTCCTGAAAAGAGGAGAGAATTTTCAGCTTACTATGAAAAAACATACAAAAGATTTGAAAAAATTCCTGTACCGAAACCTGTAAACTCTGATTTTACTGTGGATATTTATCCTGAAAAAAGAGCCTTGCATACAAAGGTAATAACAGAGTTTATAAATAGTTCACCTTTCCCGATTAAAGAACAGCTGTTAAATATCCCCTCTTTTGTGGGAAATAAAATAAGGGAATTAAAAATAACAAAGCCATTTTCTATAGTGAAAAAAGAAATACTCGAAGGAGGTTCCGTTATTTGGCACATAAGATTCAAAATCCCTTTAAAGAGTGGAGAAAGATTTAAAATGATTTCGGATATCTACTCCGAACCGACAAATGTACTTCAAAGCTCATCACACAATGTTTTTCCGAACGGCACATTTACAAATGGTGTTTATCCTAAATTCGGTTATAATCCGGGACTGGAACTTTTATCAAGAAGGTTCAGAAAAAAATACGGATTAAATCCTGACCATCAAATTCCCCTGCCTACCGAAAAAATGGCAACATATAATACCAATATTAACGGGTGGACAAATTTTCACGCTATAGTTTCCACTCAGAAAGGGCAGACTGTTTTGGCTCCGGGTAAATTAATAAGAAAATGGGTAAATGGTAAAAGAGCCTATTTTGAGTTCAGAACAGAAAAACCGATTCTTCACTTTTACAATTTTTTAAGCGGAAAATATTCGGTTATCAAAGAGAAGTGCTGCGGAATTAACCTTGAAATCTATTTTCATCCCGAACATTATTGGAATATAAAAAGAATAATGAGAGGTATGAAAGCTTCTTTGAAATACCATATTGAGAAGCTTACTCCTTATCCTCACTCTGTTTTAAGAATTGTTGAATTTCCCTCATTTTTGGGAGGTTTTGCCCAATCTTTTGCAACAAATATTGCTTTTTCCGCAAGCATGGGCTTTTTGGTTAGAGAAAGGGAGGGGGATATCCCGGTTCCTGTTTTTGTAACAGCACATGAAACAGGACATCAATGGTGGGCGCATCAATTCATATCTGCTTCCACAAAAGGGGAAACTTTCCTGATGGAAAGTTTTGCCGAATACGGGGCAATAAGAACAATGGAAATACTTAATGGTAAAAACACGGTGGGAAAATTTTTGAAACATGAGCTTGATTCATATTTGAAAGACAGATCCTCTTTTATAAACAATGAAGAACCGAGCATATATTCTGTGTCGCCTGCAATATACTATAACAAAGGTTCTCTTATAACTTATGCAACTTCGGATTTGATAGGAGCGGATTTATACGAATCGGTTCAAAAGGAACTTGTTGAAAAGTTTGGTTACAAAAACAATCCTTATCCAACTGTTATGGATTATCTTAGTCTACTTTATCCTCATATTAACAAGCAACTTTTGTCTGTGGTTAAAGATTGGCATGAGAAGGTTATTGTTTATAAATTCAAGATTAATGATGTGAAAGTCAAAAAAACGGATAATTCAGACTATGTTTATACAGCAAATTATACAGCGAAAAAATTTATTGTTACGGATAATGGAAAAGAAAGGGAGATAAGATTAAATGAGCCGATAGATGTGGGAATTTTTAAGAAGGGAAAACTTGTTTTCAGAAAGAGGTTGATTTTTTCAAGCAATAAAAACAAACTCATTCTCAAAGCTTCCTTAAAAGGAGACAAAATTGCAATTGACCCTCTTTACACAAGAGTTAATCTTTTGTGGAAAAATGCTGAAAGAAAAATTAATTAAAAATAAAAAAGTATGCTGATATTAATAAAAATATTTTTATCGGAAAAGGAGGTGGTTAAAATGAAAAAAAGGAAATT
Organism: uncultured Clostridia bacterium; assembly: GCA_964634755.1. Taxonomy (GTDB): domain Bacteria; phylum Acidobacteriota; class Aminicenantia; order JAMOAD01; family JAMOAD01; genus JALXDT01. Next base: position 5,646 of record CAZWJH010000067.1, read on the forward strand.
TCTCTTATTTTTGTTATTTGCGTTTTTATCGTTTTCAGTGTTTTCAAGTAATCTTAAATTAGTAAAAATGGTTTGTAAAAAAAGAAAAGAGATGGAAAAAAGATTGCACGCTTATATTAGGATAGTTGATACAAAATTTCTTACTTATAACATGAAAGGTAAATTATTGGATCAAAAGGAAGAACACTCCGAACTTTATTGGGATGGCAAAATATGGATGGAAAAAGGAGAGGATAAAAACAAAGCGGATAAAAATACCGAAGATAAAATAATTTACCCTTTTAAAACAGAAAATCAACAATTCTTTAATTATAATATTTCCGAAAAAAAAGACACTTATTTGATAAGAGTCAGTTTAAAAAAGGAATTCGGAAAAATGGGAGCGGAAACAGGGGAATACATTATTTCCAAGAAAACAGGTTATTTTAAAGAAAGAAACAGTTTTCTTACAAAAATGTCATCCCCTCTTCTAAAATCTCACAGAATAAAAAAAGTATATAAAGAAATTGCTCCGAAGGTTATAGCTCCTATAAAAAGAAAAGATACGATAGAAACAAAATCCTTTTTAGGGTTCGGAAAAAGAATCATTATTATAACAACATATAAATATAGAAAGAAGAAGTAATAAAGGGATAATGCGAGTAAGATAGCTGTTCTTTAATTGTGTTTTTCATGAAACAAAGAATTTGAAGGTTAAGAATTATTGATAAAAAAAATAAAAAAGCCGCTCTTCCTCTTCCGAAAGAGCGGCTTTCTTTTTTAAATTCTTTCCTATTATCTTACTATTTCAAGTTCTTTTAAAACATTTGTAGCATGGTCAATTTTATCAGCTACAAAAAGAATATACCTTGAATCAACTGATATTGTTCTTGTTATTGATGGCATAAAATTAAAATCAGCTGCAATACTTTCAAAATTTCCGTCAAACAATAGTCCCATAAGCTCTCCATACTTATTGATGAGAGGACTTCCGGAATTTCCTCCGGTGCTATCGTTTGTAGTGAGAAAATCAACTGGGACCATTTTGAGCTCAGGATCAATATAATTTCCAAAATCCTTTGTTCTGCAAATTTCCTTTATCTTGTTGGGAACATTAAAGGGCCATTTACCCTGATCCTTTTCCATCACACCCTTTAAAGTAGTTTGAGGAAGATAAATAACAGCATCTTTTGGAGAGTATCCCTTTACAACACCAATATTTAGCCTCAATGTTCTGTTTGCATCAGGATAAATTAAGCCTTTTTTATACTTTAACAAAAGCTCCATGTACTTTCTTCTTACCAAGAGCATTTTTCCGGCGAGAATTTCAGATTTATCTTTTATTGCATCAAGTTCAACCTGAAGATTTGAGGCTAATTTTATGAATGAGTCATTGAGTTTTAAAAGACTCTTTCTTGAAAGATTAAAAGCTCTCATTCTGTAAGCAAGATCCTGAAGTTTTGTATTTTTGTAAAGAGCTTCTATAAACTCATCTATTCCCTTATCGCTTTTATCCTTTATAAGGGAATCTATAACTTTACTTCTCATTCCTTCGGGAGCATTAAGGAGCTCTTTAAGGAAAAATTTCATTACCTTTTTATCAGAAGGAATATAAAGACTCATCTGCCCTAATTTTAGACCTAATTTGAGGTTTGGGACATCTCTTTTCATGTAACCGGGCTCTCTTTCAATATCCTTTTTCCTCTTCTCTATACTCCATTTGTTTATTGTTAATGCAAAACTCAAAAGTCTTGAAGATCTTGAAAATAAGCTCAGGAATCTGCTCTTTTTACTAAGGTTTTGACTTTCTTTTATGAGAGCGTACATTTCTTCTAAAATATTGCCATACTCTTTCTTAAGTTCCGGATTTGAGTTCACATATTCCATAAGTTTTTTCTCTTCTTTTTTCTTTTTCTCAACAAGGTTCATCTTTTTCAGCCCCTGAAGCATTCCCTGATAATTCTTGTAAGCATTGCTCAATCCCTTAATCATACCTGCATTTTTAATTGCTGCCTTTTTATTTTTTTTGGCATCACTTTCAAGAATATCTATCCACTTTTTCAATATTCTTATACCTTCGGGATAATAGAAATTCACATAATATTTAACTTCCTCTGATGTTAAATATCTTTCGGTTCTTCCCGGATACCCCAAAACCATTGCAAAATCGCCGGGATCAATATCTCTTGCGGAGAATTTAAGATAAATTTCAGGTTTATAGGGAACATTTTTCTTTGAGTAATCAGCAGGCCTTCCGTTTGGTGCAACATAAGCTCTTAAAAATGAAAAATCACCTGTATGTCTTGGCCACATCCAGTTGTCAATTTCTCCACCGTATTCTCCGATATTTCTTGATGGGATATAAACTATTCTGATATCCCTTATCACGAGGTACTTTGAAAGATAATACTTAAGACCGCCGTAAAAGCTGTTTACCCTACACTTATAATCTCCGCTTTTCCCCTCCTCTTTTTTTATGATTTTTTTGATATTCTTCTCAATAATTTTATATCTTTTTTTAGGAGGAATTTTCTTGCTTACGCCTCTTAAAACCCTTGAAGTAACATCCTTTACCTCTTTCAGTATGTAGGCTTTGTATCCGGGAGCAGGAATTTCATCCTTTAAGATTTTTGCAAGAAAACCATTTTCAATAAGGTTTGCCTTTAAGGAACTCTGTCTTTGTGCTGCCATAAATGCAACATGGTGATTGGTTAAAATAAGACCTTTTGGGGATACAAATGAGCCTGTCCCTCCGTCAATAATAATGGCAGCTTGACTGAGCGATGGCTTTTTCATACTGAAGACGTCCTCTTCGGAAAGAGTGAAGCCTAAGTTTTTCATTCTTTGAAAAACCTGTTGCGGAATTTTAAAGGGCAAATACATTCCCTCATCGGAAAACCCGATTCCGCTTGCTAGAAAAAGCAAAATAATAAAAAGAGAGATAAAACCTTTTTTCTTCATTATAACCTCCTCATTTAATTATAATAATACGAAAAAAACAAAATAAAGTTCTTATCATTGTTTGTAAAAACCAAAATCCTGTATTTTCAAAGAAGAGGAAAAATTGCTGAATGAATTTAAACCATTGATAGAGATAAACAAAGCATTAACCTGTTTAAACTTCTTTTTTACCCTTTTACCATAAATCCTGTAAAATTTTGTGAAAGGTATAAGCACTCTGTTTTCTTTTTCAGGATAAAGCTTGAAAGATGAATAAAAATTCCCATTCTCATTTCTCAGCTCAATCCAATATCTCATGTATTTATCGCTTTTCGCGACAATGTAAAACCCGTCAAAATTATCTGTTTTTATCTGTTTTCTCAGCGCAAGTGAACACCAAACATTGGGATGCTCTTTCGTCTTTTTTGAAAGATAATATTCAAATAAGAAAAAATCATCTTTCTTTCCAAAGAAAGCTTTTGAGTTTTGATTCTTTTCAATATGAAAATTTTCAAGGGTAAGAGGAAATTTTTTTATATTTTCCCAAATATCCCTTTTTATTATTGGTTTTTCAAATGAATAATTTACAAAAATAGGGTTTGAAATAATCCATGGTACATTATCTTTTAAAAAAGGATGATTTTTCAGATAAGCCTCCACTCTGTAAATACCGGTATCCGCTTTTTCAATAAAGATCTCGGATTTTTCTGTCTTCTTGAAAATTTTACCGTTTTTAATAAGAATAATTCTGCTTTTCAAACCTTTTGCTTTTAATTTTACATACAGGGAAACCCAAGTTTTTGTTTCTTCCCCCTGTTTTACAATTCTATCAGAGCTTTTACCGTAAAATTCGAAAAGCTCAGGCTCTCCTGCTCCTCTTATTATTGAGAAAAAATCTCCATTTCTTACCGCTATCTCAGGATTTTTTTCATATCTTTTGTCAATTCCTATAGCCAATAGGGAGAACATTTTTGAGTAAGATGGCTCAGGAATTTTTATCTTTTTTGTTATCGGTGTTCTTCCGTGAGCATTTGTGGCATAAAACCCGAAAACTTTTCCCCTTTTCAGAATTTTATCCCACATCTTTAAAGCAAAGGATGGCCTTTTCAAATATTTTAAAAACCCATACCTTGAAAAGGGTAGATAAAGGTATGCTTTTATTTTCCCCAATAGAGATAATTTTCTGAAATATGTTGAAAGATTTATAATCTCAAGGCCATTTGGCATAAGGTCATCTTCCCAATAGTGCCAGCCCTGTTCCGGATCCTCAGGGTATGTAACAACAGTAAAACCACCCCACTCTTCTATATCCTTTATTGCATCCGGAGGATATGGAGGAAGTTTGAAAAGAGGAACTTTTTTTGCTCCGAAAAAATTAAGATGTCCTTCGGGAAGAGCACTTTCGGAACCTCCTACTATATTTACATCTCCGTATTTTTTCTTAAATACGGAGGAAATGGGGTTTGGGTCTCCGTGATCTGTCATAAGAAGTAGCTTTACACCTACCTTGTCAGCTTCTTTGGCTATTTTCTCAGGAGGATAAATTCCGTCTGAAAAATTTGAGTGAAGGTGATATTCAGCCCAAATATAATTGTTTGAAAGGTTCGGTTTATACTTTGAGGGGATAAAACCTGAAACAAGATACCATATGAATATTCCACCAAACAAAAATAAAAAAATAAAACCTATTCTCTTTTCCACGGATTTATTATAGCACTTAAATTAAGATTAACGAAAATCAATAATCCTCTATCCTGTCTCCCGGCTGATGTTTCCATCTTTTATGAAACCAAAAATAGTATTGAGGGAATTTTTTTATTTCATTTGCAAGGACTCTGTTTATCTCCTCTGTTATCAGCAAAGTATCTTTTTCCTTATCTCCCGTAAGTTCCACTTTAATAGGGGGAAGAGAATAAATCTTGTATTTTTTACCTTGGGGAATTGTAAAAACGGGAATTATCGGAGCTCCTGTTTTCAAGTGAAATTTTGCGGGAGTTGGTGTTGTGGAAGCTATCTTATAAAAAAATTTTACATAAACTCCCTCCTTTTCCTGCTGGCTTACATCCACCATTATCCCTAAAAATTTTTTTTCTTTTAACTCTTTCAAACTTTTCGCAGCGGCTCTCATATCTTTGTAAATAATCGTATTACCGGTTTGCTCTCTGAATTCTCTTAATTTTTTCTCAACATAGGGATTATCCATCTTTCTTACTATTGCGCTTACCCTTTCAATGTGTTTACCTATCCACAATAGCCCGAACTCCCAGTTTCCAAAATGCCCTGATATAAGTATTGCACCTTTTCCTTCCTCTACGGCTTTTTCCAAAGTGGAAACATCTCCCTTTTCCATTATTTTCTCTATTTTTGAAATTTTATTGTGTTTCGTAAGATCAACAATTAATCGGGCAAGATATGAAAAGCTCTCTTTTACGAGAGCCTCCTTTTCTTCTTCTTTTTTTTCGGGAAATGCAATATTGAGATTTTTCATAATAATTTTTCTGTATCTTTTACCGAAAAGGAACAAAAGTTTACCTATTCCTTTATAAAAAAAAGGCAAAGCAAAGGAAGGCGTAAGTTTTATAAAAAATTCCGCTATTTTATAAAGGAAATATTCTCTTTTAAAATTTGATTTTTTCTTCAACTTTTTTTAAAAACTCCTTTTTAAAATCTTCTGTCAAAACAGCTTCTATTTTTAAATAGTAGAGCTCTTTTATACCATATTTTTCAAGCTTGACAAAGTCCTTTTCGGTTGTGATAAGTTTTTTACCAAAAGCCTCAAGTTTTTTTACATCTTTTTCTGTGTAATTATGATGATCCGGAAAGACAATGAATTTTGAAAATTTTATTCCGAAATTTTTTAATGTATTTTCAAAGGACTTCGGATTTCCTATCCCGCAAAAGGCAACAAACTCCTGCTCTTTTGAATTTAAAGAGGGAAAAATACCTTTTACTGAAAAGTAAAAACCAAAATTTTTCTCTGCTCTTTTTAAAATAAAATCAGCTCTCTTTTTCTCAGATTGAAAATCCCTTCTCAAAAAAGGCTTTTTATCTTCAACAAGAATTTCTATATCTTTTCTAAGACCAAAGAATTGAAAACCATCATCAAGGATAAACACAGGGATTTCTCTGTCTTCCGATTCTTTAATATTTTTAACTCTGTCTTTTCCAACAAAAATAGGAATATTTTCCAAGTTTCTCTTTATAAGAACAGCTTCATCTCCGTATTTTTCAGTATCATTTCCCAAGACTTCACTACCATCTTTCTCAAGTTTACTTTTGTATCCTCTTAAAAGAACACCTGATTTTATCCCCCTTTCTTCCAAAAATTTTACAATCGCTATTACAACCGGCGTTTTGCCACTCCCTCCGAAGCCTAAATTCCCCACGGACACTATTACTTTTCCATCTATCCGATCCCCTTTTGATAATCTTCTCCTTATAAAATTAATGGTTTTGTATGAAAATTCAAGGGATTTTAAAACAAAGATATTTAACATTTAATTCCCTTCTCTTCCATCTTTTCAAGAATTTTTCTAACCCCGCCTCTCATCTTCTCAAGAGCCTTAAATCCTATGATTCCAAGCTCAATTAATTCTTTTTCTTCTTTGTTAAGAAAAATTTCAAGATCATCCGCTTTTTTAAGAATCTCTATTCCTTTGCTTTCCTTGAGTTTTTCCACAATATCCTTAAAGTTTTCATAGTAATTTCCCGTAAGTGTCGGGACTTTGTGAAATATTGGCTCCAAGACATTGTGTCCTCCGACAGGTTTTAAGCTCCCTCCGACAAAGGCAAGATCCCCTATTGAGTAAACATTAAAAAGCTCTCCTATTGTGTTTAAAATAAGCACATCATATCCCGAGGATATTTCTGTTTTAAGGCTTACTTTCAGCTCTGTTTTCTCTTTTATCATCTTTAAAATATATTCGCTTCTTTCTATGTGTCTCGGAGCAATAATAAGCTGCCATCTTTTCTTATATTTTTCAAACACTTTCAGAATAAGCTCCTCTTCTCCCTCTGTTGTGCTTCCGCATACAAGCACTCTTCTTTTTTTATCAATTTTAAGATTTTCTTTGATTTTATTTTTTTCTTCTTCTGAAATTTCCTTAAATTCAATATCAGCTTTAAGATTGCCCATTAAAACTATTTTACTATTGTCAATCCCGAAGGATTTTAAAAAATCCGCATATCTTTTCTCAGGGACAAAGAAAAGATCAACAAGGGAAAAAACCTTTTTGTAATAAAAGGAGAATCTTTTGTAATTTTCTTCATTTCCGAGTCTGAAATTTACAATCCAGATGGGAATATTCCTTTTTTTCAAGAAATAATACAAATTCAACCAGAATTCAGCCTCTGCCACAATAAAGACAGATGGTTCAAGGTTTCTTAAAAAGGATTTTACTGAAAACAAAAGCTCAAAGGGAGCAGGGAATATTTTACGGGCTACGGATGAATATTTTTTCTTTGCTGTTGAAAAGCCGGAGGAGGTACCAACTGAAATCGTAATATTACAGTTTCTTTCCTTAACTTTTTCAATCAAAGTTTTTAAACTCAAAATTTCTCCGACGGATACACCGTGAAAGTGAACAGCTTTGACAGGAGTTTTCCTTTGAAAATAAAGTCTTCTCAAATAAAATTTAAAATTCTTTTTTTTGATAGTAGCCCTTAAGAAAAGGAGAAAGAGTAAAACAGGGGAGAAGATAAATAAAAAAAGATTATAAAAAAAGAGAAACATTTTTTATTATAAAAGTTTAGGGTTCTTTATTCAAGGAAACATTAAAAGCCCTCAGCCGAGCAGCAGTTTAATGGTTTTGTCTTTGTCTTGTCCTAAAATAGGTCGGAGCGTATCAAATTCCCACTTACGAAGTGGGAAAATGGCGTGGAACAGCTTTTGGCTTACTGGCTCTGCTTTATTCTTATTTCATATAAATGCCCATACTGTCCATCTAAAATTATTGCTGAACCAGGTTTTCTTTTATTATAATTAAAATCTCCCCAAATTCTATCTATTGGATTTATTTTACCTGACATAAATACTACTTCTATCCATCTTCCAGCTTCATTATCTCCTCCCTGAACTGATGATACTAATTCTGCTACTACTGTATTACCATAATTAAATATAGGATTTGCCCCTGCCCTACTTCTTACAATCTCATTATTGGAATTTACACTTTCCCACTCAAATGCTTCCCCATCTGTAATTTTAAAACTTATTGCACCATCTGGTGTTCTTTCTTCTTTATATCTTATCTCAACCTTATCTTTGGAAGGGGCTATTATAAAACCATTTGTATATTCTTGTATTGCTCTAAATCCTTCCATAATATTATTAAATACT
>CAZWJH010000068.1:0-13835 GCA_964634755.1 uncultured Clostridia bacterium
AAAATAGTTATTTTTTTCACAAATAGAAAACAGACACAGCTATTGCAATAGCATCTGCTTCATCTTCTTTTGGATTATCCGGTGGGTTATTAATAAAAAAGAGAAGATTCTTTTTTATTTGTTCTTTAGTTGCTCTACCGTACCCTGCTATAAGGTTTTTTACTTCCGCAGGTGAAATAACTTTTAAAGACAAATTATTTTTTATAGCTAAATAAATAATAGCCCCCTTTAAATGAGCTGATTTTAGCGCACTTTGAGTGTTCATCCCTCGAAAAACATCTTCAATTCCTAATTGTTCTGGTTTGTTTTTTTTTATAATATTTTCAATTTCAGAGACAATTTCGAAAATTTTTTTTTCATAGGATTTAGCCTTTGAATATAAAACACCACTCTCTTTTAAAAATAATCTCTCTTTTTCCTTTTCTATTATGGCATATCCTGTTTTGTTTAAACCCGGATCAATCCCCAATACTTTAGTTATTGGCAAATTTTTCTATCTCCTCATCGCTGATGTCAAAATTAGCCCACACATTTTGAATATCATCATGATCTTCGAGTGTTTCCATGAGTTTTAACATTTGGGCTGCTTGTTTACCACTAAGTTTGACATAGGTTTGAGGAATAAGCCCAATTTTTGCTTCTTCATAAGGGATGTTTCCTTCCTTAATTGCATTTAAAACTGTTTCAAAATCCTCTGGAGCAGTATAAACTGTGAAGGTCGATTCTTCTTCCTGAATATCCTCTGCTCCAGCATTTATTGCGACTTCCATTAACTTTTCTTCATCAATTTTTTCTTTCTCAAAAACAATAAATCCTTTTCTATGGAACATCCATGCAACACAGCCGGATTCACCTAAGTTACCACTATGTTTTGAAAAAATATGCCTAATTTCAGCAACTGTTCTGTTTCTATTATCTGTGACAGCTTCTATGTATACTGCAACACCTCCCGGGCCGTATCCTTCATACTTAACTTCTTCATAATTAGCTCCTTCAATTTCTCCGGTTCCTCTTTTTATCGCTTTTTCAATATTTTCTTTAGGCATATTCGCAGCTTTTGCATCCTGAATGGCTTTTCTCAATCTTGAATTTTTTTCTGGATCACCCCCCCCCTCTCTGGCAGCAATTTGAAGCTCTCTAATGAGTTTTGTAAAGATTTTTCCTCTTTTTGCATCAACAGCCGCTTTCTTATGTTTTATTGAGTGCCACTTAGAATGTCCGGACATAAAATCCTCCTTAATTTTTAATTAATAAAGAAATTTTAACATATAGTTATTTTAGTTTCAAATAAAGAATATAGGGGAGGAATCATCCTCCCCTATATTAAATATTATTTCTTTTTTTCTTCTATTGCTGCTTGCGCTGCTGCAAGCCTTGCAATTGGGACTCTATAAGGTGAGCAGCTAACATAGTTAAACCCTGTTCTGTGACAGAATTTAACAGAGGATGGTTCTCCTCCATGTTCACCGCATATACCTATTTTTAGATTTGGATTTGTGCTTCTTCCTTTTCCAACTCCAATTTTGATTAGTTCTCCGAGTCCCTTTTGATCTATTGCAACGAATGGATCAACAGTATAAATTCCCTTTTCAATGTATTCGGGTAAGAATTTTCCTGCGTCATCTCTTGAAAGTCCAAATGTTGTTTGTGTGAGGTCATTTGTTCCGAAGGAGAAAAACTGAGCTGTTTGAGCAATCTCATCAGCGGTCAAAGCAGCTCTTGGAAGCTCAATCATTGTACCTATTAAATAGTCAACTTTCTCTCCTTTTTCTTCAAAAACCTCTTTTGCTGTTTTTTCTATAACCTCTTTTTGAAGTTCAAGTTCTTTATAGTGTCCTACAAGAGGAACCATTATTTCAGGCTCCACTTCAATACCTTCTTTTTTAACTTCAATTGCAGCTTCAAGGATTGCTCTTGTCTGCATTTCTGTAATTTCTGGATAACTTATTCCCAGTCTGCAACCTCTGTGTCCTAACATTGGATTCATCTCTTTTAAGGATTCAACTTTGTTTTTTAAATCATCAAAACTAATGCTCATTTCATTGGCAAGCTCTTTGATTTCTTCATCAGTGTGTGGCAAAAATTCATGAAGCGGTGGATCTAATAGTCTTATAGTAACAGGTAAACCCATCATAGCTTTGAAAATCCCTATAAAATCTTCCCTCTGCATCGGTAAAATCTTTGCAAGTGCTTTTTTCCTTCCTTCCAGGTCTTCGGCTAAGATCATCTCTCTTACTGCTTGAATTCTCTCACCTTCAAAAAACATATGCTCTGTTCTACAAAGACCAATGCCTTCTGCTCCAAACTTTCTTGCAACAGCACTATCTTTCGGAGTATCTGCATTTGTTCTAACACCCAATTTTCTAAAATCATCTGCCCATTTCATGAGTTTTTCAAATTTTTGATAGACTGGAGCATCTTCTGGTTTTAGAGTTTCTTCTATAAGAACCTGAACTACTTCCGAAGGTATAACTTTAAGCTGTCCTTTTATAACTTCTCCTGTATTCCCATCTATTGAAATCCAATCGCCTTCTTTAATAATTGTATCTTTTGCTTTCATCTCCCTCTTTTCATAATCTATTTCCAGTGTTCCGCATCCAACTATGCAGGTTTTTCCCATTCCTCTTGCAACAACAGCAGCATGGGAGGTCATTCCACCTCTTGCTGTTAAAATACCTTCCGCTGAGTTCATTCCTTTAATGTCTTCAGGTGAAGTTTCTTCTCTTACTAAGATAACTTTTTCTCCCTTTGCTGTCCATTCTTCGGCATCCTCTGCGAAAAATACGACTTTACCAGTGGCTGCCCCAGGGCCTGCGGCAAGCCCCTTTGCAAAAATTCTATTTTCAGATTTTGCCTTTTTCTTATCTTCAGGATCAAAAATAGGATTCATAAGTTGGGTTAAATGATCCCCTTCAATTCTTAAGATTGCCTCTTCCGGAGTTATAAGTCCTTCATCAACCATATCTATTGCAATATTTACTGCTGCAAAACCAGTTCTCTTACCTGTCCTTGTTTGTAGCATCCATAGTTTTCCTCTTTCTATTGTGAATTCAAGATCCTGCATATCTCTGTAATGCTTCTCAAGTTTTTGGTAAACTTCAACAAGTCCTTTGTAAACTTCGGGCATATATTCTTCCAATGAAGGATATTTGCTCTTTCTCTCTTTTTCGCTGATTCCATGTTCTTCTGCCCATTTTCTTGAATCTTCAAGGGTGATTGCCTGAGGAGTTCTTATTCCTGCAACAACATCCTCTCCCTGAGCATTTATTAAAAATTCACCGAAAAATTTCTTTTTACCTGTTGCTGGATCCCTTGTGAAAGCAACTCCTGTTGCACTATCATCTCCCATATTACCGTAAACCATGGCAACCACATTAACGGCTGTCCCCCAATCATCGGGGATCTGGTGCATTCTTCTATAGGCAATAGCTCTTTCATTATCCCAAGATTCAAAAACAGCATTAATTGCCATCCATAATTGTTTATAAGGATCCTGAGGAAAATCCTTTCCCTTCTCCTCTCTAACAAATTTTTTATATCTGTTAACCAATTCCTTTAAATCTTCTGCTGTAAGATCCGTATCTACTTTAGCTCCCTTTTCTTTTTTTACTTCATTAAGTATATGCTCAAATTTTGAAGAATCAATTCCCATTACCACATTTCCAAACATCTGGATAAATCTTCTATAACTATCCCATGCAAATCTTGGATTATTTGTTAATTTTGTGAGTCCTTTAACTGTTTCATCATTTATTCCAAGATTTAAAACGGTATCCATCATACCAGGCATTGAAACTCTTGCTCCAGATCTTACGGAAACCAGGAGAGGATTTTCCGAATCTCCGAACTTTTTGTTAACCATCTTTTCAACTTTTTTCAAAGCATCAAGAACCTGATCTTCCAAACCTTCGGGATAAGATTTATTTTTATAATAATATGTGCAAACCTCGGTTGATATTGTAAATCCCGGTGGTACTGGGACCCCAAGGTTTGCCATTTCAGCTAAATTCGCTCCTTTACCTCCTAATAGATTTTTCATTGAAGCATTACCTTCAGCGCTTTCTCCTCCAAACAAATAAACAAACTTACTACTCATTTTACTAAACCTCCGAATATGTATTTTTAATCTTTGATTTTACTACATTTATAAAATCTGATAAAGAAAATGGTTTTTTTAAAATAGGTATTTTATAAGTTTCAGTGATTTCTTTTAATCTTAAATCTGTCGGGTTAGCAGTTACAAAAATTAAATTATTTTCTCTTTTTTTATCTTTTAATTTTTCGAAAATATCAATTCCGGAAAATTTTGGCATACTTACATCTGAAACAATTAAGTCAAAATTTTCTTTTTCTATTAATATTAAAGCCTCTTCTCCTGAATAAGCATTTTTTAGGTTTGAAAAGCCTTCTATAGATAGAATATCATCCATTAATTCTACCAATGATTCTTCGTCATCTACTATTAATATTTTCGCATTTTTGGGTTCTATCTCTTCTTGATAAATCTCCTCTTTGGCTAATTTTGCTGAGAATGTTAATGTTACTGTAGTTCCCTCGGCAGGTGTGCTTTGAATTTCGATTTTACCTCCGTTTGTATGAGCAAAGCCGTGTACAAAATTTAAGCCGAGCCCTGAAGAATCTTTTTTTGTGGTGAAAAAAGGGTCCATTATAGAATCTATTTTCTCTTTTTCTATTCCTATCCCATTATCATAAATGTTGATATAGAAGAGATAATTATCGTAATCTGTGGAAATCTTTATCTTTTTTTCTTCTTTATCACTTTCCTTTAAAGCCTCTATCGCGTTTGCAATTAGATTTGATATGGCATCTCTTAGATGGAGTTTGTTAAAATATATTTTAGGTAGGTTTTCTTTAAGATTTAAATATACATTGATTCCAAAACCTTTTATTCTGTATTCTATGAGATTAAGAGTTTCCTTTATTATCTCATTTATATCCAAAACAGTTTTTTCCTCCTCCAATTTTGAGAAATACTCTAGGATATTATTGAGGAGATTTACAGCTTCTATTGAATTATTGTTAATCTTTTCTATTTTTTCCAGGTCTTTTCCTGTCAACGAGGTCAGTAACATGTCTGAGTATCCTAAGATAGGAGTCATTTTATTATTTATTTTATGAATTATACTTTTTAGAACATATTTATGAAGATGATTTTCTTCCACTTCCTTTAAGATTTGTTTTATCTTTTCCTTTTCTTTTGAGTACTCCTTTAATTCTGATAAAAGCATTAACCTCTTTTCAATTTCTTTTTTTAGTTGTTTCTCAGTATTGTAGTTATGCAACGCCTGTGCAGTTAAACTAGCACTAACTGACAGATTCTTTAATACTTCATAATTGAATCTTTCTTTGAGAAATATAATGGAAATTATACCATATGATTGGGTTCCAAAGAAGACTGGAATTGCTACTATTATTTTATCTTCTAAACTTTTTATCTGAAGTTCTCGTAAAGTAAATGCTTTTTCATATAATGGCGCCTTTTTAATTTCATACTCATGCTTTAAGTTTTTAACCCCGTCTAATTTATAAGCAACGAATTTTGATATTCTATTATCCCAATAAATAAACTTAAACTCTTCGAAATCTTCGGATAAAGATGTTTTAAGATGCAGTAAAAGCTTGTTAATAATGAAGGAAGGTTCGCTTATCCAGTTTAAAGAGGAAGCAAGTCTAATATTAGCGGTTAGCTTTTTTCTTTCATTAAATAATCTTTCTTTTATTAGTTTTATTTCTTCCTTTTCAATAGTTCTTTTTTCCTCATCTCCAAAAATCAAGTATTCAATTTGTTTTATCTTTGAATTGATTTCTGAAAACTCTTCTTTAAGAAGAGGAGCTTCACTTTCAAAGATTCCTAACTCTTCTATGAATTCTTCTTTAAAAAGTCCTAACTCTATTACATCAAGATTAAAGAAGGTCTTTATTTCTTCTCTTATCCTTTTAAATTCTTTTCCACTTTTTTCTTTTCTCAGAAGTGCTTTTGAAAAATAGTTAGCAATATAGGCTATTTTGGCTATCTCCGTTTGCTGTTTTAATTCAATTTGATTGTTAATTGCTTCATAGAATTTTAAAGGAAGATTCCATTCGCTGACAATCCATTTACCCGCTTCAACGGAGTCAATGCCAAACTTTTCTCTTTCCTCTTTTAGTATTTCATCTTCCTTGGTTTCAAGGTTTATATTGTATTTGTCTTCAAAATTTAAAATTAGTAAAAGCTCTCCTATTTTTAAAAGAAGTCCTATTGTTAAGAAAACATCGGGGGAACCAATTCCATTTGCTTTTGAAAATGTTTTACTAAAAAGAGCAGAAATAAGGCTTCTTTTTATAAAATAGTTGTATTTATCTTTTGCCTTTGTTTCTTTTTTTATAGTATTCATCATATTGGTAATTGAAATTCTTAGAGCAATATTTTTCACTGATTCTGTACCTAATAAATTTATTGCATGAGGTATAGAAGTAATCTCACTTATAAATCCATAATAGGGAGAGTTTGCTATTTTCAAGATTTCAGAAGAAATTCCGGGATCTTTTTCTATTATTTTCGGTAATTCTTTAATTACTTCGGGTGTAGGTTTCTTTTCAAGCTCAAGTATTTTTAAAATAGTGGTGGAAAGAGGAGGTATTCTTTTTAACTCTATTTTTTTGGGCATAAGAAAATTATATGATAAAAGAAAGATTCTTTCAAGAATATAGTTCATCTTTTAATAATTTGGTAAATAAAAAGCTCATAAAACAGAATTAAAAAAAGATAACCTTTTTTATATCTTTTCCGTATAAATATTATAAATATTTTTGGAGGTCATAATGAAAAAAGTTCTTATGTATTTTAACCTTGCTTTTGTTTTGTTAATGTTAGTTTTTTCAAACAGTTTATCAGGAGCTGACAAAGATGAGATCCTGATGAAAAAGTTTAATCAGAATCCAACTTCTCCCGAAGTAAGGTTGAAAAGTTATGAAAAACATAAATTAATGCAAAACACTACTCTGTTTAAAACTTTAAAATGGAATTTAATAGGGCCTTTTGAAATTAGCGGCAGAGTGACTGATATAGAAGTCCCTAAAAATAAGCCCTATGTTTACTATGTTGCTTCTGCATCAGGGGGCGTTTGGGTGACAGAAAATAATGGTATTACATGGAAATGTATATTTGAACACGCTCCTTCAATAAGCATAGGCGATATTGCTATTGCTCCCTCAAACTCTAATATAATTTATGTGGGAGCTGGTGAGAACAATAGTTCAAGAAGCTCTTACTCAGGAACAGGCATTTATAGAAGCGATGATGGAGGCAAAACATGGAAACATTTAGGGCTTTCAGATACTCATCACATTGGAAGAATAATTGTTGATCCCAGAAATCCCGATACAGTTTATGTGGCTGCCATAGGTCACCTTTACACATATAACAAAGAGAGAGGTGTTTACAAGACCACTGACGGGGGAAAGACTTGGAAAAAGATTTTATATGTGAATGATAAGACAGGAGCAATTGATCTTGTCATAAACCCCAAAAACCCTGATATTCTCTATGCTGCTATGTGGCAGAGAGACAGGAGAGCTTGGAATTTTGTTGAAAGCGGAGAAGGTAGTGGAATTTACAGGACAAAAGATGGCGGGAAGATATGGGAAAAACTGACAAAAGGGCTTCCTTCCGGAAAGATTGTTGGAAGAATAGGGCTTGATATTTATCAAAGCAATCCTAAGATTATTTATGCCGTAATAGATAATCAAGAAAAACTTCCAATCAAAAAAATGAAAAAGCAGGGGAAACTTAATGCAATAAAGGTAAGAGCTATGTCAAATGAAGAGTTCGTCTCTTTGGGAGAGAAAAAAATAAGTGAGTTTTTAAAATCATATCATATTCCCAAATATTACACTGCAAAAAAGGTAATAAGACTTTTAAAGTCAGGTAAAATCACTACAAAGGATTTAGCGGATTATGTAATGGATGCTGATATGGCTCTTTATGAAACAAGAATAAAGGCTACGGAAGTTTATGTTAGTAAAGATGGTGGTGATACATGGAAAAAGGTTAGCAAAGGAAGAATAAGGGGAATGACAGTTACATACGGATATTATTTTGGCCAGATTAGAGTTAATCCTAAAAATTGGAAGGAAGTTTATATTATGGGAGTTCCAATAATGAAGTCGGTTGATGGTGGAAAAACCTGGAAAAATACAGGCGGAAGGGGAGTTCACGCTGATTTTCATGCTATGTGGATAGATCCCAATTATCCCAAACACATAATAGTAGGAAATGATGGTGGTGTAAATGTCTCCTACGATGGAGGGAAAAACTGGATTAAAATAAAAACTCTTCCGATTTCTCAATTTTATTCAATTAACTATGATTTAAGAACACCTTATAATGTTTACGGTGGTCTTCAGGATAATGGAGTAGTAATGGGCTCGAGTGAAAATAATGTGAAAATAAGGAAAAAGTGGGAAACCATTTATGGAGGAGATGGTGGTTATGTTGAAATAGATCATAATAATGAGAACATAGTGTACACCGAATTTCAATTCGGAAATGTTGCGAGACTTGATTTGAAAAAGAAGAGTGCTAAGAGTATAAAGCCACATTCAAAAATAGGTGAGCCAAAGTTAAGATTTAATTGGGTTACCCCATTTATTATTTCCCATTACAATTCACAGATTCTATATTTGGGGGCAAACAAACTTTTTAAATCGTACAACAGGGGTGACAGATGGTTTGTTATAAGCCCTGATCTTACAACAAATCCAAAACCTCAGGGAGATGTGCCTTATGGGACTATTACAACAATCTCCGAATCACCCATAAAGCCGGGCCTTCTTTATGTGGGAACAGACGATGGGCTGGTATGGATTACAAAGGATGATGGAGCAACTTGGAATAAAATAACAGACGGTTTACCCAAGAAAAAATGGGTGTCGAGAGTTATTGCATCCAAGTACAAATTGGGTAGGGTTTATGTTACCCTGAATGGTTACAGAGATGATGATTTTAAGAGCTATGTATTTGTTTCTGAGAATTTCGGAAAAACATACAAGTCAATAAAATCAAATCTACCTGACGAACCTGTAAATGTTATAAGAGAGGACCCTTTTAATGAAAATGTTTTATATTTGGGGACGGATGCTGGTGTTTATGTGAGTTTGGACAGGGGCGAAAGCTGGTATTCATTGAATACGAATTTACCAGATGTTGCTGTTCACGATTTGAGAATACAACCTGTTGCTAAGGATTTGATAATAGGAACACACGGAAGATCTGCTTACATTTTAGATGTAGAGCCTATAGAGGGTCTATCTCCTGAAATTCTTAAAAAAGGTTTTTATATTTTCCCTATTGAAGATGCAAGAGTATTTTATTCGGGAGACTTTGATTTTTACAGACTTTTAAAAGAATCTCCTGTTTATTATTACACAAACTTCACAGGAAAAATTAAGTTAAAAATATTTAATGCAGATAAAAAACTCTTGGGAAAAAGAACTCTTTTAGCAAATAAAGGGATTAATTTACTAAATCTGAACCTTAGAAAAATTCTTCATGGAAAAGTAACTCCTCAGACACTTAGTTTGGAATTTTTTGTAAAAGGGAAAAAATATGGTGGTGAATTAAAAATAGTAAAGAGCAAATTATCATTCAATCCTTTTGAAAAAATGAAGGCATTCGAGGAGAGATAAAAAGTTTGCTTTTGAACTTTATGAATATACTTATTTGAATGTTTAAATCTTTTCTGATAAAATTTTTTTATGGCTGATGAATATATAGTTCAATGTTGGTATTGCTTAGGTGAATACGATGCTTTTAAAGCGGCATGGTGCGGACACCCTGAGCCTACAAAAATTTGCCCTTATTGTTTAAATTGCTCGTGTAATGCACCGGAGGATTATAAAAAAAAGTTCTGGGATGAAGCTCCGGATAAACTAAAAATAGAAAGAATTAAGTTAACATCACTTCATGAGAGAATAGGAGAACTTTTAATAAGCGATAAAAAAATAATGTCAGAGCAATTACTTGCTGCTTTGAATATTCAGAAGAGAACAGGTGAAAAAATAGGCGAGATTTTAGTTAAAATGGGGCTCATTACGAAGGATGAACTTCAGATGTATCTTTTAAAACAAAAGAAGGTTCCCGCTGTTAATATTGAGAGAGAAGATGTTAATTTGGAGCTTGTTGAGAAGGTTGGCATAGAGACCTGTTTAAAATACAAGATAATACCTTTTTCCCTTGAAGAAGTAGATGAGAAAAGACATCTTCATCTTGCAATGGTGAATCCTTATATGCCGAACATAATAAAGAAGGTAGCAAAATTGTTTAATGCTGATGTGATTTATTATCAGGCGGAAAAGGAAAAAATGGAAGAAAAATTAAAAAACATAGTTCAAGCTTTGAAAATAAAAGAAGTTACAGAGGTAGATAAAAATAAAGGGATTATAAAAAACTTTTTAGATATTTTAAAGTATGCAATAAACAAAAAAGCAACGCATATTTATATGGTACAGGAGTTTTCAAGATTAAAAATAAGTTTGAGAATAAACGGCCTTTTGTTTAAAGTAAAGAGCGTTGAGCTTACGAATAAAGATTTTTTAAAATTATTAAAATTTTCTCTTGGATTGAGGGAAGGGAAAAAGATAGTAAGAAAAACATTTGATTTGAATGAAAAGAGATTTAATATAATTATTTACGATGAGCAGAATGGAAGCGAAGAACTATCTTTAAGAGTAAGGATTATTGACCTTGAAAATTTTGGAATAAATATTAAGGAGTTAAGTTTTAGTGAATATCAATTAGCTGATATAGAAGAAGCTTTTATGAGAGAGGAAGGAATTATTCTGGTTTCCGCTCCTCTTTTTAATGATTCTGATTCTTTAATGTATTCTTTGATGAATTATGTTAAAGAGGAGTTCCCCTCTAAAAGTATTTTAAGTTTTGAGGAGGAATTCCTTAGACGATTGCCTGGTATTGAACAAAAGTTATATCATAAAGAGGATAAGGAGGATTTTATTGACATACTTTACAAAACAGAACCGAACATAGTTTTTGTTCATAATATGAAAGGTATTGAAATTGCAAAAGAAGTTTTTAGATTAAGCAAGAATATGTTATTTATAGTGGAAATATATTCAAAATCTGCAATTAAAAGCATTATAAAACTGAGAGAATATTTTCATATTAGTGATGAAGAGATAGCAGAAAATCTTAGACTTATAATAAATCAGAGAATGATTAGGCTTTTATGCAGCAAATGTAAAATAAGGGTTAAACCTAACCTTGATTTTGTTTATAAATTAAAGCTATCTGAAGAGGATTCTTTAATGTCTGAATTTTATAGGGAAAAAGGGTGTCAGTTGTGCAATTTTACAGGCTTTGAAAAAAGAGTTCCCATTTTTGAGGTTTTGAAAATAGATGAAATAATGAAAGAGGCAATAAAGAAAGGGGTCAAAGAAAATGAAATGGAGTCAGTTGCAATCTCCGAGGGACTTATACCATTGAGTAAAAGTGCAACTGTAATGCTGTCAAAAGGTCTTACTTCAGCAAATGAGTTAATGAGGCAGGGTTTTCTATAGTATGAAAAAGTACTTTTTTTTTAATCTTTACGGATACCTTATTTTAATTCTTTTTATTTTATTAGTAAGTTTTTGTTCCCCAAGCTCTAAAATACCTGAAAAGAGGAGAGAAAAGAATTTTTCTTCCTTCACCTTTTTTACTATGGATACTGTGGTAGAAGTTAAGTATGAAGGTAAAAATAAGTCTATTGAAAACAAAATAGAGAAAGAGTTTAATAGAATATATAAGAAATATTCTCCTTCTTTTGAAACCAGCATTGTCTCAAAGATTAACAATTCAAATGTAGGTGTAAGGCTGGATAAAGAAACTCTATTCTTAATTAAAAAATCTATTTATTTTAACAAGATTAGCAAAGGTGTCTTTGACATAACAATAAGACCTTTGATAGTCATATGGGGGTTTGAGAAGGCTGAAAAAAAAGTCCCTTCTCCCGAGAGTATTTTAAAAACACTGAAATTTGTTTCATCAACAAAAATTAAGATTAAAGATGATATAATTTATTTACCTGAAGATTTTAAAATTGATTTGGGAGGAATAGCGAAGGGCTATGCTGTTGATATAGCTGCTAAAATTTTTCTCAAAAGCGGGGTTAAAAATTTTCTTATTAATGCAGGTGGAGATCTTGTTGCAAAGGGTATAAATGATAGAGGTGAAAGTTGGATTATAGGTATTCAAAATCCGAGGGGAGACGGAATTATTAAAACTTTTTCTGTTAAAAATAGAGCTGTTGCAACATCCGGAGATTATCAAAGATATTTTATTTCAAATGGTGTAAGATATTGTCATATACTTTCTCCTTTTACGGGATATCCTTTTAGATACTGGATTAGTATGACTGTTATTGCTGATGATTGTACAACAGCCGATGCTCTCTCGACAGCATTTTTTGGAATGAAAAGAAAAGACATATTAGAGTTTGTGGAAAATAATGAGAAATTAAAAATAAAATTTTTTGCAATTGATCCAAAGTTAGAAGTTTTCACAAATTTTGATAAGGTGGTAAATTGAAAAAAATAGGAGTTATTATACAGAGATTCGGAGAGGATATTATAGGTGGTTCAGAGTATTATGCACTTCAGCTTTTGAAAAAAATGTCTTCTGACTATTCTTTTACTGTATATACGACTACAGCAAAAGATTATCTTACTTGGAAAAATGAGTTTAAAGAAGGGGAAGAAAAGTTAACAGACAATATACTGGTAAAAAGATTTAAGGTGGAAAAGACAAGAAATATTAAAGAATTTAATAAATATAGTGAGAAATTCTTCTCTGACAAAGAACATTCCAAGGAAGAAGAGGAAGAATGGATTAGACAACAGGGACCTTTAGCGCCATCTTTAATTGAAGCAGTGGAGAGAGAGCATGAAAAGTACGATCTTTTTTTTCTATTTACCTATCTTTATTATCCCGTTTATTTTTCAATCCCGATTATAAAAAAGCCGAAGCTTCTTTTTCCCACTACTCATGATGAATTACCACTATATATGAGTATTATGAAAAGAACCTTTGAATTACCAGAGGCTATATTAGCTTTGACAGAAAAAGAGCTTGAACTTATAAATAAAGTTTTTCTACAAAAAGACAATCAAATAAGAAAATTAGTTGGTGGTATAGGGATTGAGTCTCCTAATAAAATAAACACCGATGCTTTCTTTAAAAAATATGCTCCCATAAAACCATTTATTATATACATTGGTAGAATTGACGAAGGGAAGGGAATGGATTTTTTAATTGAGAATTTTCTTGAGTTTTCAAAAAAAAATTATATTCAACTTGTTTTGGGTGGGAAGAAAAACATGGAGCTTCCTTCGGATTTTAGAGTTAAATATTTGGGTTTTTTGTCAGAAGAGGAAAAATGGGAAGCTCTTAAATCAGCGACTCTATATGTTCACCCCTCTCAATTTGAGAGCCTTTCTATTTCAATGCTTGAAGCCATGGCAGTGGGAACTCCGGTATTTGTTAATGGAAACAGCCCTGTTATGAAAGAACATATACTTAAAAGCAATGCAGGGCTTTATTATACAAATAGAGAAGAGTTTTTAGAGGGATTGTCTTTTTTAATGGGGAATAGGGGATTAAGAAAAAAAATGGGAGAGAATGGAATTGCTTATGTGAAAAAAAATTATTCTTGGCATAATATTTTGGAGAGCATAAAAGAGGTAATAAGTTTATTTTAAACTTGGTTTTTTAATTGAGTTATTTTGTTGACAAATAATTGCTATTTTATATAATAATACACAAATAGAGGAATTGTAAGGAG
>CAZWJH010000069.1:0-13439 GCA_964634755.1 uncultured Clostridia bacterium
CCTCTCTAAAAATCAAAAATTCAACCCGCTCTTTCATTCCTTATAGTTGACTCCTCACTTATAAAAGTATTATAAAATATTAATATTAAATATTATCACTAAAAAAAAAGCTTGGCAACAGTAAAAAACCTCTATCTCCGGTATTTTTTGGAAAGTCTTAAAATACTCAAAGATAGAAAGAATAAAGGTAGAGTTGAAAAAAGTAAAAAAACTATTTATAATAAAATTTGGAGGTTAAAATGAATAAAAAAGGTTTTACTTTAATTGAAATGGTGGTTGTCTTATCAGTGGTTGCAATTCTCGCAGCTATATTAACACCGACAATAATGAAAAACATTAATGATTCAAAGATAGCAAGAGCTAATAATGAAGTTCAGGTTATAGCTGCAGCAATGGCATCTTTTTTTAAAGATACCGGAAGATGGCCTACATCAAATGGGACTTCCGGAAATCCGGATTATCTCTACATCTTACATGGTCCTTCAACTGCAAATGATATGAATGCAGGTGGTTATTCCTCTTACTGGGGTAGAGGTTCCGCATGGAGTGGTAGAAAGGATTGTTTTGAAAATCATTTGATGAGAAATCAACCCGGTCTTGATTGTACTGTTGGTGGGACTGCTTACAATACAAGTGGAGAATTAAGGTGGAATGGTCCGTATTTAACAGATTTGAAAGCTGATCCCTGGGGAGTCCTTTACTCTTCCAATGTGATAAGTCTATGGTATACAGGTGGAAATTATGAGTATTATGCAGTTTTCGTTATTTCTGCTGGACCTGATAAAATTGTCCAAACCTCTTATGCACAGGATTATAGAACTACCAATCCAGCTCCCGGAGGGGATGATATAGGCGTAAGAATTAAATAATTATTTATCAATGAAAAAAGGTTTTACCCTAATAGAAGTTGTAGTAGTTCTTTCTGTTATTGCTATTTTGGGTGCTGTTCTGGTTCCTACCATAATAAAGAATATAAATGACTCCAAAATTACAAAGTCCAAAAATGATACAGCATCTATTGGGAAAATGATGATTCAATGCAGGGATGATATGGGGTCCTGGCCTGTTAAGGATAGAAGCGGGAATTCAGTGAGTCTTCTGATAGGAACAAGCCCGGATCCGGACTCTTCACGGATCCCTTCTTCAAACTCCGGAATTTCGAACTGGAATAGAACACCTTCCGAGTCAATTTGGTGGGAGCTTGTAAATGTTAATAATTCTTATAGAAAAATAGACCCTAATCCTCATAATTTACCCTCCTGGAGAGGTCCGTACTTTTCTACTATTAATCTTGATCCATGGGGTAATCCCTATCTGATAAATGCAGCTTTTCTTGAAGGAGGAGCAACTCCTGATAATAGCAAAAAAGTCTGGGTTATCTCTTCAGGTCAAAATAAATTAATGGACACAAATTTTGAAGGAACATCTCTTCAAACTGGTGAAGATGACATTGGATTTTCAATTCAATAAAAGAGGTGTCTCTTTAATTGAAGTAATTATAATTATTGCTATTTTGGCAATACTCGCCGGAATTTTTGCGCCTCTTGTTTACAAGACTACCGAAACTGCAAGGTATAAAAGAGCTCAGAGTGAGCTTGAAAATTTGTACAATGCGATTTTAGGAAATCAGAAAGATTATTTTGGATATTTGGGAGATATGGGAAGATTCCCTAATACTTTGACTGAATTATATATTCAAGGAACTCAACCAAACTCTGTAGAAAATCCAACAGGTTCAGGAATTTATGCTGGGTGGAGAGGTCCTTATATCTCCACTTCCAATAATGATAACAATGGTATTTTTGATCCTTGGGGAAATTATTATGTACAAGTATTTAATGCTTGGGGGCAGGCAAATAGCTGGATGCTTGTATGCAAAGGTAAAGACGGACAGTTTGATAATACTGATCCGAATGCAGCTGTAAATCAGGATAATCTTTATTATCCTGATGAACCTTTAAAGTTGAATTCATATACTGTTTCAGGAAATACTTATTACACTATATTTACTTCTCTAAGTTTAAAAAGTAAGATTTTGGACTTTGATATCTTGCCGCAAAGAGTGTCTTTTATCTTTTATGATGTAAGAAATGGTTCTTCATACCAGAGAACCGGAACCGGAAATAGCGGACTTTTTTATAATACCACGATAGGAGTTAGAGTTATAGACGCAGCTTTTATTCTTGATGACGGAAGCTTTATAGGAGGATCTTCTGTAAGGAATACTGTATCTCTTCTTCCTTTTACACCTACTAATAAAGAGATTACTTTTTCTTCTACTGTTGAAGGCTTTTGTAATATTGCAATAAATTATGGCGGATGTGACCTTCCATCAAATTTTTCTCTTAACTCATCTTTTAATAGGAATAATAATAATTGTAGCGGAGCTGATATAGGTCAGACTCCTGCATTTGATGTTTATTTTGAAGGGTATAATTCTTCGGGAGAAAAAATATGGGGACCTGTTCGTATGACAAAGTATTCATCCTCTCCTCACTTTAGGTATTCAATAACAAATAGTCTATGTGGAATAAAGACATTAAGATTCTATTCAACCGGAGGGGGAGGGTGGTTTGTAAGAAACCTTTAATGAAAAAAAATGGACTTGCTCTTATTGGGGTCATAATAGTCTTAGCTGTTTTATCAATACTTGCCGGTGTTTTGGCACCTTTAATTTTTAAGTCTGAAGATTTCAGAAAAGAGAGATCTGCCGAAAGTGAACTTAAACTAATATATAAAGCAATTTTAGGAGATTTTAAAAATAGCTTTGGTTATTTAGGAGATATGGGTATTTTTCCACAAAATTTAAAAGATCTTTACTTGCAGGGTAATCAACCATCCTCATCGGAGGCTTTCCCAGGAAGTGGGGTTTATTACGGTTGGAAGGGACCTTACATTTCTTTGAAAAATTGTGATTCAAATGGAATAATTGATCCATATGGTAATTATTATCTCCAATTTTTTCTTAAATTAAATTCAAATTCCCCTTGTGAAAGTACAGATACGAAATGCCGTTGGTTTCTTATGTCAGAAGGAAAAGATAGAGCTTATAATTCTTCAGAACCTTTAAACAAAAGCCTTTCGGAGAATAAAGATAATATCTATTATCCGACAAATCCTCTTATTATAGATAAAGTAAATTCTTATAATACGATACTTGTAAACAAAGAATTAAGAATTGTTGTTAGCAGAGCTTCGGAAACTCTTATAAAAAATGTAAAAATATCTGCAGTCTATTCAAACAATGGAACATCCGGGCAGATTGAATCAAATTTTTTGAATCCTGTAACATTTAATTTACCTGCGGGGGAGAAAGTTTTTGTTATTTCTCTTGAAAATGATAATGGGGATATCGTTCAAAATTTAAAAACTCTGAGTATTACTTTTGCTAAAAAAAATAGTAATATCAAATTTTTAAGAGTAAATACTACAAATGAAGCATTGGAGATAGATAATCTGAATTTTTCTTCTCTTGTGTGCCCTACAACGACTTGTACTGGTATATGTGCGTGGCTTTGCTGTAATCCTTCTTTATCCTCGTGTAGGAATAGTCCTTTTTGGATGTATTGGTGTCAGTTATTTGGGTGTTACTCCTTATGTTGTAGCGGTAGTGGGGGAACATGCAGTTTGGATATTTCTGTAAATTCTAATTTGAACAGTGATGGGATTAATCCTCATTTTGACCTTATTATAGAGGGTTTTGATTCAAATGGAGTTAAAATTCTCTTTCCCTCACACATGCAAAAAAGCAGTAGCTCGCCTTTTTTTCATTTTACTAATAATTCTGTGAGTTGCAATTTAAAGACAATTAGAATATACTCAACAGGTGGAGGAGCTGTTTTGGTGAGGAATTTGTGATGAATGGAAATGTTTTTGAAGGAAATTTTGCTCTATTTTTAAAGATTGCAAATGAAAGAAAAACCGGTTCTCTTTATGTAAAAAAAGGGGATGCACTTAGAATACTTTATTTTTTAAATGGCAAATTTGCATATGCTCATTCGAATTTAAAAGGGGAAAGATTATTAGATATTATTTCATCTTCGGGGCTTCTTGCTGATGAGTATATTGAGGATGTCGTAAATAATTTGGTACCGGGAGAATCTCTTGGAAAAATTTTCGTTGACAGAGGCTATCTTACTCCAATGCAACTTACAAAACTTGTTGAATCTCAACAGAAAAGGATATTTTTTTCTGTCTTATTTTTAAAAGATGGTGAATTTAGGTTTTTTGAAGAGGATTTACCTACAAATATAGCTCCATTGAATATGGAAATAGTTGAACTTATAAAAGAAGGTATCTATCAATGTAAAGACAGAGTGATAATAGCAACTCTCATGGGGAATCTTGATACTGTTTATGAAAGTGCAGAAAGTGAGTATAAAGATTTTATTGCTGAAAAGGAGATAGAGTTTTTAAGAAAACTGGAAGAGAAATTATCCTTATATGAGCTTATAAGAAAGTCAAACTATGATGAATTTGAAACTTTGAAAATTCTTCTTTTTTTGAAAATAGTTGGAGCGATTAAAGAGTATAAGGAAGAAACTGATTTTTCAGATATGGCATTTGGTGAAGAGGGAATGGAAGAAATAGAGGATAGCGATTTGCCCATTTTTTCTCCCGAAGATGAAGAAATAGATAAAGCCTTTAAAGACATTCAGGGAAAAGATGTTGAGGAAGAGAAAATAGATACATTTGAAAATGCAAGTGATGTTTCTTCTGAAGAGGAAGATAGTAAAATATTCACATCTCATTTGGATGAGGAAAGAGAGCTGAAATTTAAAAAGGTTTTAATTATAATAGGGCTAATTTTTCTTGCTGTTATAGTCGGAGCTATCTTTTATCTTAAAAATAGATTGGTTTCAATAGGTACGGAAGAGAGTACTCCTCAAAAAGTGTTAAATATAGAGAAGAAAAAGGTTAAACCGGTTGTTGATAAAGGTTTTGAGAGAGAGTATGAAAAAACGGAGGAGATGGGGCAAGAGAAGCTTGGTAAAAAAGATGAAAAAACTGTTTCAGAAGGTGAAGCTAAAACAAAGGTTAAGATGGTCACACACGATAAAAATGCTTCTCAAAAATCAGGGGACTTGAAACAAGTGCCTCGAAATAATGAAAACATAAGTTCTAAAGTTAAAAAGACAGAAAAGCCTAAGAAGCCAACTACTGAAAATAAAATAGTAAATAGAAGATCTTTGCCTGATTATTCCTCTCTTATTAGGAAGTCAAGATTTTCGCTTGCTGCAAATAAGTATAAAAAGGCCATTTCACAAATAAATGCAGAGTATTCAATACTTCTTGAAGTTGACTGCCTTTTGGACTCTGTAAAAAATGCCTTTATAAAAGCCTCTTTTTCAAAAAAGATTTTTATAATAAATAGAAAAGTAGGGGGAAGAAGGTGTTATGCTGTTTTTTGGGGATTGTACAAAACTCAGGATGAGGCAATAAAAGGTTTAAAAAGTGTCCCCCCTTTTTTCAAATCTCAAAGTCCGAAACCCACAGTAATTCGAATAAAGGTATTTTTGAAGAAGTGAAATGCTTCGGGGTAAAATAAGTTGAGAGTTTTTCTCGCAGGACTAAGAATTTAACTTTGTATCCATGAAAAGTAAATGTACTTTTATTGGCAAAAATCCAGAATTCCTTATTTTTTAAGATATGTTTGAGCTCCTTTCAAAAAAAAAGTCTTTACACTATTCCAATGGGGTTCTATCGTATCAATTATTTGGTTTTCCGCATCTTTAAAAAAGACAATTGCTTTTAAGAAAAGAGAAGGATTGAATGAAGTTTCATACTTTTTTAAATTTAATTCAATAACTCTCTCTATGTTTATATTTTTCTTGTTCATTAAAAAGTATAAATCAAAAAAATCTTTTTTTTCTCCTCTCTGAATTATGGCAATGGATTTCATTGAAATTATATCATTATCCGAAGCCATCAGTATGTTAAATTCTTCGTTGTAGTCTGGTTGGTTTAAAAGTTTATAAGGGTATTTGAAGAAAGAGAATTTAATGTTGTTCAGGATAAAGATTAATGAAGATTCGCTTAAATCAATAATTTTATTAGGTTTAATATTATCCAAGAGAGAAAATAAATTTTTGTTAATTTGTGGTAAAAGAAAAAAATCAAAATCTTCGGAAAATCTGTGAGAGTATTTTAAATAGATAGCTGTTCCTCCGGCAAGATAAAAGCCTTCTGTTATTCCGCTCTTAACTATCTTTTTCAAACTCTCTTTTTGAGCTTTTGTTAAATTCATTTTCATCTATATTTAAAACTATTTTCCAGAAATTTTGGTTTCTTTCATCAAATTTAAAATAATATTTTAAGAAAACTTTTTTTAATGTCTCCTCGTCAAATTCTTTAAGAACTGTTTTTACATCCTCCCACATAAGTGCTCTGAAAATTAATGTTTCAATGCTTTTATCATTATCCCACAAAAGATAACTCTTATCTTTTTCCTCCATACCTAAATATAACATTAAAAACCATATTTTACAATTTTGTTCTAAACTCTTTAATCCAAAGAAGCCGGGATTACGAATATCTACCTCTTATAAAACACAATACTCTTTTGGCTCCTGTTTCCCGCATAATCATAGACAGTGGCTATTAATGTGTTTTTCCCCTTTTTTACAAATTTTCCTATGGGATAATACATTGAAGCTTTATCAGAGTCATAAATAGCCCAGATCTTTTTCTTATTAATTGTAAAGAATGTCTTATGATAATCTATTCCCTTTCCTTTATCTCTTATTATTGCAACAGCTCTCCACACATTTCTGTACCTTCTGCCATTTTTAGGATAATATATTTTAAGCTCCGGAGGAGATTCATCAGCTAACAGGGCATAGCTTCCCCCAAGCCATATTTTTGCGATAATCTCTGTTTTTGTAATATTTGACTTTAAAGGTGTCCATTTTCCTGTATTTTTATTAAATCTGAATATCCCAACTCTTTTTATAAATGGATAATTCGGTTTTTTTGATTTTAAGATAACACTCTTTTTAAAAGGAAAGTTGTCAGGAGTGATGGTTATTGAATCCGATAAAGGTGGGAGTTGAGGATCATATTTAATTACATTTTTTGATATTTTAAAGTAAAAATCCTTGTAAAGAGAGTTTTTGTCAAAGAAGAGCTCATAATTCTTGTATTTTAAGCTTTTCTCTTCTCCCTTTTTTACAAGAAAAAATTCTTTAAAATCCGGTAGCATTCTCCTGTAAAAAAAATCTGATATTGAAATTGCATTTCCATCTGTTTTATTGGATGCAATGACAAAATCATCCGGAAGAAGAATCCTCTTTTCAAATTCTCTTTTTCCATTTTTTTTGAAAACAAAGGTGTATCTGCTATTTTCCACCCTTATTTTTAAAATTCCATTATAAATCGGAATTATGTTTTTCCCTATGTTCAGAGATCCCCTTTTATTTCCGAATACCCATTCTCCCTTTTTAAGAGAATCAATAGTTATATAGTGGGTTCCCTTTTTAAGCTTAAAACCATCTGTATTTTTTGAAGTTATATCAAATGTCTTAAATGTCCATAAACAGTATTTGCACTTTTTTATTCTCAAAGTATATTTATCTCCGTCAAAAGGCCTTGGGATTTTAATTATTATTGAATTTTCTCTGTTTTTGTTAAAAGAGGGCTTGTAAAATAGTTTTTCTTCCGAGCCCTTTATTTCAATGAAAGGAGTTAAAAGAGGCTCTTTTATTTTTACCTCCACTTTAATTGGAGAAATCTTTTCAATGGATTCTATCTCAATCTTTTCTAAGGGCACTTTGATAAATTTAACACTCTTTTTTACACTATTTCCCCAAAAATCAAATGTTTCAATCGTAATCGTGTGTTTTCCTGAGGAAAGTGAATTAAATAGCTCTTCCGGTAATATAGTGTTTTTCCCAAGCGTTTTTCCGTAATAAGGATAAGTATTGTAAAAAAAGTAATCCTTTTTGTACGATGATCTGTTTATATCATAAATTAAAGCAATTTGATGATTTTCGTAAAATGGTATTTTATCAAATATTATCTTTGTCAAAAGTTTTCCGTCTATGTATGTTTTCCACCCGTAGATTGCTGTTCTGTCATATTTATAGTATTTATCCCAAGCTGTTATTGTTATTGAAAATGGGCCTGAAGCATAAAAAATATCAGGCTGTCTTCCATTGTTTACTTTTATAATCAGAGGTTTAAGCTCACCGTTTAGCAAGCTGTAATAACGGAGTGGTTTTATTATGAATTTACCGATTCTTGGAGGAATGGTATCCTCAATTTTTATAATATTAAATGTATTAATGGGATTATTTTTTAAATCCCTTGTTTCAAAGTGAAGATGGGGAGGTCCTGCTCCTGTTTCTCCCGAATATGCAATAATTTGACCCTTTTTGACGAAAGGCATTTTCCCTTTAAAAAAATAATCCCCGAAGTATCTTCCGTCAAAATTTTTTGCCAATCTTTTCGAAAGGGTTTCCAATTTAAGTTTTTTTTCTTCAAATCTGTCAAGATGACCGTAAACGGATATAAAGTTTTTATGCTTTATGTAAACAGCCTTTCCGAACCCATAAAATTTGTTTGATAATCTGAAAATATACCCATCTTCTATTGCTCTTACTGGGACACCAATTTTTCTGAAAGTTGAAAAATCAATACCCCCGTGAAAATGATTTCCTCTGAAGGCTCCGAATACGGATTTTATCCTTATCTCAATGTTTATGGGATAATAGGCTTTTGGCACAAAGGTGAAAAACAGTAGGAAAACCACAAGTGATAGGATTAAAGTTATTCTGAGTCTTTTCATAAGGTTGAATTATAATAAAAAGAATTCTCATTTGCAACAATAAAAAAACTAATCCGTAATATATATATCTTTTTGAGAGGTCGAAAAATGAAGAAAAAGGTTTTTATAGGATTAATCATATTTATTGTTATTATTGTGATTTTATTAAATCTTAAAGGCAATAAGGGAGTTTTAAAGGGTGTTAAGGTTCAAAAGGTTAAAAAAATGGAGCTTGTTGAAAAGGTTAATGCAAGTGGAGAGGTAAAGCCTAAAAAATTCGTTGATCTTTCATCCGATATTTCAGGAAGAATAATTAAAATAGCGGTAAAAGAGGGAGATTTTGTCAAGAAAGGGCAATTTCTTTTGAAGATAGATTCAACATACAATGAATGGGAAGCTCAGAGAGCAAAAGCAAATCTTGAGGATTTGAAAGTTCAGTTGAAAATTCAGGAGCTAAATCTGAAATCCAAGGAAAGAGAGTTTAAAAGATATGAAAAGCTTTGGAAAGAAAGACTTATATCACAGGAAAATTTTGAAAATGTAAAACTTGGTTATGAAAATGCACTTCATACTTATCAATCATATCTTCATAGAATTGAAGAGGCAAAAGCTTCTTTTAAAAGTGCTCAGGAAAGAATTAAAAAGAGTGTGATTTTATCTCCAATAGATGGTGTTGTAAGCTCTCTTAATGTGGAAGAGGGCGAAGTTGCCATTGTAGGAACAATGAATAATCCGGGTACTGTTTTAATGACTGTTGCAGATCTTTCCGTAATGGAGGTTGAAGTTGAAGTTGATGAAACTGATATTATAAAGGTCAAAGTCGGACAGGAAGCTGAAGTTAGTGTTGATGCATTTCCGGATTTGAAAATAAAAGGAAAAGTGAGTGAAGTAGGAAGCTCTGCCATTCAGAAAAACTCATTGCAGCAGTCAACGGATAAAGCCAAAACTTTTAAAACTGTAATTACTCTCATAAATCCTCCGAAGAACATTAAGCCGGGACTTTCGGCTTCTGCCGATATCATTATAAACAGGGCAAAGAATGCCCTCTCTGTTCCTATCTCATCTCTTGTGATAAGAGAGGTGGAAAAGAATAAAAAGAAAAAAGAGGTAGAGGGTGTCTTTTTGGTAAAAAACGGAAAAGCAAAATTTGTTGAGGTTAAAAAAGGTGTTACAGGTGATATGAATATTGAGATAAAAGAGGGTGTTAAGTTAGGAGATCAGGTTATAGTAGGTCCCTTTAAAGTTTTAAGAACTTTAAAGGACGGGGATAATGTTAAAATAATCTCCTCCGGCGAGAAAAAGTCAAAATTCAAATTTAAGAGTTAAAGATGAATGATATCTTAATTAAAGTTGAAAATCTTACAAAGGTTTATAAAATGGGCTCAACAGAGGTCCATGCCTTAAGGGGTGTAAGCTTTGAAATAAAGTACAATGAATTTTTGTCTATAATGGGACCATCTGGTTCGGGAAAATCCACTCTGATGAATATAATTGGATTTCTTGATTCTCCAACTTCAGGAAAATACTATTTTAAGGGAGAGGATGTAAGCTCCATATCAGAGGATAAAGCTGCATATATTAGAAACAAGGAAATCGGTTTCGTTTTCCAGACTTACAATCTTTTGCCGAGAGCAACAGCTTTTCACAATGCGGAACTTCCTTTGATTTATGCCGGTGTCGGAAAAGCCGGAAGAAAAAAGAGGATAGAGGAACTTTTGGAAGCAATAGGGCTTTCCGATAGAATGCACCATAAACCTACAGAACTTTCCGGAGGACAGCAACAGAGAGTTGCCATAGCGAGAGCACTTGCAAACAATCCCTCTTTGATTTTAGCTGATGAACCCACGGGAAACCTTGATACAAAAACAGGCGAAGAGATTATGGAGCTTTTTAAAGAATTAAACAGACAAGGAAATACTATTATCATAGTTACCCATGATCCTGAAGTGGCACAGGAGACTGACAGGATAATTCACATAAGGGATGGCTTGATAGAGAAAATCTGAGCTATTCCAAAACTTTTATCTTCAATTCATCGAGCTGCTCTTTTGAAACCGGTGATGGTGTTTCACTCATAAGGTCTATTCCCGATGTCGTTTTAGGGAATGGAATAACCTCTCTTATTGAATTTTCACCTGCCATTAACATAATTAGCCTGTCAAGACCGAATGCTATCCCGCCGTGGGGAGGAGTTCCGGATTTTAAGGCTTTTATGAAAAATCCGAATTTTTTCTCAATTTCATCTTCTCCAATACCCAATAGTTTGAAAATTCTTTGTTGCAAACTAAAATCATGAATTCTTATGCTTCCTCCGCCTATTTCATATCCGTTCAGTACAATATCATAGGCTCTTGATTTTACCTTTAAAGGCTCTTTTTCAAGAATATCCAAATCCTCCTCTTTGGGAGATGTGAAAGGATGATGTGATGAAGTTATATTACCTTCATCATCCTCTTCAAAGAGAGGAAAATCAGTTATCCACACAAACTCAAAGCCTTCTCCGACCGCACCATACTTTCTTCTGAGAAAATCAAGCTGAGGAGCAATATCCTTTAATTTTCCGGCAATCAAAAGATAAATCTGATTCTCTTCTATTTTTGTTTTTTCCTCAAAAAGGGAAAGCTCATCTTCCTGAAATTTTAATGATGCTTTTAGATTACCTTCAAGTTTTCTTACCCAGAAAACTCCTTTGCCTCCCATTTTTCTCA
The DNA here is from genome assembly GCA_964634755.1 of uncultured Clostridia bacterium. Taxonomy (GTDB): domain Bacteria; phylum Acidobacteriota; class Aminicenantia; order JAMOAD01; family JAMOAD01; genus JALXDT01. The sequence continues at coordinate 11,473 of CAZWJH010000069.1, forward strand.
TCTGCTCATTAATATTATCTATAACTTTACGGGAAAAACTTTTTGCATTGTCAAATTTAATACCTTTTACAACACCGCCGGTTGAGATAATATCTCTTAAAAAGTTCATTGATGAATTTGAAAAAAGCTCTGTAAAATCTTCAACAATCTCCTTTATCCTGAGATCAGGCTTATCACTTGCATACTTTGAGATAGCCTCATCATAGGATAATCTTTTAAATGGAATTTCAATTTCCTCTCCGATTTCCTTAAAAACCGATTTTAACATTTTTTCGGAAATCCCTATCACATCCTCTTCATCTGAAAAACTCATCTCAATGTCTATTTGAGAAAATTCAGGCTGTCTGTCAGCCCTTAAATCCTCATCTCTGAAGCATCTTGCAATTTGAAAATATCTGTCAAAACCTGAAATCATAAGTATCTGTTTGTAAATCTGAGGAGATTGGGGAAGTGCATAAAAGCTTCCGGGATGGAGCCTTGAAGGTACCAAAAAGTCCCTTGCCCCTTCCGGTGTGGATTTAATCAGTACAGGAGTTTCTATCTCATAAAACCCATTATCATTGAGGAAATTTCTTATATTTAAAACAGCTTTGTGCCTTAAAGCAATGTTATTTTTTATCTTATTCCTTCTAAGTTCAATGTATCTGTATCTTAATCTTACCTCTTCCGAAATCTCCTTTTTCTCGGAAGGGAAAAATGGGAGCTCTTCAGCAGTATTAAGAATTTTAACCTCTTTGGCAACTATTTCAACATTTCCGGTTTTAAGCTCAGGATTTTTATTCTCTCTTTCCCTGACTTTTCCTTTTACCTCAATTACAAACTCTGTTCTTATCTTTTTAGCAAGCTCAAAATCTTTGAAATCATTTTCAAAAACTATTTGAACTATCCCCTCTCTGTCTCTAAGGTCAAGAAAAATCAGATTGCCAATATCCCTTGATTTATGCACCCAGCCTTGCACCACAATATCTTTTCCTATGTATTTTTCCGTAATATTACCGCAATAATCGGTTCTTTTCATCTCTCCTCCGCTTATTATAAGATAAGGCTATTTTACATAAAAAGAGAAAGTATGACAAGGCACAACGGAAGCCGAACAGCCGCAAGCTGAGCAGCCGTTCCAGCTTTTCACAAAGCCGAGCAGCATTTTAAAGCTATGAAGAGTGGTAAAAGACCAAATTCCGTATTCCCCCTTGCCGAAAGGTGAAAAAATGCTATAATAAATTTATGGAGGGAAAAATGGTTATCCGTAAAAAAATAGTTTATGATGAAAAAGGTAATCCTACGGATGTTTTGATTTCATGGGAAGATTTCAAAAAGATAGAAGAAACCCTGGGATTTGATCTTGAAAATGAAGTAAAAGAACATCTTAAAAAAATCAAAAACAAAAAATCCACCGAGGATTATATTAATCTTGAAGAGTTATAAGATAAGAATACACAAAAAGGCATTTTCATATCTAAAGAAATTAGGAAGTGATGAAAAGGAAAGGATAAAGCGGAAATTAGAAATTTTAAGTGAGGGGAAATTTAAAAAACTAAGCGTATTAAAAATGTCAGGTGAGTGGGAAGGATATTTAAGATTTAGAGTAGGAAAGTATAGAGTTATTTTTAGAATAATTGATGATACCATTTATGTTGATTATATAGGAGCAAGGGGGGATATTTACAAATAAAAAACATTTAATTCATAAGCAATCTGTCTCATTATTTGCTACACACCCCATTGTATATTGTATAATTGAAAATAATTGAATTTAATGTGGAAGAATTGTAAACTGATGGAAAAGCTGAGCAGCACTCAGCCGAGCAGCTGTCCCAGCTTTTTTAAAATTATCTTGAACAAGCCATTAAAAAATTGTAAACTATAAATACAGGGTATGTAAATGACGGATACGAAAAACAAAGCAGAACAGCTCCAAGATGTTGTCTGAAAAGTCAAGAGGGATATAGGTAAATAATTTAAAATAT
>CAZWJH010000070.1:0-11756 GCA_964634755.1 uncultured Clostridia bacterium
CTTGCAGGAACTTTATATAAAGCTGGTTATTATATGGGAGACGATTTATACCCACCAAGAGAAAGTAATCCAAAAGGCTTTTTTGAGAATAAATTTATAAACGATTTGAATGAGGAAATAATTATTGAAACACGGGAAAAGAATAAAAATATAAGATTCCCTTTTCCCCCTTTAAGAAAAGGCCAGATGTGGTTGGAAATTATACCATTGAATGCAAAATTATATTCTGCTCCTCATATCTCAAAAAAAATAAAGTTTGCTGTAAGCAAACAGCCTTTTTGCTATAAAGATCCGAGGCTTTCCTACACTTATCCTATTTGGAGAAAATATTTGGATGAACATATAAATCTGGTGATATTCAGACACCCAGGAGTCACAGCAAAAAGCATAATAAAAGAGTGTGAAAGAATGGAATATCTTAGTGATGTAAAGATGTCATTTGAAAGAGCTCTTGAGATCTGGAAACACATGTATCTTTACATTCTTGAAAATTATGATGAAGAAAAGAATTGGTTATTTTTTCATTATGAACAGCTTTTTGAAGAAGAAAAGTTAAAACTGCTAAAAAAAATCTTAGATGCAGATATAGATGAAGGTTTCCCAGATATTTCTTTAAGAAGAACAAGGTTTTCAGAAAAAATCCCTGAGAAGATTGAAAAAATTTATTTAGAGCTTTGTAAAATATCAGGCTTTACAAAAAATAAAAAAGTTCTGGCTAAAACTCAAAAAGGTAAGAAGTCTATCGACAAGAAATACTATATTGAAATGGATATACGGCTACTTTTGATGAAAAAGACATTAAAGGATACTGAAATGTTTAGAGTGGGATTAAATTATATGGAAATGGGTAATTTCAGAGAAGCTTATAAGTGGTTAAATAAGGTGATAAAAAATAGCTCTGATAAGGAGCTAATTTTTAAATCAACTATAAAACTTTTAGAAATAAATAAGATAAACAATTTGGAAGTGGAAAGCGGAATAGTAAAAAAATATCTCAAATCAATGGTGTTTAAGAAAAAGAAGAAAGATATTGACTTGTATCACATAGCTTCCTTGTATAAAAAGTTGGAAGACTATAAACGCAGTAAAAAATGGTTTAACAAGTTAATAAGAAACACAAAAGATAATTCTCTCAAAGGAGGAGCATATTTTCATCTTGGTGAAATAGAATTGTGGGAAGGAAATAGAAAAAAAGCAATACAATTCTTTAAAGAATGCCTAATATTCATGCCAGAGCACAAAAAAGCGAAATTTTACATTGAAAATTACACAGAATAAGACAATATGAATGATAAAAAGGTTTCTATATCTCTTGTAACAACCTGTAAAGGAAGATTGAGTTACTTAAAAAAAACGCTCCCTTCTTGGCTAAAATTGGATTATGATAATTATGATATTATTGTCGTTGATTATGATGATCCTGATGGAACTGAAGAATATATTTTAAGAAACAAAGAAGAATGGCTTAAAAACTCTAAGTGCAAAGAAATAAAAGTTGTGAAGGTTAAAAATAAACCTTACTTTAATTTGAACGATGCGCGAAACAGAGGAATAAAAGTATCTGATTCAGTATTGATATTTATGATTGATTCTGATATTATTATAAAAAATAAAGATATTCTTAATAAAATTCATCGTTTATTTAAAAAAGGTTATGTCTTTTTCTCAAGCCAGTTTATTATGAATAATAATTATAAAGAAATAGCTATTTTGTATGAGGAGTATTATAAAGTAGTTATTAGAAAGCCTGTTTTGTTAACGGTCGGAACGATAGTAAGGGGATTTAATGGAACTTCATGTTTTTTAAGGAAATATTTTCATGAAATTGGTGGTTTTAATACTGAAATTAATAAATTTGGTTATGGACAGGATGAGAATGAATTTTATTTGAGGTATCTTAATCATTATTTTTACAAACATTTTTATAGTAGTAAAAAAAATTTAGAGGAATATCTGGATAAAGTATTATCGAAATTCTATTTATTATCCATTGAGGATTTTCATGTGATTGAAAATGATATAAAAGAAAAGATCAGATTTTATCCGAAAGATTTAAATATTACTTCAGAGTATAATAAAAAATTCATAAAAAATTTTGTCAAAAGTAATTCTCTTAATTATAAGAAAGATTTTTTCCCTACAAAGAACATTATAAAAGAAAGATCTTTGGAATTTAGAAAAATAACAGGTATTAAGTTCCCTTCATGGATAAAAATTCATATGTATTATACACTCTCTCAACATTACATCAAGATTGGAAATTCGGGGAAATCTCTAAAGATATTAAGACGATTGTTAAAATTTAAGATATCAAATAATAATTTGAAGTCCAAAATTTACATAATGATAGGTGATATTCTGAAAGATAAAGGGCTGAAAAATTATTTACTTTATTATAAAAAGGCATTGAAAGTTCTTGATAAACAGGAAGGTACAAGTAAAGATTATGTTGATTTTTTAAAAGCAAGAATTTTTTTCAAGATGGAGGAAAAAAGTAAAAGTAAGCGGTTATTAAAAAAAGTTTTGTTAGGTTCGAGAAATAATGAAATAAGAAGTTCCGCTTTCTTTTTATTATATTTAATATCGAGAAAAAAGGAATATTTGGAAGAAAGTATAAAAGAAAGAATTAAAAAAGAGGTTCTTACAGGAGATGATATTTTAAAAATCGCGAATGGATTTTTTTTCCTGAAGAAATTCAATGAAACCATGAAGTGGTGCAACCGATTAATAAAAAATAAGAACATTTCATTAGATGAAAGAATCAGATGTTATTTTCTTATGGGTGATGCTTATGCGGCAAAAAAAGATGGAAGGAAGTCTTTACTTTTTTTTAAAAAAGGGATATCTATTATAAACAGTTTAAAAGAAAAAAAAGTTATTGATATATATAGAGAAGGCTCACTGTATAAAAAAATTGGGGAATTTGGTTTATCAAAAAAGTGGTTTGTTTGTATTACTAAAAAAGATGTGTCCAGAAAAGTTAAGTCCGGAGCCTATTTCCACCTTGGAGAGATTGAATTATGGGAAGGTAGGAAAAAGAGGGCAGTACAATACTTTGAAAAATGTCTTAAACTCAACCCCGCACATCAAAAGGCCAAACAATATTTGGATGAGTTAAAAGGATAAAGGTTTGGTATAATGAAAAAAGGCTTAAACCTTTTTGCTTATTGGGGAAAAGATTTCGGGATGGGTAAGATAGCAGAGTATTTTTATAAAACATTAAAAGACAAATTTGATTTAAAAAGGATCGATGTTGATCTCCCTACTCAATCCGGGAGAGAGTATGAAATCAAAAGTGATAGGCCTGTATATGATATAAACATATATTTTATTAATGCAGGTGGAATAAAGAGGGCAAAGTCAAATCTACCACCACACTATTTTTACAATAAATTTGAGATAGGTGTTTGGTTTTGGGAACTTGAGGAGTTTAACCCTAAATATTCCGAAGCTTTTTCATATCTTGATGAGATTTGGGTGTTTACAGATTTTGTAGAGAAATGTTTGGAAAAAGTATCACCCGTTTCTGTGAAAAAGCTTTGTCTTCCGTATAAAATCCCAAAAATTGAAGAAAAAAAAGAGGAAGGTTATTTTAAATTCTTGGTTGTTTTTGATTTTTTTAGTGATTTTGAAAGGAAAAACCCGCTGGGAGCAATAAAAGTATTTAGAGAAGCCTTTGGTGAGAACAATGATGTCAGGCTTATAATCAAAACATTAAACAGCAAAAGTTTTCCTAAATATATTAATATATTAAAGAATGAGGCTGAAAAATCAAAAAATATAAAAATAATTGATGAGTTTTGGAATAGAGAGAAATTTTATAAAGAAATGAGTTCGTCAAATGTTTATATTTCTTTACATAGAGGAGAAGGCTTGGGTTTGAATATTCTTGATTCAGTATTTTTGAACACTATTCCTGTTATAACAAAGTACGGTGGTATTGTGGAATTTTTGCCAGAGAATTATAGGTTTTTTATTCCCTATAAAATTGTAAAAGCAAAACCGGTTGTTTCAGCATACAGTTTTGAAGAGGCCCGGTGGGCTGATCCTGAAATTGATGAAGCTGTAAAGATCATAAAGTTCATTTATTATAATTATGAAACCGCTTTAGAAGAGAATGAAAGGATTAGAAAATACATAAAGGATAAAATAAAATCCTGCTCTCTTTACAGAAATATTGAAGAAATATTGGAAGAATTAAAAGGGGGGCACCTAACTAAAAAAACGATTCCTAAAAAAAATATTTACACAATTTTTAAAGAGTTTTTGGATGGACGAAAAACCCAAAAGATCCTTGTTTTTTCCTCTGCTCCGGAAGAAAGGGTTTTGAGAGTAATTGATTCAATAAAAAGAGCTAAAGGAGATATTAGGATAGATCTTTTCGGAAGAAAAAACAGAAAATTAATAGAATTTTCAGACAATTTTTTTGAATATTCAAAAGAAGGGTTTTATGATTTGATGAAAATTAATAATGATTTAATCCAAAGAATTAAAGTAGAAAAATATGATATTGTTATAATCCCTTATAACAATAGTGGAGAAGGTTATGAAAATATAATTGAAATAGCAAGGGAGTTTGATGCTAGAGTAATTGTGGGCATTACCAATAATAATGATATAAAAATTAAATAAAAAAATGAAAGTATCGGTCATAATTCCATTTTACAAACAAGAAAAATTCATTAAGCAGACAATTGATTCTTTAAAAAAACAATCATTTAAAAACTTTGAATGTATTCTTGTTGATAATGCTTCCGTTGATAATTCAATAAAAATAGCAGAAAAAGAAATTGCTGGAGATTCCAGGTTCAAAATAGTCTTTGAGCCGGAAAGAGGAATAGACAAGGCATTAAACAGAGGTATAGTTAAAGCAAAGGGAGGATACATAGTCTTTCTTGACGCGGATGATTGGCTTGATGATAAATATTTGGAGTTTGTTTTAAAAGAAATTGAAGGAAAAAAAGTGGATGTTTTATTTAGTAGTTCTATTATTCATGATGAAAGAAAAGGTGAAATAAGAGAATTTTCTCCTTACTGGTTTTCAAAAGAGAATTTTCCATACCTTCTTTTTGAAGAAAATAGAATAAGATCAATGTCTTATATTACGATTAAAAAAGAGGCTCTTTTGGAAATGCTGCCTTTTCCCGAAAAATTTAATCTTGCTCTTGATTATTATATTGCAATTTTATCTGTGTTAAATAAGTTGAATATTATTTTTTCAAACAAAAGGTTGGTTCACAAAAGATATCATTCGGATAATATGGCATACGATAGGTTCTTATCTGATATGCAGGATATTAAGTTGAAAGATTTTTTCTTGAGAAGGTATCCGCTAAAAAGTTTTTTTACTAAAAAAGAGCTTGAAATTATTTTTACAAAACATTATATCAAAGGGGCAAATTATGGAAGAAGAAAAGGACTTTTTAAGGAACTTCAAACTTACATGAAAGAATTTGTCAAAGATGGATACATAAGAGAAGAGTTCTTTGTTTATTTTTCATCTCTTTATTTAATCCTGAACAATGATGTAAGAACATTTGAGGAAAAATTAAGAAGAATAAAAAAAGAACATCCTATTATTGATTTTTTATTAGGAATTTTTTATAAAAATAAAAATATGAATAAGAAAGCTCTTTTATACTTTGAAAAAGCCTATGTTAGATCTTATGAAAATTTCCCCGAATCTTTGAATTCTTATGCTGTATTAATTTCAAAAGATGATATAGATAAAGGAAAAGATGTTCTTAGGCAAATAATAAGTAGATTCCCTGATTATAAAGATGCTTATTATAATTATAACAAGTTAAATAAAGGGGAGTTAAACAAATTAAGACACACTATACACTTTATGCCTCAGACTCTAAATTTTTTCCTTTATTATCATAATAGATAAACAGAGGTTTAAAAATGCCATTTGAAAATAGTGAAAAGTTTTTTGAGGAAGAAGTTGTTCTTTTAAAGCCCAAATTATTTAAGGATCACAGAGGTTTTTTTTATGAAGTTTTTAAAAAAAGTGAACTTGAAAAATACGGATTGCCTTCAAATTTTGTTCAGGAGAATCATTCTGGCTCAATTAAGAATGTTGTAAGGGGACTTCATTTTCAATGGGATCCGCCTATGGGGAAATTAATGAGGGTTACGAAAGGTAAAGCTTTTCTTGTGGCTGTTGATATAAGGAAAAATTCGCCGACTTTGGGTAAATGGGTAGGGATAGAAGCATCGGAGGAAAACAGATATATGCTTTGGGCTCCTGCTTATTTTGCGAGGGGATTTGCAGTATTGTCAGATTATGCTGAAATTCAGTATCTTGTTACGGGAGAGTACAATAATAAAGCTGAATCAGGCATATTATGGAATGATCATGAGATAGGAATTAACTGGCCCGTGAAAAATCCGATTCTTTCCGAAAAAGATAAAAATGCTCAAACTCTTAAGGAATGGCTAAGTAGAGCTGAAGCTAATAATTTTGTCTGGAATAAATAGAATCAAGGCTTTTGGCTATATGTGATATAATATAATATGAAAAAGGTCGTTAAAATATCAAAAAGTTTTAAAGAGGCCGAGGAGTGGGATATTGAGCAATGGCTTAGCAAAACTCCGGAAGAGAGAATGGATGATCTGCAATATTTAAGGGAGCTTTACTATAAGGTAAGAAATGAGAGTAGAAAAGGATTTCAAAGAGTTTATAGAATTATTAAACAGGTACAAAGTTAAGTATCTTGTTGTAGGTGGCTTTGCTTTTAGTTATCATGCCAAGGCAAGGTATACAAAAGATATAGATATTTGGATTGAAAGGTCTGAAGAGAATGCAAAAAAGGTGTTAGAGGTTTTGGACGCCTTTGGATTTTCTAATGTCGGGTTGAAATTAGAGGATTTTTTAGAAGAAGATAATATTGTTCAGCTTGGTTATGAGCCTATAAGAATAGATATACTAATGTCTTTGAAAGGAGTTGATTTTGATAGAGCATGGGAGAATAAAACAGTCGGTCGATATGGGGATGAAATATGTTATTATATATCTGTTGAAAATTTAATCAAAAATAAATCCTCAACCGGAAGATTGATAGATAAGTCGGATGTAGAGGTTCTTGAAAAAGTGAAAAATAAAAAAGTTAAATAAATTGATTTGTTGAAATATATGCAAAAAAGTAATTAAGAGGAGGAAGCTATTTAAATAGGAGGGATAGAATGAAAAAACTTTCTATTATTTTTGTTTTGGCTTTTAGTCTTGTTTTTTTGAACTATTGTGGTAAAAAGGAAGAAAAGAAAGCACAACCTGTTCAGGAGGAAAAGAAGGTTGAAAAAGTAGAAAAGAAAGTTGAAAAAAAAGTGTTTGCTTACATTGATAATCCTACTCTTGATATGATACCTTCCGAGCCTTTGAAAGGAAGAGTTGTAAAAGGCGATGTTAGGACTGATTTTATTGTTGAAAGTATTATGATAATTCCCGGATTTAAAAACTGGAAGCTATGTTTTGCTGATAAAAAGATGCAAAAAGTCGAGGAAGACTTTGATTTTACCGATGCGATTAAACTTAAGGTGGAATTAACCAAACAGGAAATTAAGAGTGGAGAAGTTATAGAGAAAACTGCTGATATTGAAAAAGAGCAGGATCTGAGCTTTATTGAGCTTACTTTGAAAAAAGGCGAAACTTACGAACCTATTACGAGTTATACAAGAATAGCCTATGTAGTAAAATTCACAAAGTGGGAAATTGAACCATACAAAAAGGAAACAGGCTCGGGTAATCAGTTGGCAGGTAAAGCATCGGGAATAATTGCCGTGTGTATTAAAGGGGATGGCTCTGATTTTGATAAAATGTGGATTGCAGGCCAGTTTGAGGATGTGCCTGTTTATTATACTGGAAAACCTCCGTGGGTAAAAGAATAATCTGATTTCATTACAGCATTTCATTTGGAATATAGTAGTATATTTAAGAGGAAAAATATATAAGAAATATGGGTAACCATGCCATTTTGTAAGTTGTATTTACAAAATGGTCGAAAATAGGTAGTTAGATTATTTTTTATTTGGATTTTGTTTGAGATGGGTAATTTATGGTGTTGAAAGTGTGAAATAGAAGGAGTCAACTATAATAAATTAATTTATCGTAGGAGGCTAAAATGAAAATAGTAGTAATTGGCTCTAACGGTCAGCTTGGAAATGATATTTACGAGATTCTTAAAAAGGGGGAGATGTGGGATGTTATAGGCTTGACCCATTCTGATGTGGATATTGCGGATATTGATTCTGTTTTTTCAGTTTTTAAAGAAGTTAAACCAAATATAATTATTAATACTGCTGCTTTTCACAATGTGCCTCTCTGCGAAAAGGAAAAGGAAAAAGCTTTTTCCGTAAATTCTCAGGGCGCGCAGAATCTTGCGAATATTTCAAATGATATGAATGCAGCTCTTATTCATTTTAGCACTGATTATGTTTTTGACGGACAAAAGGAAGCTCCCTATATTGAAACAGATGCTCCCAATCCTCTGAATGTTTATGCAAAATCAAAGTTGGAAGGAGAAAATAGAATTAGAGAAATTGCTGAAAAGTACTATATTTTGAGGGTTGCGGGCCTTTACGGTAAATACCCTTCAAGGGTTAAAGGGTATAATTTTGTGGAATTAATGCTAAAACTTGCAAAGGAGAGAGATGAAATAAGGGTCGTTGATGATGAGTTCACTACTCCCACATATACAAAGGAAATAGCTGAACAGGTTAAAGTAATAATGGAAAAGGAGCCTCCCTATGATATTTATCATGCCACAGCAGAGGGTGAGTGCAGCTGGTATGAGTTTGCAAAAGCTATATTTGAAATAGCAGGTGTTAGAACTAATCTTAAAAAAGCTGCTCCGGGAGAATTTGCAACAGAGGTTAATCGCCCGAAATACTCAGTGCTTGAAAATTTTAATCTTAAAGAGGAGAGATTGAATATTTTTAAACATTGGGAAGATGAACTTAAGGATTATTTACGAGAAGTTAAAATAATATGAGCATGAGAATAATAAAAGATGTGGATGAACTTTCAAAAGGAGCTAGGATTTTTATCTATGGAACAGGAGTTGCTGGAAAAGCATTTTTGTTTTATTTAAGTAAAATGCGTCCTGATGTGAAAATGTTGGGTTTTGTTGATACTTACAAATCCGGAAAGTGTTGCGGGCATAAGATATACAAATTTGAAAATTTTATCAAAAAATTTGAAAGAGACGATTTTGATTTGATTTTAATTGCTTCAATGTATCATGAGGCAATAAAAAAATTGCTCTCAGAGAATGGTATGGAAAATTATGCATTAGTAAAGGGTAAAAATCCTGCTTATAGTATTTTCATCGAAGATAAAGATTGTAAATATTATTTAAAAAAAATATCAGATTTTTTGTTAAAAACTCTTTTTTTGCTTTTCAGGAAGAAAAACATAATAGTGGTCGGTGAATACGGCGGAAATTTCGTGGGGAACTCTAAGTATTTTTATCTTTATTTGAAGGAAAGAGGTATTGAAAATGTTTATTGGTTGACAAAGAATAAAGTTTATTATGATAAGCTAAAGAAAAGTAATATCAAAGCTGTTTTTTATGGCAAAGATTCTTATATCTTTAAGCTTTTAACAACTTCTTTTGTAGTTTTTGATAATCGGGATTGGTGGAGGGAGTATCCTATTCTTTTAAAATTACCTTTAAAAAAGATTCAATTGTGGCACGGAGTTGGCTTTAAGTACATTGAACTTTCTTTATTGTCAGATAAGTTTTTAAGAAGCTTGAATATGAAAGAAAAAAAGCTTTTGAAAAAACGATATCCTTCTTACGATCTTTTGGTTACCACTTCCGATTTTTATGCTGAGAAAGTTTTTGCTCCTGCTTTCGGGATGCCGATTGAAAAAGTTAAATCTTTGGGATATCCGAGAAATGATGTTTTATACCGTGAGATTCCCGGAGAAGAGATAAATACGGATGCTAAGGTTCTGGAATTTGCAAAGGAATTTAAGAAATCCGGAGGTAAAATAGTAGTTTTTGCTCCCACATTCAGGGATTTGAATATAAAAGTGGATATGAAAAATGTTTTTGACTATGAAAAATTAAATTCATTCTTGCTCAAATATAATATTGTTTTCATAATTAAAGGACATCCTCTTCCGTATGTTGAATACGAGATAGAAAAAGCAGTTGATATGTATAAAAATATTTTGATTTACGATAATTCAAAGGATGTTTACCCATTATTAAAAATCACTGATCTTTTAATAACAGATTACTCTTCAATATACACTGATTTTTTGCATACCGGAAGACCTGTTCTATTTTATCCTTTTGATTATGAGGAGTATACGGATCTCCACCGAGAGCTTCAGTTTGATTACAATGAAATGACACCGGGGCCTAAGGCAAAAAATTTTGAAGAGCTTTTAAATTGGATTAATCATTTTTTAGTAGAAGGGAAAGATGGATTTGAAAGTGAGCGTAAGAGAATATTAAACCTTGCTTTCAAGTACAAAGACGGAAATAGCAGTCAGAGAATATTTGAAGAGATTATGGAGTTGAGGTAAATTTTTGTTTTTTTTAGAAAGAGCAAACTATGATAAAATCTAACATGAAAAATCTTGCTATAATATTAGCCGGTGGTTCGGGTTCAAGGCTTAAACAGGAAACTCCAAAACAGTTTTTAAAATTAGCTGGCAAGCTTATTATAGAGCATACGATTGAAAAATTTGAAAATCACGAAGATATTGATTCTATATTTGTTGTAACCAATCCTATGTACTATGAAAAAACTGTTGAAATTGTTGAGAAAAATAATTATAAAAAGGTAAGAAAAATATTAAAAGGTGGAAAGACAAGACAAGAGTCCTCTTACATTGGAATTTCAGCTGCCTCCGATGAATTTGAAAATGTACTTATTCATGATGCTGTAAGACCTTTTATTTCAAAGGAAATTATTGATGAGATAATAGAAAAATTAAATGATTACAGTGCCATAGATGTTGCAATTCCTTCCCCTGATACAATAATAAAAGTAGATGATAAAAATATTATAAAAGATATTCCCGAAAGAAAGTACTTGAGAAGGGGGCAAACCCCTCAGGCTTTTAAGCTGAAATTTGTAAAAAAAGCTCATAATCTTGCAATTAAAGATAATTTTCTGAATGCTACGGATGACTGCTCTCTTATTTTAAAGTACGGACTTTCGGAGATTTATGTTGTTGATGGTTCTGATTTTAATATTAAAATAACTTATCCCATAGATATTCACATTGCAGACAAAATTTTTCAGGTTAAAAACAGAGCACTTCTTAATTTTAATCAAAATGAATTGGTATCTGTCTTAAAGGATAAAGTTATTGTAGTTTTTGGCGGGAATAGTGGAATAGGGGAGGCAATTGTAAAAATAGCAGAGCAATACGGAGCAAAGGCTTATTCATTTTCAAGAAAGAACGGAGTTGATATAAGAGATTATAATAGTATTAAAAATGCACTTTTATTTGTTAAAAAGAAGGAAAAGGGAATAGATTCCGTGGTTGTTTCTGCCGGTATTTTAGAATTTGGTTTTGTAGATACTATCGATTTGAAAATCATTGAGGATATTGCAGCAATAAATTATCTTGGTAGTATTTATGTGGCAAAAGCTTCGGTCGAATTTTTAAAAGAAACAAAAGGAAGTTTAATCTTTTTTGCTTCAAGCTCGTATACAAGAGGTAGGGCAGGGTATTCGGTTTACTCTTCCTCCAAAGCTGCAATAGTAAATTTTGCCCAAGCAATAGCGGA
>CAZWJH010000070.1:11856-12988 GCA_964634755.1 uncultured Clostridia bacterium
ATGATAAGAAGGTATTTATATAATCAGGTTAAAATTGACTTGAAAAAGAAGATGGTGTTTATTGCAGGACCGAGGCAGGTTGGAAAAACAACATTTTCCAAAGATGTTATAAGTGATGACGGAAGGTACTTGAATTGGGATATTCCGGAAGACAGGGAAATTATTTTAAATAATGAAATTCCTCTGGAAGAAAAGATTGTATTTGATGAAATTCATAAATATAAAGGTTGGCGGGGATACTTAAAAGGGATTTTTGATAAGTACGGGAATAAAAAGAAAATTCTTGTAGTTGGGAGTGCAAAACTTGATTTTTACAGATATGGAGGGGATTCTCTTCAGGGTAGGTACTTTTTTTTCAGATTGCATCCGTTTTCTGTTGCCGAACTAAAAATAAGAGATAAGGATAAATTTGAAAAATTGTTAAAGTTAGGAGGGTTTCCCGAACCATTTTTAAGTGATTCGGAAACAGAAGCAAAGAGATGGGCAAGGGAGTATCGTAGTAGATTAATATATGAGGAAATTGAAAGTCTTGAAAACATCTCGGATATATCTAAGATGGAGCTTTTGGTATTAAGACTTCCGGATTTAATAGGCTCCCCACTTTCAGTAAATTCATTAAGAGAGGATTTGCAGGTTTCCCATAAGACTGTTTTAAGATACCTTGAAATATTGGAAAGACTTTATCTTATTTTCAGTATTCCCCCTTTTGGCTCTTCTTTGATAAGAGCTGTTAAAAAGGAAAAAAAGTATTATTTTTACAATTGGTCGGTTTTATCTGAAAATTTGCCAACAGCTTTTGAAAATATGGTTGCCTCTCATCTTTTAAAATGGATACATTTTGAGCAGGATACCAAGGGGAGGGATCTGGAATTAAGATATTTCAGAGATGTTGAGGGAAGGGAAGTGGATTTTGTTATTACCGAAAGATTAAAGCCTGTTCGTTTTGTGGAGGTTAAATGGCGGGATAAAAAAACCTCCAAAAATTTGAAATATTTGAAGAAAAAATTTCCTGAGGTTCAAGCTATACAGGTAATAGGTGAAAAAAATTTTTCAGCTGAGACCAAAGAAGGAATTTTAAAAAAATCAGCCATTGAATTTTTATCAGAGCTTGTTTGATTATTAAAGTTAAATT
>CAZWJH010000071.1:0-12872 GCA_964634755.1 uncultured Clostridia bacterium
AGCTCAATGCTATTTTTGTTTTGTTGACCCTTTTTTTATTTTCTTATAAAATGTTTTATGAATATAGTGATTTCCCTTTCATTTGCTATTATTCCTGTTGTTTATCTTCTCTATTATTTTTATAAAAAGGATTCTCAGAAACCTGAGCCTATCGGTTTGATTTTTAAAGTGTTTTTTTTCGGAATTTTGGGTGTTTTTGTAGCTGTCTTTTTTGAGGTATTAGTTAGTACTTTAAAGCCATTTTTCGCTTTTTCCATTATCGCGTATATCGGATTTGAAGCATTTGTAGTTGCAGGGCTTGTTGAGGAAAGTGTTAAGCTCTATATAGTCAAAAAAAGTATTTATAAAAATGAAAAATTTGATGAGATAATGGATGGTATTATTTATACTATAGCCGTTAGTCTTGGCTTTGCCTGTTTTGAAAATATTATCTATGTTATGGGAAGCGGAATAGGTGTGGCAATATTAAGAGGTGTCACTGCTGTTCCGATGCATGCGATTATGTCAGGTATAATGGGGTATTACATAGGGCAGGCAAAATTTGCATCTTCTTCTCAGGAAGAGAAAAGATTGATTAAAAAAGGTCTTAAAATAGCAATTCTTCTTCACGGTACTTATGATTTTTCCATAATGATATTAAAGGTTTTACCGGGGCTTGTCTGGATTTCCATAGCTTTTGTCTTTGTTTTAATTTATTTTTCAGGGGGACATCTTAATAAATTAATAAAGGATGCAAAAATGTTTGATCGTGCGGAGGGAAGGTCTTAAAAAATCGGAGAAAAATTATGAGAAAAAAGTATGGAATTTTGCTATTAATTTTAATGCCTTTTTATTTTAACAGTGGATGTACGAACAAAAACAAAGTTGAAGAGATTGTTGTTTTGGGAACAGCTGATCTTCAGGGGCAGATGGAATCATATAAGGATAAAAATTATCTTATAGGTGGAATAGGAAGAATTGCAACAATAATAAATAAAGAGAAAAAAAATCATAAAAATGTAATAGTTGTTTCAACCGGTGATGATTTAATGAACAAATTTTTTCATATATTCAAAGGTAAGGCTATATTTACTCTTATGAGTGATGCGGGGTATCAGGTTTTTGCTCCCGGGAATCATGAGTTTGACAAATGTCCGGAAATTTTTTCAAATGCACTTGATTCCGCAAAGTTTGTGGCTCTTTGCACGGATCTTTCAATTGAAAATTCTCCCCTTAAAGGTAAGTGTAAAAAGATTTACATTAAAGAAATAGGTCCCGTAAAAATAGGCTTTTTTTCTCTTATGACAGAAGAGTTTCCAATGGTAACACAGGGAAAAACGGTTAAACTAAGTGGTGATAATTTTAATGAGGCTGAAAAAGCGGTCAAATTACTTAAAGATAAAGGAGCTGATATTATTATTGCTCTTACTCATATTGGTGAGGATAAGGACAAAGAGCTTGCGAAAAAGGTTTCCGGAATAGACTTGATTTTCGGAGGACACTCACACGAGTATTTGAAAAAGCCTCTTTTGGTTAATAATACATTAATAGTGAACGGAGGAGAGAAGGGTAAATATATTGTAAAAATTGTTTTAAGAGTTAAAAATAAAAGGATAATATCCCATGACTTTAAATTGATTTCTGTTGACAAGAGTGTCAAAGAAGAGCCTCTTGTTGCTAAGAAAATTGCAGAGTATAAGAAATCTTTTCCAAAAGCGATTATTTTGGGATATACTGATAAAGAGTGGGATCTTACGAAAGATGCAGTAAGAAAGGGAGAGTCCGGTTTTGCGGATCTTGTAAATGATTTGATGAGGGAAAAATTCAAGGCTAATATTGTTTTGAACAATGGAGGCGCTTTTAGAGGGAGCAAGGTTTATCCCGCAGGAAAGATTACTGATGAAAGATTAAAGGAGATAGATGAGTTTTCAAATTATGCATATATGCTAAAGCTTAAAGGAAAATACATAAGGGAAATCTTGGAATGGAGTGCCGCAAGATATGGAACAGGAGGTTTTTTGCAGGTCTCAGGTATAAGATACAAGATAGATCTTAGGAAAAAGCCTATGAGATTAAAAAAGGATAGAGCCACTCCCCTTCATGTGGATTTTAAAGGTGAAAGGGTGAAGGATATAAAGGTCTATGATGCCAAATCGGGCAAATGGCTTGATCTTGATGATGAGAAAGAGTATAAGGTTGTCTCAAACAGCTTTTTGGTAAACAAAGAGGGAGATGGTTATTTTTGGTTTAAAAGGTATGGAAAAGAGCTTTTAAACACTTATTCAACCTTTTATTCCATAATAGCGGATTATGTGGCTGAGAACAAAAAGGTAAATCCTCCCGAGCCTGATGGTAGAATTAAAATTGTAAAATGAAATACAGCGCTGATTATATAATAGAAAAATTGAGCCTTAAAAAGCATCCCGAAGGTGGTTATTACAGAGAGATTTACAGAAGTGATGAAAAGATAGTAAAGGACGCTTTGCCTCTAAGATATGAAGGAGACAGAAATTTTTCGACCTCCATTTACTACCTTATTAGAAGAGGCGAAGTTTCAAAACTACACAGGTTAAAAAGTGATGAGATTTATCATTTTTACATGGGTGCTTCAGTGGAGATTCTTATGATTTATCCGGATGAAAAAGTAGAAAAAAGAGTATTGGGACTAAATTTGGAAAAGGGTGAAGAGCCTCAAATAATTATCCCCAAAATGGTGTGGCAGGGATTGAGAATCATAGGTGATGATGATTTTGCTCTTATGGGGACAATAGTTTCACCTGGATTTGAATTTGATGATTTTGAACTTGCGGATGAAAGTATTGTTAAAGGATTATTAGAAAAAGTAAGAAATATTAAATTTTTTCTTTAAAAATTTTCGAAAAATTTCAGATTATTTGTTTTCTTCAGCTTTTAAATTAATTCTGTAAACATAAGCAAGAACTTCCGCTATTGCATAGTAAAGTTCGGTTGGTATTTCTTTGTAAAGTTCCAATTTTATAAGGACCTCGGCAAGATCATTATCCTCTTTTATGGGAACTCCGCTCTCCTTTGCAAGTTTCACTATCCTTTCTCCCAATTCCCTTATTCCTTTGGCTACCACTTTTGGAGCTTTATCTTTTTCCATATCATACTTTAATGCTATTGCCTTAAAGTCCTTTTTAGCCATTTTCTTTTCTCTTTTTTAGATAATCAAAAATCATCGTATAAATCCATAGGGGAGAAAGTATCACTATTTCCGAAATAACAGCTTTCATATTGTTTAATGAAAAAAGTTCCTGCAAAGAACCCTTTCTTACGCCCAAAAGAAGGGGTATATTGTAAAATTTATTGTAAAAGGGATAAAACGGATTAATTCCGATGGGAGGTCTTTCATCAACAACTATTAAATCTAAGAAGAGGTGTATTATGAGAATTATAAGAGTGAAGAGGGTAAGTCTTTTATCTTTTGTGAAAAGATAGACTATACTCGAAACAATAAACACAAAGAGAAAATTGTGCGTATAATATTGATGAAGCCCAAGCCCTCTTTTCCCGAAAAGAATGAGCCCTACGATTATGTCAAAATCCGGAAGAGAAGCTATAATAGTGTAAAAAATCAGATATTTTATAGCATAAGATTTTTTTATTATTCCCCCGCTCCAGATTCCGGCAATTGTATGCCCCACAGGTGTCATTTATCTCTTTTTTCCCAGAGCTTAAAAAAACTTTTGACTTTTTTATCCGCAAGCATAGAGCTTATCTGTTTTCTTGCAATAAATCTTATTGTCTCTTCCAAAGGTGGCAATGGTGTACTGAGTTTTGTTTCAAGAGGGTAGGATCTGTCCTTTGGCTTTGTTCTTTTTCTGTCTCTTTCATACCATAGTGTTTTAAGTGTTTTTGTGTCAATTAATCTTACCTTAATTATTACCTCTGTATCTGTTAATCTTCCGTAAACAGCTTTTTCAACCCAGCCTAAGAACAGAAGTGAAAATTCTTTCTCTCTTGCATATTTAAGAGCTGCTTTAATGGATGTTTCTTCATCTTTGAATTTTACGAGCCAATTATAATCATTGTTTAGTACAACTTTACCAAATTTGTTTGCTTTTAGCATTTCCTGATGAAATATTTCAGCGGCTCTTTTCCCGATTCTCAAATCATAGGAGGGTCCCGCAAATTGAAGAATCAGAACACTTTTCTCTTGAGTGTTTTTAACTTTCCCCTTTAAAAAAACATCCCTCTGTGTTGTATCTTGTCTTAAAAGACACCCTGTTAAAATTATTGAAAAAGCAATAATTACAAAAACTATTTTCTTCATTTTAAATTATAAACAAAAAGTTATAACAAAGCAATATTATGATTCAGAGGATTTTCTTTTAAGCTTATATAAGAATACTTTTAATGAACTTAAAATAATGCTTGCTGTTATTACAACATAAACAATATTTACAAAAAGTTCATTTTCGATTACCCCTTTCTGTTTTGCAATAAGTATGATTACTGCAGGAGCGATTCCCCTTGCAAAAAGGCCGTTTATGAGTTTTCTGTCCAATATGTCAAATTTTTTAGTGAAAATTAATGATAAAGGTCTTATTAACATCAGACTTGTTGAAATTGTAAGCCCTATTATTACTGCTTCCGTGTTTTTTAAATTTAACAGAAGACCTATATATACGAAAAAGAATGTTTTTAAGAAAAACGAAATCTCTCTGTAAAAGAGTTTTTCTCTCTTTGATACTACAGGTTTTTCTTTTTCTTCTTTCTTTTTTGATTTTTTTATGAGTTTTCCAAAAGATTTTATTGTTTTTGAATTTGCGAGCACTAATCCCAAAAACAGAGAAGAAATGGCACCATTTCCTCGCAGGTATTCAGTTAATATGTAAACTAATACAACATAAGCAATCATCATAATATAGTTTTCATCTTCTTTTATTAGTTTCCCTTCGATTGAAAACCATAAAACTCCAAAAATTATCCCTGTAAAACCCGCTATCGCAAATAGAGAAGCTATTGAGGAAAACACAGCTCCTGCACTGAATTGGTGAGCGATTATTACTTGCATAACAGTTATTGCAAAGACAATGGAAAGAACATCTGTGACCGAGGATTCTATTGTCATAATAGTGAAAACTTTTTTATTCACATTAAGTTGTTTTAGGATAGGAATTACATAGGCAGAAGTTATTCCTCCAAGGGTGGAACCTATTAAGAATGAGAATATGAAATTTCCATTAATGTAATATATTATTGCTGTTATTATCATTGCTGAAAGAAAAAAATTCCAGAGACCTATTATTATTCCCGAGCTTAGCCCGTCTGCAAAGGATTTAAGGTCTATATAAAGAGCTCCGTCAAACATAAGAAAGAGAAGAGTAAATGTCGTAAATATTGGAGCTATCTTACTGAGTGATTGAACACTTAAGAGATTAAGCCCTGACGGACCGATTAAGAACCCTATAAGTAAAAGTATAAGAGTGTCAGGTATGGAAAATTTTTCAAAGATCCACTCGGCAAAATATCCGAACATTATTATTACTGAAATAAGAAGTAAAACGAAATTTGTATCCATATAATAATTATAATTAAATTTTCCATTTCTTACAATCACAATATTGACTTGCTCTTTTAAAACAAATATAGTAAAAGATGTCAGCTTTTGGAAAGAAAAGCCTTTTTTTACTAATCTTATTATTCATCTGTTTATCTGCTGGGAATTCAGCAACTTTGAGAATGATAATTGATTCAAATCCCATGAATCTTGATCCAAGAGTTGGTACTGATCAGGCCTCACAAAGAATACATCAACTAATTTATAATGGTCTTTTCAGAAAAGCTAGGAATTTTTATATTGAAAAGGATTTACTTGAAAATTATGAATTTATCTCTCCTACTAAAATATTATTTATACTAAAAAAAGGAGTGTATTTTCATAATGGGAAAGAGCTTACTTCCAAAGATGTAAAGTGGACATTGGATACTCTACTATCTTCTGATTTTAAATCTTTGAGAAAAGGAGCTTTTAAAAGTATAAAAAAAGTTAATATAATTGGAAAATATAAGGTGATTTTTGAGTTGAAATATCCAGATTCATCGCTTTTATATAATCTTGTAATAGGTATCATTCCATATGGAGTGAGAAAAGAAATTTCAGAAAAACCTGTAGGAACAGGTCCTTTTGTTTATAAAGGAAAAGAGCATAATGTTCTATATTTCAAAGCTTTTTCAAACTATTTCAGAGGGAAGCCAGCGGTCGAAGAACTTGGAATTAAGATCATTAAGGATCCTATTACAAGAGTTTTAACTTTTAAAAAAGGAGAAGCAGATCTTGCTGTGAATTGTATTCCTCCGGATTTTGTGGAATCATTAAAAGGAGTAAAAGGTATTTTAGTAAAAAGCATTCCCGGAAATACAATGTATTATCTTGGCCTTAATTTGAAAGATGAATATTTAAAAGATTTGAACTTAAGAATGGCTTTGAGTTATTCGATAGATTACAAAGAGTTGGTAAAATTTATTATGAAAGGTTATGCAAGAAGAGCATACGGCCTTTTGCCTCCCGAACATTGGGCATACACAGATAATTTAAAAAAATTTTATTATGATTTAAAAAAGGCGAAATATTTTTTAAAAAAGACAGGATTCAAGGATATAAACCTTGAATTTAAGTGTGCCGATAAAAAAGTTTCAAAAAGGCTTGCTGTTGCTTTGAAATATTATTGGAATAAGATAGGAATTGGTGTTAAAATTAAAAGCTATGAATTTTCAACTTTTTACAGAGATATAGTAAAAGGAAATTTTCAAGTTTATCCCCTTGCTTGGGTGGGGATACTCTCTCCGGATATTTATATTTATACATCACATTCCAAGTTTATTCCTCCTTATGGGGCAAACAGAGCCCACTATTCAAATCCAAATGTTGATTTACTCCTTTATAAAGCATCCGAAATCTATGATTTTGAAATTTTGAAAAAGACATACAAGAAAGTGGAATATTTGGTTTCAAAAGATATCCCTTTTATCCCTCTGTGGTTTGCTAATAATATTGTTGTTTACTCAAAAAGGATTGAAAATATTGAGATGTATCCTTCTGGAGAATACTATTTTCTTGAAAAAGTGAGGCTAAAAAAAGAAAAACCAAGAAATGAAAGATGAAGAAGTTAAGAGGAGATGAAGGACTATGGAGTTTTGGGATATTGTGATCAAGATAAAAATTAAAAGAAAAAAATTAAAGGAGGGCCGAAATGTTGAAAGTCCAAGCAGTAGTTGGGATTTTTGTTTTTCTTTTGATTGCATTTTTACTTTCAAAGGATAGGAAAAAAATAAATTACCGGCTGGTTTTGATTGGGCTTATTATTCAGTTTGTGATTGCGGTTTTTATGCTTAGGACAGCAATAGGAGTTAGTATTTTTGAAGGAGTGAATAAAGGTTTTCTTGTGCTTTTAAATTACAGCAATTATGGGGCAAAATTTCTTTTTGGAAGTCTTGTTGATTCTCAGAGTATGGGAGCTCAAGTGGCTTTTCAGGTTTTGCCTCTTATTATTTTTGTATCAGCTCTTATGGCTCTTTTGGTCTATCTTGGAATAATTCAGTTTTTTGTCAGACTTTTCGCAAAACTTTTTTACCACTCAATGGGAATAACGGGGGTGGAGGCTTTTACATCTTCTCTTTTAATATTCATGGGAATAGAAGCTTTAACAGGGGTAAAAAAATATGTCGAAAATATGAATGAATCAAGGCTTTTTACAATAATGGCAACATTTATGTCTACAATAGCAGGGAGTGTCATGGCTGCCTATGTTAGTTTTGGTGCAAAGGCAGGACATCTTTTAACAGCTTCTGTTATGAGTGCTCCTGCTGCAATTTTAATTTCAAAAATTATGATTCCTGATACCGAAGAAAGAGCTGATGATCCTTTGGATAACATAAAGGTTGATAAAGGTGGAACAAGTATTGTTGAGGCCATTGCAACCGGAACTTCAAATGGGCTCAAACTTTCCCTTGAAGTGGGGGCAATGCTTATAGCTTTTATTTCTCTCATTTATCTTTTTAATGATTTGATAGGGCTTTCAGGAATTACCCTTGAAAAACTTTTAGGATATATCTTTTCTCCTTTTGCTTTTTTAATTGGTATTCCTTATTCTGAAGCTCTTGATGTTGGGAAGCTCTTGGGGGTTAAAACAGTATTCAATGAGTTTTTATCATATTTGAAACTTAAAACAATAATTTCCACAGGTGCTCTATCACAAAGAACAATTTATATTACAACATATGCTCTTTGCGGTTTTGCAAATTTCGGAAGTATGGGGATTTTGATTGGAGGCATTGGTACGATTGCACCTTCCCATAAAAGTATTGTTTCAAAATTAGCCTTCAAATCACTAATTGCCGGATTTTTAGCTACTATGCTAACTGCTTCTATTGCAGGGCTTTTACTTTAACTGGATTTTATTCTGTCCTGAATTTGTCCACTAAATCTTTTAATTTTTCTGCCTGGTCAGCGAGATCACTTGATGTTGTAGCTATTTGAGATATTGCAAGCTGTGATTGCTCGGACGCCTGAACTATATTCTGGATGTTCATGTTAACCTCTTTTACGGTTGCCGCTTGTTCTGTGCTTGCTGTTGATACTGCCATCGTTATTTCCTGTACTTTTCGAGATTCTTCGATAACTTTTTCAAGCATCTCTCTTCCGCTTTGAGCAAGCTCCTGCCCTTTTAAAACTTCTTTAAGGGATACTTCCATGGCACTTACAGAATTTTCAGCTCCAGCTTGAATTTTGTTTGTAATTTCTTCAATTTCTTTTATTGATTTTGATGTTCTTTCTGCAAGTTTTCTTATCTCATCGGCAACAACTGCAAATCCCCTTCCTGCTTCACCGGCTCTCGCAGCTTCAATAGCGGCATTTAGAGCGAGTAAATTTGTTTGATCTGCAATGTCTGTAATCACAGAAAGTATTTCACCTATTCCCTTTGCTGCCTCTCCGAACTCATTAATTTGATTTGATAGATTCTCAAATTTGTTTGAAATGTCTGTTATTGAATTTAAAATATGGGTTATAGTGGTTGATGTCTCGTTTACAACTTTTTCCATATTTGCTACGTTGTCCTGTGCTTGTTCTGTCATTCTCTGATTATCTTCAATTGTAGCTGTAAGCTCTTCCATAGCGGAAGCAACCGAGGTGGTCTGTGCATTTTGCTCCTCAGTCGTAGCTGAAAGCTCCTCTGCTGTGGACGAAAGCTCTGTAGATGCAGATGAGACAGAGGATGCATTTGATTTAACTTCTATTATTATCCCCTGAATTCTTTCTATAAACTTGTTAAACCAATTTGCAAGCTCTCCTAATTCGTCATTGTTTTCGGATTTAACTCTCTTTGTAAGATCTGCTTCTCCCTCTGCTAGATCTTTTACTCTTGTTATCATAACTTTTATTGGTTTGACAATTTGTCTTCCAAAAAGTAAACTGAAAATTATAATTATCGTAATACTTATTAAAATAAAAAAGAATAATACATTTTTTAACCTGTATACTGGAGCTAATAATTCATCTTTCTTTATAGTTGTGAAAAGACCCCAGTTTAGCCCTTTTATCTTTAGTTTGTTATAGGTTACTATTTCTGTATTGCCTGTTGAGCCTACTTTCTGCTGTACTCCTGATTTGCCTTTAAATAAACATTCTTCAATCACAGCATCGCTTTTGAGGTCTCCTATTTTACCCTTTTTAACTACTCTATTGCTTCTTAAATAAGTTTTCCCATCGCTCCCAATGCCTACTATATAAGATTCTCCTGTTTTACCAAGACCTTCTCTAACATTTATTATTTTCATATATTCTTGATATGGAAGAGTGAGGGCTAAAACTCCGATGGTTTTTCCTTTTTTATTTTTTATAGGAGCTCCGACAAATGCTGTTTGTTTATTATTTAAGGGAGGATATGACTCAAAGTCTACGATGGCTACTTTACCTGTTTTTACAATATTTTTCCACAATTTTGCCAATCCAGTATTTTTATACTTCCCATAGCCTAAATTTGTTCCCAGATCATCATTTTTGTCTAGGGAGAACATTACATGACCATGAAGGGCGCAGATAATAAAGAGTTCTTCAAATCCCATTTCCTTAGCAAATCCTCTTAATTCTTTATCTATCGAGTCATAAATTTTTTTATATTCAGGAGTGTTTACGGGAAAGGGTGCTTTCTCTCCTACCTTCATTTTTTTATGATAATTGCTCAGTTGATTTTCAGCTCTTAGTATCATATTTAGTGTTGCTGAACCAACTGCTTTTTCTATCAATCCATTTATATTGTTTTCAATATCAATTGCTTTTGCTCTTTGAAGGGCTTTTAAACTAACAATGGCCTGATCTGTTATCATTTTTGCTGTTCTTGACCTTACTACTAAAACTGCAGTAAAAATTGGAAGTAATCCTGTGATAAGCATTACTATGACAATTTTCTGATAAATACTTAATCTCTTCTTAATCCTCATTTTTTCCTCTATTGTTTTTTGTTAAAAAGAGTAATTCTTTTATTATCATAAAAAAATATAATCATATGGGAAGAAAAAAATCAAGTTTATCTTTTTATTGACAATGTATTATTTTATTATTACCATAAAATATCATGAAGAGAAGGAAGTTTTTGAAAAGTGTTGGTCTTGGAGTGGGAGGGCTTGCTCTTTCAGGATGTAGTGCTTTTTAAGTAAAAAATATTCCCTCCGAAAGAAAGCCTAATATAATTTTTATAATGGCTGATGATCTTGGGTACGGGGAGCTTGGCTCTTATTGAGAGAAAAAAATTAAAACACCCAATATTGATAAACTTGCTTCTGAAGGAATGAAATTTACTGATTATTATGCAGGAGCTCCTGTCTGTGCACCATCAAGATGCGTGCTTTTGACAGGGAAACATTTAGGGCACTCAGTAGTTAGAGACAATTATGAGGTGGGAAGCTGGGACTCATATATGGGACAGTATCCTCTCCCCTCCGAAGAAATTACAATTGCTGAAATGTTAAAAAAAGCTGGTTACAGAACAGGCGTTTTCGGTAAATGGGGATTGGGAAGAGTTGAAAGTTCCGGAAATCCCTTAAAACAAGGTTTTGATAGATTTTTTGGGTACAATTGCCAGCGTCATGCTCATAATTTATATCCACGGTACCTTATAGATAATGAGAAGAAAGTGTATTTAAAGGGAAACACGCGGGGACTTACTGGAGAGCAATATGCTCCTCAACTAATTGCCGATGAAGCCTTAAAGTTCGTAGAGGAGAATAAGAATAATCCTTTTCTTTTTATACTATGCAACAGTTCTTCTTCATCTTCCGCTTCAAGCACCTGAAAAGTTTGTTAAAATGTATAAAGGCAAGTGGGAGGATCCCCCTTACAAAGGGAGATCATATCTTCCGAATCCAAATCCGAGAGCAACTTATGCAGCAATGATTACATTCTTAGACTATCAAGTGGGAAGATTAATGAAATTACTTGATAAATTGGGGATTGCTGATAATACAATAATCTTTTTCACATCAGACAATGGAACAACATATTTGAAAAAGCAGGTGGATTATGAATTTTTCAAAAGTCTTGGACCATTAAGAGGTTATAAAGGCTATGTATATGAAGGCGGGATAAGAGTTCCCATGATTGTAAGATGGCCTGGAAGAATTAAACCCTTAACTATTACACATAAACCTTTTGCCCATTATGACATAATGGCAACACTGGCAGAAATAGCTGGGGTAAATGTTCCTAAAAATACTGATGGAATTAGTTTTTTACCCGTTCTTACAGGAAAAGAGAAGGAGCAAAAAGAGCATGAATTTCTTTTCTGGGATTTTGCCGGATATGGAGGGCAAATTGCCGTTAGAATGGGTAAATGGAAAGGTATTAAAAAGAATTTGAGGAAAAATCCGAATGCTCCTACGGAACTTTACAATCTTGAAGAAGATATAGGAGAAAAAGTGAATTTAGCTGATAAATATCCAGAAATTGTCAAAAAGATTGAAAAAATAATGTTGAGGGCAAGAACTGAACCTAAAGTAAAAGAGTTCAGATTTTGGAAATATTCTAAATAGATAGATTCTCAGCGACATTTTTTAACCTTTCAAAGGAATGTTCGAAAAATTTTTTATATGCAGGACAAAGAATATTTAATGAGGAGGGATCAGAAAGGTTTCTTCTGTTTTTTGGACACCCTCCATAGCAAAATTCAAGCCATTTACACTCAAAACATTTTTTATTTAACATTGTTTTATTTTTTCCGAATGAAATTTGTTTTTCAGAATTAAGCAAATCAATTAATTTATCCTCATGAATGTTTCCCAAAAAGTGTTTTTGATCCACGAAAAAATCGCACGAGTAAACATTGCCATTATACTCAACAACAAGGTATGAACCACACTCCTTTTGAAGCTCACAGTCGACAGATTCTTTTCCCATGAGTTTTAATAAAAGGGAAACAAAAAATCTGATTGATATTGGAGTCCCTTTTTTGAAATCTTCGTACCACATATCAAAAATTTTATTTAAAAAATCTCCATATTTTTTCGGGGAAACGGAGAAACTTGTAAGTTTGTTGTTTTCTAGTCCCCTTTCTATTATTGGAATAAATTGGATGTATCTTATTCCCATTGATTTGATAAAATTATAAATCTCTTCCGGGAAATTTACTGAATAGCTATTAACAGTGGCCAATACATTAATTATTAGTCTTTCTATTAAATTCTTTTTTGCCCACTCATAAGATTGTGAGGATAAGTCATTTTTAGATAATTTACTAATTTTTTCTTTTTCCTTATTAATCTCGTATTCAGAAAATTTGTAAAATTTTGTCTCTATTTCCATAAGTAATTTTATTAAATATAATTTTTTTCATCAAATTAAACTAGTTGTTGATTAAGTGTAATTCCCTTGTAAA
>CAZWJH010000072.1:0-12674 GCA_964634755.1 uncultured Clostridia bacterium
TTTTAAATTATTTACCTATATCCCTCTTGACTTTTCAGACAACATCTGCTCGGCTGCTCAGCTTTATGGAGGCTTGTCAGCTCGGAGGCTGTTCCACAGCTCTGCTTTAGTTTTATTTATTCGTTTTTTTGAGAGTATAGGAATGAAACACTACACGATTAAAAGTACCAGCTAAAAACAGAGGGCAAAAATCACTTTAACAATAGCACGAGTTTTATTTAAGTAAAGTTTAATAATACTCGGATATATTTTAGCTTATTTGTCGGAGTTTCAGAATTTTTCAAACAAAAGCATTGTATAAGGGATAAAAAAAACTTTTGTTTTCTTAATTTCAAGAGTTTCTCTTAGTTCAAGATTGACGATATAGGCTTTTTCCGGTTGATACCTTTTTATAAAATTTCTGAGAGCTATCGAAATCTTAGGGAATTTTAATCTCTGAAACTTAACTTCTATCGGAATCTGCTCTAATCCTCTGTCTATCACAAAATCCACTTCCGCTTTATCCTTTGTCCTCCAGAAAAAAAGCCTTGCACCCGTATTTTCAATTTTTTCTATCAAGATATTACAAACAAAGTTTTGAAAAACAAAGGCTGCTGCCTCTCTCTCATAAAGATTTCCAAATTCCGAGACTGAAAAATTTCTCAATCCTAAATCGTAAAAGTAAAATACCGGAGCCCTTCTTATTTCCTTTTTTATATTTTTAAAGAATGGAGAAATTCTGCGAATAATAAAGGTTTTTTCCAAGTGATGAAGATACTCTCTTAAAGTAACATGAGCGAGTCCTAAATTTGAGGATAGTTCATTATAATTTGTAATCTTACCGGTTTGTGAAGCCAAAAGCCTTACCAAATTTGAAAAGGTATCGGCTTTCTTTACTTTCAAAAGGTAGGAAATATCCTTTTCTATGTAACTCTTGTATATTTCATTGATAAGCAGTCGTTTTTCCTCAAGTCTTGATTCAAGTACAACCCTTGGGTACCCTCCGAAATTCAGATATTCTTTTAACAAAATATTAACTTTATCCTTGTCTATTGTAAAAAAATCCTTAAGTTTATCTTCGTAAGCATAGTTTGTCTTAAAATTGACAAACTCTTCAAAACTCAGAGTAGTCAGCTCAAACAATCGCTTTCTTCCGGTAAGAGATTCGTGAATTTTTTCTTTCAGTTCAACGCTTCCCGAACCTGAAACAATAAATTTGTAAATGGTATTCATATCATATATACCTTTCAGAAAAATACCCGCATTCTCTTTCTGTTGTATTTCATCAATAAAAATAAAACCTTCATTTTCACCTATTTCAAGTTTCACTTTATTCAGGAACTCTGTTTGTGAGTGAAAGTACCTTCTGTCATCTTCAATATCAAGGTTGAAAAAAACGGTCTTTTCTCCTCTTTTTGCAAGATATTCTTTTAACATTAACAATAATGTGGTTTTTCCCGCCTGACGCGGACCTACCAAAAGGGTTATTTCTTTTTGTTTCAGATGTTTTTTTAGGGATTTAAACAATTTTCTTTTAATCATAGTTAAATTATAGCACGAGTTTTATTAAAGTCAAGTTTAATAATACTCGGGTAAACTTTAGCTTATTTGTCGGAGTTGCAGAATTTTTCAGACAAAAGCAAGAATTAGGGAAATTTGATTGAAGAATTAATTGAGACTCTTTTTGCTTTCCGCTGCCCAATCTTATTCATGTTTTCAATCCTTTTATCAATCAGTCAAAACATCCTATCCACAATAATAACTTCCTCTTCTATTTCATACCCTTCCTCTTTTACCTTTTGTTTAAGGAGAGAAGAGAGTTTAATAAAGTCCGAGGCATTGGCCTTTCCTGTGTTTATAAGAAAGTTAGCATGTTTTTGAGATACTGCTGCATCACCCACTCTTATGTTTTTTGCTCCTATCTTTTCTAAAATTGTCCCCACCGCTATTTTTTTACCATCCGGTAGAAGAATATTTTTGAAAAAACTTCCTGCTGACTTTACTTTTGGGGGATTTTCAGGAAGTCTCTTTTTCCTGTATTCTATTATCTCCTTCCTTTTTTTAGATATCTCGCTTTTTTCCCCTTTAGGTAGTTTGAAGATTATCTTATATATAAATTCATTTTTTTCTTTGTAAAGACTCCATCTGTAAGCAAACCTGAGTTTACTTTTTTCTCTTTCAATGCTTTCTCCCTCTTTTGTGATTGATATCACTTTTTCAATATAATCCTTTATCTCCCTTCCAAAAGCCCCGGCATTTCCATAAACCGCTCCTCCGACACTACCCGGAATTCCGGAAAGCTCTTCATACCCTTTTAATTCTTCCTTTTCAAGAAAATCAAGAAATTCACCAAGAGATGTAGCTGCAAAAACTTCCACTTTTCTCTCAGATAATTTTTTTATACCTTTTATACTATTTTTTATTAAGAAAAAGGGAAAGAATCTATCGGAAAAGAGTATATTTGTCCCATCTCCGAGGAAAAAAATTCTCAATGCTCTCTCTCTTGCAAATAAGAAAGCGGTTTTTAATTGTTCAAGGTTAAAAACCTCTGTAAAAAAGAGAGCTTTTCCTCCGACATTCAGACTTGAAAGTGATGCTATCGGAATATTTCCTTTTATTTCAATGTTTTTATAAACAAATTTATACATTAAAACTCGTGCATGTAAACTTTGGGCTCTGATAGTATTTTATAAACAGGATAAATTCTGTATTTGTTACTCCATTCCCTTACTATAACCCTGTCAAAGAAATTCCATGCAGCCAGTCCATCCGAAGAAAGTGGCTCTAACATATAGGCAACAAGCCTTGAAAGAGGCTGGGAAAGTGAGACATAAAAAGAACCTCTGGGGATTTTAACCTTTTTTAAGATTTCCTCTCCTTCTAATTTGTTTAAATGATGACCCTGAAAGATTCTTTTTGAAGATTTGATATCTTTTATTTTAAAAACCTTTACATCAGCTTCGAATTCCTCTTCTATCTTCTGGACATTTATTCCATGAAGTTTTAAAAGCTGACCAACCTCTTTTTCCGAAGGTAAAAGTATATAGCCTGCTGTAAGTTTTACAAATTTCGTAGGCTCAAAGCTTGCAAAAAGCGGAAGTTTATAGTTTTTAAGTTTATCTGTTTTTTTAACAATAAATCCTCCAAACCATGGAGGATATTTTTTCTTTTCCTCCTCTGTCATCTTTCTTACTTTAAAAATATAGCTTTCTATCGTAAAATCATAAGTTTTAACTGATTTGAAAGCCACGGGAAAATCAGAATTTTTTATCTTTTCAACTGCTCTTCTGTCAGCTTCATTCTCAAGCTCAACAATTTCTTTTATGTGAGAGTTAGTGTACTCTAAAATGGATTTTATAAATCCAAGGGCACCCTTTACCCTTGTTTTAAAATCAGCATGGGAATAATTCTCATCAAGAATTGATAATCTGTTTCTTAGTCCATAGTAACATGTTCCATATCTTCCGAGATATGCATGGTTTCTCCAACCCTTACCTGGATTTCTTCTGTCAACAAAG
This sequence comes from uncultured Clostridia bacterium, assembly GCA_964634755.1. Taxonomy (GTDB): domain Bacteria; phylum Acidobacteriota; class Aminicenantia; order JAMOAD01; family JAMOAD01; genus JALXDT01. The sequence goes on from CAZWJH010000072.1 coordinate 3,498, forward strand.
TTGCCATAGGGAATGCTTTTGACTCCGTATTTTTTTAGCAATTTTTTATCAATTTCAGGGAGCATCTTTTTCCACATATAATTTATAAGAACATCATCTCCCTGAGGAGCCATATTCGGAGCATATGTAACAGGCTCAACATGGTAGGAGCCATTTGTTGTGTGCATATCAACAAAGATTACTGGATCCCATTTTACAAAAATTTTGTTTACAAGAGCTTTTACTTCGGGTGTCTCAAGCTTTATATAATCTCTGTTTAAATCATATCCCTGCCCATTATGCCTTACACCTGCTAACTCCGGCCCATTGTCTCCTCTGTTTCCCTTTGCCATTTTATCATTACCATCAGGATTAAAAATCGGGATTATTAATATGATTTGATTTTTTAAAAGATCTTCCCTTCCCTTTTCAAGGATTTCTCTCATTAGAATCTGAGTTGCTTCCTTTCCTTCAACCTCTCCGGCATGTATATTTGCCATAATTAGCACAGGGTGTTTTTTTGTAAATTTAATATCTTCGGGTTTGGTTACTCCCTCCTCACTTAAAATCACAAGAGGAATTTTTTTGCCTTCTGTGGATTCTGCAAAAAAGGATATGTGCATTTTCTCGGGGTGTCTTTTCTTTAAGTTTTTTAAAAAGTCCATTACTTCAGAATAAGTTGAAGTTTTCTCAAAATTCGTTTTTTCAGGAATAGTCAGGAGTTTTTCTGCTTTTGTAAAAGATACAAAAGATAAGAAGAATAACAAAATAGCGATAATTTTTAGTCTTTTATTCATTTTAAACCTCTTATTTATTCTATGTTTTTGATTTTATCACTTATGTTTTTTTAAGTAAAATCTTATAGGAGCTTTATATTCTCTCCCTTTATCCAGCCGAGTAATATCTTGTCCTTTTTAATTTTATACCACCCGCCATAATCTGTAATTATCTCAACCTCTTCTCCCTCCTCTATTTTTGAAAGAGGAACAGAGGAAAGATCCGGCTCTGCATATAATTTTACCTCCCCTTTTTTTATCACAATTCCTTTCTCTTTTTGAAATAGCTCATATCCTGTTGTATAAAATCCTCCGGCGGAAATTATAAGGAAAAATAATAATAGATAAAGAATAAACAGTGATTTTCTTTTTTTTAGAACAATCTTTTTTATTAAAATGTAGTGGATATAGACTAAGAAGATAAGGGATAGGAGTAAGGAAATTAAGTATAAATAAAATAGTCTTTCATTTTCTTTTGTTTTTTCATTGATTATTTTCAATGCCTTTATTGAGCGCCTGTAAAGAGGGAAAAGTTTTAAACTCTTTTTTAAATAATAAACGGTATAACCTTTTTCCCCTTTGTTCCAGTATGCCAAGGCAAGATTATAATAGACACCCGGACTTTCCTTTTCTTTTGCTATCTTTTTAAAAATTTCAATGGCTTTTGTATAATTTTTTCCATTTATCTCTTCAATCCCCTTTTTATAAAGAGTGTCAATAGATGTGGCAAAAAGATTGAAAGATAATAAAAAAAATAAAAAAGGAATCATCTTAAGTTTCATTTTTACTTTCCTCTGATAATTGGGAGATTGCATTTATAATACTTTTTATAATCTTTCTTCTTTCTATTTTCTTATTTTTAATGGGAGAATAAAGATATGATTGTAAAAGAATTATAACCTCTGTCAATTCTCTTATTGCCTCTTCCTTTACCTCTTTTCCTTCAAAAAATTCTTTTAAAGAGCTTAACCCTCCATCTAAAAGATACTTATTGTATTTAGTAAAGAAAAATTCATTTAAGATGTGCAATGCTTTTTTTGAAAAAATTACTTCATTCTTTTCTTTTCGTATTTTATTTAATTCTCTTTTTATATTGATGGCTTTTCTTTTCTTTACGAACTCCTCTTTTGCAAGAAAATAGATAATGATAAAAGCTAATAAATCTAAGAATAAAAGAAAAAAGAAGATTTTTAAAATAAGATTAAAATCGAAAAGAATTGGTTTTTTCCAATGAGTAAGGTATTTTTTATCAGATTCGGGGGATGGGAAATTCTCTCTTGCTATTTTTATGCTTTTTGAGTAAAAAGGGGATTCAACAAGTATTTTGAATGATCGAGTACAGGTATTTTTAAAAATATCTTTTTTGGGCAGATAATACCAGAAGCAAAATGAAGGTATGGTAAGCAAACCTCTTTTCTGTGGAATTAAAAGGTATGACCATTCCTTGGTTCCTGTAATCTTGTTTCCCTCATAATTAAGCTCAACTCTGACTTCCGGAGGATACACATTGAATAATTTGCTATGTTTAAACTTCGGAGCCTGAACAGATTTTATATTCCCATCTCCCGATATTTTTATTGTGTACCTTATGTTTTCTCCGACCTTGGTCTTTATTTTATCAACCTCTGCTTTCACCCAGAAAGAGCCAATCATATAATTAAATCCTTTCGGTATTTTAGAAGGAGCAATTTTTTTTACTATTAGTGTAAGCCTGTTTGATTTTCTGTAAAGAGTTTTGTTGTCAGATGTTGAAATCTCAAATGTTATGGGATGTATTACAACTCTTCCTGTTCTCTGAGGGAAAATTGCATATCTTTTTATTATGTACTTATAAAGGATTTTACCATTTTCTTTTATTTGCTCTCCCTTTATTCTTCCAGACTCCGGAAATTCCTCTACCCAGACATTTGAAAGCACAAGAGGCTCTTTGATTATAACACTTGAAATTGAGATATTTGTTATAAGAGAGAAAGTTAAAACAACCTGCTGATTTACTATTACATCATTTTCACTCGGATAAACTATTACTTTCAAAACAGAATCATCCCTCTGAATACTTTCCTCTGATACATAAACCGTAATAGGGTATGTTGAATACTCTTTCCCTTCAGAAGATATTTTTAGCGAAGGGATTATTAGCTCTCCGCTTTTGATTGGTTTGAGAATCCATGTTATCTCTCTAACCTTTATTTTACCCATAAAAATATCATTTATTGCCCTTAAAGAACTGCTCTGTCTGACTATTGTAAAATTTTTCAAAAGCTCCTGAGTATTGTAAATTTTTTTTGGTATCTTTTTGCCTTTTATGGTTAATTTAAGAATTATTCTGTCGTTTATTGAAACTGAGTTTGAGCTTACCTCTGTCTTTAGCTCTATTTTATTATCTCCTTTACCTTGAGCAAAAATAGTGACACAGATAACCAGAAGAATCAATAAAAAAAAGGTTCTTTTATCCTTCACCAGTATTTTTCACCTCTTTCTGACTTTTTTGCTTTGTTTTTTAAAAATTCATTTAAGCTAATCTTTTCAGCATCATTTATATAATTCAGAATTTTAAAATTTTTACCTGTTGTATTTTTTCTTTTCATTGTTTTTTTCTCATTACTGCTTTTACTCTTATCTTTATTATTTTCAGATAAAAGTATCTCAATGTTTTTCTTGCAAGCAATATCCTTAGAATCAATTATAGCAGATTTTTTAAATAAATTTAGTGCTTGAGCCCTGTTTTCTTTTAGGTACATTAAATAGCCGAGATTAAAGAGAATATCTTTTTTTAATTCTCTGTCTTTTACAGACTTCAGAGCTGTTTTAAAATGCTTTTTTGCCACATCATACATTTTCATTTTCAGGTAAACAGTACCCATATTAAAGTTTAAAATAGGAGAATTTTTCTTATCTTTTGTGTATTGGCTGTAAATCAAAAGGGCCTCTTTATATTTTCCCCTTTCATAACTTTTTTTTGCAATGTAAAAATCATATCTCTCTTTAAGGGAAAAGCTCAAAAAGAGAATGGAGATAAAGATAATGTATAATTTAAGTTTTTCTTTCATACTTGTTAACTCCATAAAATATAAACAGGATAAAAGCTATGTAGAGAAAATATATTGATTTGTCCGCCTTTTTAATTCTTTTTCTGAATTTTTTAAACTTTTCAATTTCTTTTCTTATTTTAGAGATGATTTCATTATCCTTTATCATAGATTTGTTTAAAATAATATAATTTTTAGTATTGCCAAGTGTGTTAAAGATTGGAACTGTGTTAAGCTTTGTGATTATTGTTTTTCCTTCAGAATCTTTCATCCAACCAATAATTTTAAAATCTTTGTTTTTTATTGGAATAGGGGCTCCCTCTGTTGTTCCGATTCCGATGAAAAATAGTTCATTCCCGCACTTCCTCAGAGCTTGCGTATCTTCAAAGAGGGGAGAGTCAAAGCTTTCCCCATCGGAGAGTAGAATAAAAAAGCTGTTTGTAAGAGAGGAGCAGGAAAGGGATTTTATACTTCCGAGGGTTTTTCCGAAGTATGTCCCTTGAATGCTATTAATCTCAGGGTTTATATTTATAAGATATGAGCTAAAGCTTTGAAAATCCATAGTTGGAGGTACCAATATCTCAAGATCGCCTGAGAAAATAATAAGGGAGAGATTATCCCTTTCTCTGTAGAGATTGCTAATCTTTAAGATTAGCTCCTTTGCCTTATCAAGCCTGCTTGGATATATGTCTTCAGCCAGCATTGAATATGAATTATCAAGGATGAACACAATATTGATTTTTTTCTCTCCCCTTTCAATGCTTTCTATTCCCCATTTAGGTTTCATGAGTGACAGAATTAAAAAGGACAAAGCTGATATGAAAATCACATTGAGAAAAAGATTTTTTTTAACTGATTTGATGTAAAGTTTAATCCTTTTTTTCTCTTTGAGTACAAAAGAGAGCTCTTTCTTTTTTCGGGAAAAATCGAACAGAGAGAGAATCAACAGAAGAAGGGGAAGTATGAATAAGATTGAGAAAAACGGTCTTCCGAATTCCATCAGGGTACCTCTTTTAAGAATGTGAATTCAACAAACTTGTAGGTAAAGAGAAACAGTAAGGAGAAAAATGTCAGAATGGGGAGGAGTGAGTAAAAATTGGTTTTCTTTATCACAAAGGAACTCTCTTTTTCCTCACTGTTAATTTTTGAGAAAACAGATTCAAGCTCTGAGCTGTTTTGAGCTCTGAAATATTTCCCATCTGTCATTTCAGCGATTTTTTTCATAAGAGGTTCATCTATTTTTACGGATACTTTTACATACTCTTTTTCTCCGAATTCATTGCTTATGGGAAAAAGAGCCTCGCCCTTTTTCCCGACTCCTATTATATAAACCTTTGTTCCCCTCTCTTTTGCAATTTTAGCAGCATCTTCAGGGGAGATTTCTCCTCTATTGTTCACTCCGTCAGTAAGCAGTATTATTGTTTTTTTGCTCTCTCTTTCTGTTTTGAAATGATTAACAGCTGTTGCTATTGCCATTCCTATGGCTGTTCCATCTTCTATCATACCTATTCTTACATTCTTTATAATATCCGTAAGGATTTGATGGGAAAATGTGAGAGGGGATCGGACTACTGCTTTGCCTGCAAACAGGATTAATCCTATCTTATCTTCCTCCCTTTTTTTTATGAATTTTATTATTACATCTTTTGCAACTTCAAGTCTGTTTTTTGGTCTGTAATCCTCAGATGCCATGGAGCCGGAAATATCAAGGGCTACTATGATTCCTATTCCTGAGCCATATTTCTTCTCTTCTGTTTTTTTTAGAAAGGGTTTTGATAGGGCTAAAATTATCAGGAAAAGTGAAAATATGTATGTTAAATAGAGAAGTCTTTTTATTTTTATTCCCCTTCCCTCTTTTTTTGCAAACTCAAGGGTGGAAAATTCAAAGTGTTTTTCTCTGTCCTTTTTCCGAATTTTATTTAGAAATGGTAGTAATAGGATAAGAAGTAGCAGAAGTGGTGTTTTAAATATTATCATTTTTTAAATCCTCTATGAGAAACTGTATGAATTTAACAAGCTTTTTAACTTCCTCTTTTTCAACAGGGGAAGCTGGTTTATATTTGATTAAATTTATTAAGTTTAAACTCTCTATTATTTTTCTTTCAACTTCTGGTTTAAATATCTTTTTTTCTTTTAAAATAGGTATCAACTCTTTTGTGGAAAAAGATTCTGTATCTTGCCCCATTTTTTTTGAAAGGTATTGGTTTAAAATCTTGGAAAAGATAAATACCGCTTCTTTTATTTTTGAAATATTCAAAAGATTTTCCCCTTTTGTTAATTCAATGGAAAGCAACTCATATTTTGTAAGAAAAGGCTCTTTTTTCTTTCCTCTCTTTTTTATAAAGAGAAAAACAAAAATAATGGCAATAAAAGGAGTGAAAATGAGTAAAATCAGAGTTAAAAAATGAGGTCTTTTTTCTTGAGGTGAAATTGGTCCTTTAATGGACTCTTTTCCCTTGAGGGTTGTGATCTGCTTTATCTTTATTCCTCCGAATTTTTCTTTGTAAACTGTTATCTCCTCTTTATCTTCCTCATCAAGTAGTTCAATCGTAAAAGAAGGTGTGGTAATGTTACCCTTTTTAAAAAAAATAAAACTAAGAATCCCTTTGGAAATATAATTTTCTTTTTTATAAGGTTTTTTAAATTCATAAGAAAAAAAATCCGGGGTCTCGTTTTGGCTGTGTAAGATTACTCTTACTTTTGAAAATTTTAAAAGTGAGGATATTTCCGCTTCAAAATTTATCCTATCACCAAAAAGAAATATGTTTTTATCGGGAATTTTAATTGTGATATTTGCTATTTGAGAGTGTATCTTAAAGGTGAAAAACAGGAAAAACAAAAATACCACATACTTTTTCATCTTTTTGAATAATAGCAGTATTGCTTTTTTTTATCAAGAAAAGGATAAGGAGATATGTGTTTAATTAAAAAAGCCCTTTTATTTCTCCTCCGTCCGTAATATCTATACTTTCTGCAGCGGGGATTTTCGGAAGTCCCGGCATTAGTAAGATGTCTCCTGTAATGGGTACATTAAAACCCGCACCTGAGGATATTTTTATCTCTCTTACAGTCACAAGAAAGTCCTTTGGTCTTCCGAGAAGTTTGGGATTGTCGGACAGGGATTTTTGAGTCTTTGCAATACAGACAGGGAATTTGTCAAATCCTAATTCTTTTATTCTTTTTAAATCACTCTTTGCTTTTTTCGTGAAATCTATTGCTTTTGAGCCATAAATTTCCTTTGCAATTATCTCTATCTTTTTCTCTGTTGGAAGCTCAAGTTCATAAAGGGGTTTGTATTGTATAGATGTCTGACATTTTTCTTTCAAAAACATAGCTATATCTTCACCGCCTTTGCCGCCCTTTCCCCAAAAATCAACTACAAAGGCATTGAATCCTTTGCTCTCTACAAATTCCTTTATTATTTTGTGCTCCTCTTCCGTATCAGAGGTAAATTTATTTATTGTAACAACAGCTTTCATTCCGAATTTGGATATATTTTCAAGATGTTTTTCAAGATTTACAAGCCCTTTCTCCACTGCTGAGGGATCTGGCTCTTCTATCTCTTTTAGCTTTTTTCCACCGTGCATTTTAAGAGCTCTCACTGTTGCAACCAATACTACTCCAGCAGGGTTAAAGCCTGCGTATCTTGCCACTATATCAAAGTATTTCTCCGCTCCAAGATCAAATCCAAACCCTGCCTCTGTCACCACAAAATCAAAGAGCTTTAGGGCAAGCTTTGTGGCTACTATCGAATTGGTCCCCTGTGCAATGTTTGCAAAGGGTCCCCCGTGAACAAAAACAGGGGTGTTCTCTATGGTTTGAACAAGGTTTGGCTTTAAAGCATCCTTTAAAACAGCTGCTATTGCTCCCTGAACCTTTAAATCCCTTACAAAGACAGGCTCACCTTCATAGGTAAAGCCTATCAGAATGTTTGCTATCTTTTCTTTTAATTCGGCATAATTATTGGCAAGACAGAGGATTGCCATTATTTCTGAGGATGCTGTTATCTGAAAATTAGTTTCTCTCGGTACACCGTTTTTTCTTCCTCCGAGCCCGGAGACTATGTATCTTAATCCCCTGTCATTCATATCAATAACCCTTGGCCATTTGATTCTTCGTGGGTCAATATAGGGTTTTTTTCTTCTAAATATATGATTGTCGATCAATGCTCCGAGAAGATTGTGGGCTGCACTGACTGCGTGGATATCTCCTGTAAAGTGAAGGTTTATATCTTCCATTGGTAAAACCTGAGACCTTCCTCCTCCTGTGGCTCCTCCCTTTATACCAAAAAGAGGTCCCATAGAAGGTTCTCTTAATGCTGCTCCTGCTTTAACTCCTATTCTATTAAAAGCCATTGAAAGACCTATTGACACTGTTGTTTTTCCCTCTCCTGCTGGTGTTGGAGTTATTGCTGATACCAGAATGAGTTTCCCATCCTCTTTTTTTTCTAATTCTTTGAATATATCTAAAGAGACCTTTGCTTTGTATTTACCATAGGGTTCAAGGTATTTTTGAGAAATTCCCGCATTCTTCGCTATCTCTTCTATGGGTTTTAGTTTTGCCTCTCTTGCGATTTCAAGATCATTCATCATTCTCCTCCTTATGAAATTTATATTAAAAGGATAAACCGAAGGTGACTCCTATTGTCATTCCCTTTTTAAAAAGATTATCAAAAGGAGTTATAAGAAAAAATCTGAGACGGGTATTTTCTCCGGTAGCTCCAATATTGAGTTTTAAAGCAAAATCTGTGTTTCCGGAATATGATTCATCAGCTATGAGAAACCACTTTGTTAAACCTGCTCCGACAAAGAGATTCCCTAGATTTGCATTCAAAATAGCTGATCCTTCAATCCAGAATGTATCAAATTTCATCTTGTAAGTTATGATGTTAGCTTCGGGGGTGATTGAAAAGATTTCTCCTATAGGTATATCCACTCCTGAGCCAAAGGTCCAGAAATAGGGATCGAATGAGAAAGAGTCGTCTGTGACAATCCCTCCGTGAATAAAAAGCTGCCCGTGTCCTGCAATTGCAAAGTTTGATAAAACAAAAACTAATAAGAAAATGCCAACCAATCTAATATTTTTCTTCATCTTAACCTCCGAAACCTATATTAATTGAAATACAAATAAAAGGCAAGAGCATTTTTTCTTCTTTACTCAAGGTTTAGGTTTTTATCCTCTTGAATTCTTTTGCTAATTACTCAATAATTAAGTCTTTATTTTTTTCTCTTTGAAGGAATTTGAAAAATAGATCGTAAAATAATCTTTTTTCCCTTGAGGTTTTGACATGCTTAATTATATGCTAAAATTCTGTGAATTCATATTATAAGAGAGGTTTTTGTGCATTATTATGGCGAAATAATGGCTCTTTTGACTGCCTTTTGCTGGGCTTA
>CAZWJH010000073.1:0-12523 GCA_964634755.1 uncultured Clostridia bacterium
GACAAAAAAAGCTCGGAAGCTTTTGGCTTTATTTCTTATTCAAGGTTTAGGGAGCTCATTACATTGTTTCAAACTTGAGTGTATTTTTATCATATTTCCTACTTGACATTTTATCAATTATTGTCTATAATAATAGTGAAAAATTTTTGGAGGTGAAAAAAATGGGAAAAATAATTGGTATTGACTTAGGAACAACAAACTCTGTGGTAGCTCTCATGGAAGGTAATGAACCTAAGGTTATTGTAAACCAAGAGGGGGCAAGGATTACTCCGTCAGTTGTTGCTTTTACAAAGGACGGGGAGATTTTGGTAGGACAGGTTGCAAAAAGGCAAGCAATCACAAACCCTGAAAACACAATTTTTTCCATAAAGAGATTTATGGGAAGAAGATATGACGAAGTTACAGAAGAGAAGAAATTAGTTCCATATAAAGTTGTTAAAGGTCCTCATGATGATGCAAGAGTTGAGATTCAGGGCAAGATGTATTCTCCTCCCGAGATATCTGCTAAAATTTTACAAAAACTAAAAGATGCAGCTGAAGCAAACCTTGGAGAAAAGGTAACCGATGCTGTAATTACAGTCCCCGCTTATTTTAATGATGCTCAAAGACAGGCTACAAAAGATGCTGGTAAAATAGCCGGATTAAATGTTAGAAGAATAATTAATGAGCCAACTGCAGCAGCTTTAGCCTATGGTCTTGACAAGAAAAAAGATGAGACAATAGCTGTTTTTGACTTTGGAGGTGGAACCTTTGATATTTCCATTTTAGAAGTTGGAGATAATGTAATTGAAGTTAAATCAACAAATGGTGATACTCACCTCGGTGGAGATAATATCGATCAGAAAATAATTGAGTGGATAATTGAAGAGTTCAAAAAACAGGAAGGGATTGATCTTGGAAAGGATAAAATGGCCTTACAGAGACTAAAGGAAGCAGCTGAAAAGGCAAAGATTGAACTTTCTTCAGCGCTTGAAACTGAAATTAACTTACCATTTATTACAGCTGATGCGTCCGGACCAAAACACCTTATTATGAAGCTTACAAGAGCTCAGCTTGAAAATATGATTGATGATATTTTAAAGAGAACACTTGAACCAACAAAACAGGCACTGGCAGATGCAGGATTAACACCTAATGATATTAATGAAGTAATATTAGTAGGAGGTTCTACAAGAATTCCAAAAGTTCAACAGATGGTAAAAGACTTTTTTGGGAAAGAGCCTCACAAAGGGGTTAATCCCGATGAAGTTGTTGCAGTGGGCGCAGCCATTCAGGGAGCTGTCTTATCAGGTGATGTCAAAGACATTCTTCTTCTTGATGTTACGCCTTTGTCATTGGGGGTTGAAACACTTGGAGGTGTCGCTCATAAGCTTATTCCGAGAAACACCACTATCCCCACCAAAAAATCTGAAATATTCACAACCGCAGAGGATAATCAAACCTCAGTTGAAATCCATGTTATTCAGGGTGAAAGAGAACTTGCAAAAGACAATAGAACTTTGGGAAGATTTCACCTTGTTGGAATTCCACCTGCACCGAGAGGAGTACCTCAGATTGAAGTCACCTTTGATATAGATGCAAACGGAATTTTGAATGTTTCGGCAAAAGATCTTGCCACAGGCAAATCACAACAGATTACAATAACTTCTTCAAGCGGGCTTTCCAAAGAGGAAGTTGAAAAGATGGTAAAGGAAGCAGAAGCCCATAAAGAGGAAGATAAAAAGAGAAAAGAGTTAATTGAAGCCAAAAACCAGCTCGATACTCTTTCATATCAGCTTGAAAAATTAAAGAATGAAAACAAAGATAAGTTGAGTGCTAATGATATTAAAGAAATAGAAGAAGTTGTTAAAGAGGCAAGAGAAGTTAAGGATAAGGCCCAAACTAAAGATGAAATAACAGCTGTTCTTGAAAAATTAAACAGAGTTTCAAGCAAAATCGCAACAAATCTCTATCAACAAAATGCACCTCAGCAGGGGGCTCAGCAAGCGCAACAAACAGCACAGGAGCCTCAAAGCGGTTCTACCACAGAGCAAAACACAGGTGGAAACGGTAAGGAAGATGAAGTAATTGATGCAGAATTTGAAGACGCAAATTAATAACTAATAAAATCGCAAAAAGAGGGAGATTTGATTCTCCCTCTTTTTTTATTTAAACTATTTTATGATACTCATTGATGGAAGACCACTTCAAACATATTCACGGTACAGAGGAATAGGAAGATACACACAATCTCTTATCGAAACATTTAAAAATAATAATCAATTTTCTTTCCTTTTTTTTAAAGATTATGATTATAATTTCAAAAACTCAGTAAAAATATCCTCTCCTAAAAAACTTATTACATTCTCAGACAATTTTTTTTTAAAAAAACTTTTGGATAACTCAAACTTTAAAATTTATCATTCCACGGGATATGCCATTCCAAAACTTCCATTAAAAACAAAAAAAATATTAACTGTATATGACTTAACACCACTTTTGTTCCCCCAATACTTTCCTTTTAAGCATAAGCTTATTTTTAAGATGATTCTTAAAAGTGGGAAGCATGCTGATAGAATAATTTGTATATCTGAATCTACAAAGAATGATTTACTAAGATTTTTTCCTGAATATACTTTAAAAACAAAAGTCATTTATCCCTTCATAAAAAGCAATTTCTGTGACATTAAGAAAAAATTAAGTAATTCCAGTGAAAAATATTTTCTATTTGTCGGAGGAGGAGATAAGATAAAAAATATTGATACTATTTTAAAAGCAATTAAAATAACGGGGTTAAAATTAAAAATCGCAGGAAGATTTAACAAAAAAGAAAGAAATGAACTATTAAAGAGCTATAAACAGATACAAAATAAGATAGAGTTTACAGGGTTTGTTGATAAAGAAGAACTGAAAAATCTTTATAAAAATGCTATAGCACTCCTGTACCCCTCTTTAAATGAAGGTTTCGGTTACCCCCCGCTTGAAGCCCTTAGTTGTAAAACCCCTTCAATAGTCTCAAAAAATGGTTCTTTCCCGGAAGTTCTTAAAGAAAACGCTCTATACTTAAATAATCCATTAGATTTTGAAGAGCTTGCAGATAAAATGATTAAACTTTCAAAAAATAGTTCACTTAGGAAAAAGATTGTTAAAGGAAGTGAAAAGCTGCTTTCCCAATATTCCCAAGATATTTTTAAGGAAAAAATTCTTTCACTCTATAAAGAATTTAAAGCTCTGTAATCTTTACTTCTTCTTCTCACCACTGCTCATAATTTCTTCAATCCACTTTCTCTTTTTCTCCGTTTTTTGTTTCTTCAACTTTTTATTTTCAACTATTCTCTTTTTTACATTTGTCATTATCCTTAGAAAGGGAATTGAGTTTTCATTATCAAATACAATCAACTCCTTAAACCAATTCTCTTTTTTACTCTTATCATACACCATCATCCACACTCTACCAGTCCATGTATCAAGAAGTAAAACTTCCCCTTTGTGAGAAACAAGAGAATACCTTCCGTTAAAATCAACATTGCCACTTTTTAAAGGTAAAGAACTCAAGAGCAAAAAGAAAATAATCATGAAAATTAAAAGGGTGCTACTTCTTCTATTCATTTTTTCACCTCTCTCTTTAATTTGATTATCACTAATGTTCCTTCACCCTCCCAAGATACAACTTTTAACTCACCGCCCATCTTTTCTATCATCTCTTTAGCTATACTTAAACCAAGTCCACTTCCTTTTTTAGTAGAAAAACCCGATTTAAAGATATCATCCATTTGCTCTGAGGAAATACCCTTCCCATAATCCCTTATCCTTATTTCTGCTCTATTATCTGCTGTTATTATCTCTATATCTATTTTCCTATTAGCTTCCAGTGCCTCAATTGCATTAATTATAAGATTTTTCACCGCTGTTTCCAAAAAAGCTTCATTAGCCATAGCTTTTACTTGCTCACCTATTAAATTAAACTCCACTTCACTACCTTTAAATAGTAATATAATACCCTCCATAAACGAAAAAAGTTCAACATCACCAAGAGGAGGAATTCCTTCCCTTGAAAAATTAAGAAAATCTTTTACAACTCTTTCAAGATTTTCAATTTCTCTTTTAGTGGATTTCATTATCTTGTCAAAACTACTTTCAAATTCCTCGGGATCTTCTTTTCTAATATTGAACATATAATCAATATTCAATTTAATAGGAGTCAAGGGATTTTTTATTTCATGGGCTACTTTTCTTGCCACTTTGAGAAGAGCCTCTTTTTCAGTAAGACTCTTGATTTTTTCTCTCTGTTCTCTAATATTATTAACCATCTTATTAAAGCTTACAACAAGTTCTCCTATTTCTCCGGAATCATCTTCTTCAATGCTTTTAAATTCTCCGATTTTTACCTTGTTAAGCCCTTTTATAATCTTACTTAATCCCTTGTTATATTTTTTTATTAACAATTGCCCGAATACAACAATTAAAAGGGTGAAAATAAAGGTAAAAAAGATTAATGTATTTGAAAATTTAACAAAAGCTAAATCCAATTGCTTACTCACAGGAAAGAATATTGCGAATATCTCATTATTAAGAGAATAAAGGAATACAAATTTTTCTTCTTCTTTCATAAAAAATCTATTCTCCCCCCCTAGTATCTTTCTCATAACAATATATGGTAGATAGAAATCTCTTCCATTAATATTTCCATTAAAAAAATCAAGTTTGCCATTTTTATAAATACCCACTGGCTTTTCACTTAATCTATTTATAAAAAAGGAAATTTCTTCAATCGTAAAATCTTGATTTAATAGTAATCTTGAGATACTTTCAAGAGAAAAAGATTGGCTCATCCATTCTGCCCTTGCATTTGAATACTGATAACTCTTAAAATATCTTGCAAGGGAAAATTCTAAAACAATTGCTAATAAAATTGGTAAAAGTATAATTACAAAATTAAATCTAAAACTAAAAGACTTTAACTTATCTTTATTATCATAAACAAGCAAAAAAGCTAATAAAATAAAAACAAAAAAATTTATTTTAAGCCAATCAACAGTTTTATAATAAAAATCTCTGTACGGGAAACCTAAAAAAAACTGCTGAGAATCAAGATTAAAGAACACACCTCTGAAGAAAAACTCTCCTTTTTTGATAACAAAATATTTATCTACTCTTTCTACCAGTTTTATTGAAGATATCTTAGGATTCCTTAGAAGAAACAAATTTTTGATTCTTCCCTTTTCTAGAAAGAATGTTAAGCTTTCACAATAATTTTGTGGGAAGAAAATAAAGAACCTATAAATCAGACCATTATATTTTAAGCTCTTTACGAACACATCACTATTAATTAATATCCCCCTTACAAAAAGGGAGGTTTTAAAAAAACTCCATTTACTAAAACTCTTATTAAAAAGCGATATTTCAAATGAAGGGAGTGGATTTGAAAGTGAGAAATAGCTTAAAACTTCATTGTCCTTGTAAATGAGAATAGAAGGTAAATTTCTGTTTTCTATCCTGTAAAGAAAATATTTTTCAAATAAAGTTAATGCCAATTTTTCCGAATTATGCTTTTTTATAAAATCTTTTAAAATATTATCATTTAATTTTTTAATAACCTTTTTGGTAATTTTTAAATGTTCAAAACTATACCTCTCCAAAATAGGTAGATATTTTTCCAAAAGCTTATTCTCATTTCCCCTAATTTTTACTTCAAAAAAAAACAGATTAAAAAAAGAGAGTATTAAAACAAAAACAAGGAGTTTCTTATAATTTTCTTTTAATAAATAGCGTGATAATATTAGTGAAATGTAGAAAGAAATTACCACTATATCTACTATTAACATTCCTTTCTTAATGTCGGCGATAAAAATGAAATAGTAAAGAAATACAATATAAATCACTGAAATAAGATAAAAGAAATATTCTTTTCGTAAAAGATGATTTAAGATAAAAATTAAAATTAGAATTGATAATAGAGAAAAAAACGAACTAACAGGAAAAAGAGAGTCAAGTACTTTTTCACTAAAAAACAAAACTTCTAAGAGTTTCAAAGTACAAAGAAGAAAAAACAAATTCAAATCAATTTTTTTAAAAAATATTAAATACAACAAAAAAACCAAAAAATAATAAAGAATAAAATAAGGTAATACTTCCGATATTAGCAATTTTTTAAATTCATTCTTAAAAGGTTTTCTGACTTTTACCAATATAAGAGGAGTTTTCTTTTCAGAATTAATAATAAATTCAGCAAAAAATTTCCCATTTTCTTCTCTCTCGTTTATTTCTTCTTTATTATTAAATCTTTTTTTTAGGAATTTTTGAAAATTATAATCATTGAATTTTACATATTCAAAGGTCAACCCTCTGTAAGGAAGTTTTTCTTCAAAAAAATCATACTCTTTTTTTTGAGTAAAAAAATCGTATTCTAAAATCCTATAATAATAAACTGTATTCTCCTCTTTATACCCCAAATAACCGGCTATTTCATTTTCATAATAAAAAATTTCCTTTTGAGGTAGTTTAAAAATACTTACTTTGGGCGAATCCCCAGACCATTTTACACACTTTCCATTTTCCCAGACTTCATATGATAATTTTCTTAAATCTCTTTCAGTAAGAGTTTTCGTGACTTTAGCATATAAGCTATCCACATCATTCTTTATTTTTTCAGAAAAATTTAAGTAATTTAATTCCCTGTAATTCCATAGAAAAACAAAAACAATACTAATTAAAATAGATAAAAAAACAAATAACTTATTCTTACTCAATATCTGATTATTGAGAAAACATTATACTCTTTTAATTTATCTCTCCCATTTAAGAATGTAAGTTCAATCAGAAATTCAAGCGCTATAATTTTCCCTCCCAATCTTTCCACCATTTTGCAAACAGCTTTGGCTGTCCCTCCTGTAGCTATGAGATCATCAACAATGAGAACCTTATCCCCTTTTTCTATTGCATCTTTATGAATTTCAAGGGTATCTGTGCCGTATTCAAGTTCATAAGATTCTGAAATAACCTCAGCAGGAAGTTTCCCCGGCTTTCTCACAGGAACAAAACCTACTCCCAATTTATATGCTAAAATAGGAGAAAAAATAAAACCTCTTGACTCCACCCCCACGACTTTATCAATCTCCATATCTTTCACAACTTTGTAAAGCTCGTCAACAGCTCTCTTCAATCCTTCCTTATCCTTCAAAAGTGTTGTTATATCTTTAAAAATAATTCCTTTTTGGGGAAAATCGGGAACATCCCTTATGTATTCTTCTAATTTTCTCATCTACGCCTCCTCTTAAATAAGATTTAACATTTTTCCGGCTTGATAAAAAGCCTTAAGAACGATTTCAAGTTCCTCATCAGTATGGGTTGCAGTATAGCTTGTCCTTATTCTTGAATTATCAGGAGATACAGCAGGAGAAATTACCGGAGTAACAAAAATCCCTAACTCTCTTAGAGCAAGCCATAATTTAAATGTTTTTTCATCATCCCCTATTATAACAGGGATAATAGCAGTCTCAGTATTTCCCGTGTTGTATCCCATTTTCGTAAATTCACTTTTCATATAATTTGCTATCTCCTGAAGTCGCTTTCTTCTTTCGGGTTCTGTTTTTATTATTCTCAAAGCTTCCTTTGCAGCTGCAGCTGCAGCCGGAGTAATTGAGGCAGAGAAAATCATCGGTCTTCCGAAGTGCTTAATATACTCAATAACTTTTTTATCCCCTGCTACAAAACCACCAAGAGAAGCAAATGATTTTGAAAAAGTGCACATGACAATATCAGCTTCTTTAAGAACATTATAGTATTCGGATGCACCTCTTCCTTTCTCTCCGATAACACCTATTCCATGAGCATCATCAACAAAAAGCCTTGCTCTGTATTTTTTCTTTATCTCTACCATTCTATCAAGTGGTGCGATATCCCCATCCATTGAATAAACACCATCAACAACAATAAGCTTACCCATGTCATCAGGAATTGTTTTTAATATCCTTTCAAGATCATCCATATCATTATGTTTGAACTTATAAACTTTAGAAAAAGAGAGCCTTGTAGCGTCAATCAAAGATGCGTGATCAAGTCTATCTATAATAAGAGCATCATTCTTGGTTCCCAAAGCACTAATAATTCCTAAATTCGTTTGATAGCCAGTTGAAAAAATCAAAGCAGCCTCTTTTTCCATAAACTCAGCCAATTCCTTCTCAAACTCAACATACATACTTAAAGTTCCATTAAGAAATCTTGACCCACATGTTCCTGAACCATATTTATCTATTGCCTCTTTCATTGCTCTATTTATTCTTTCATCACCGACGAGCCCTAAATAATTATTAGAACCTATCATTATATACTCTTTGCCCTTGATTTTTACTTTATTTCCGTAGACCTCATCTATCGGAGTGAAGTAAGGATAAATTCCTTTTGCCTGAACATCCTCAGCTTCCTTGAAATCAAAACACTTCTTAAATATATCCATTTTAACCTCCATTTTGTTTATGATATGATAGGTAATGAATTA
The DNA here is from genome assembly GCA_964634755.1 of uncultured Clostridia bacterium. Taxonomy (GTDB): domain Bacteria; phylum Acidobacteriota; class Aminicenantia; order JAMOAD01; family JAMOAD01; genus JALXDT01. The sequence continues at coordinate 8,477 of CAZWJH010000073.1, forward strand.
TTTTATCACAGGTTCCACAGGTTTCATAGGGATACATCTTCTGAATTTACTACAAAAAAATTCAACAGTCAAGAAAATCTACTTGCTCGTTAGAAACAAGAAAAAGTTAGAAGAAAGAATGAGAATACCTCTACCAGAAAATTACTTCTTATTAGAAGGAGATCTTACCACTTTGGAGAAAATACCTGAAGACACAAATTATATAATTCACTTAGCGGGAATAACAAAAGCCGTAAACAGAGAAGATTATTTCAAAGTAAATAGAGATGCAACAGAAAAACTTGCAAACCTATCTTTAAACTTGAAAAATCTAAAAAGATTTATTTTCGTAAGCTCTCTTGCTGCTGCAGGACCTTCTAAAGATTGTATCCCCAAAAGAGAGGATAAATCTCCTTTTCCGGTTTCTACATACGGGCAAAGTAAACTTGAAGGAGAAAAGAGAATTTTAAAATATAAAGAAAAAATCCCTATTACTATTTTAAGGCCTCCGGCTGTTTATGGAGAGTGGGATACAGACTTTTTGGAAGCGATCAAACTGGTCAAAAAGGGGCTTTCTCTTAATGTACACTTTAAACCTGAAGAAAGAATTCTTTCTTTCATATATGCAAAAGATATCGCAGGTGCCATTTTGCATTTATCCAACATTGAAACAAAATCCGGTGAAATATTCTTTATCTCTGAAGATAAGCTCTTTAAATGGGAAGAAATTGAAGAAATAGTGGCAAAAATACTTCAAAGAAAGATAAAAGTTAGAATAACTCTCCCTTTATGGTTTGGAAAAATCATAGCAAACTTTATCAACTTTGCTTCAAAAATTACCGGTAAAAATTATATATTCAATAAAGATAAAATAAGTGAAATCAAATACAGATGCTGGATTTGTTCAAATAAAAAGTTAAAAGAAACGGGGTTTTATCCCAAATTCAAATTTGAAGAAAAAATCGGAGAAGTTATAGAGTGGTATAAGAGGAAGGGCTGGCTTTAGCTCTCCCTCCCTCTTATAAATTAATCTTTCTTTTTATACTCTTCATAAGTAAGAATTTTTAGCATCTTCCCGAATTTCTTTTTAACATATTTATTAACAGAAATTAGTTTTTTCATTAGATAATCATACTTTCTATTAGCCTTTTCAATCTCGTATTCAAGCACATTTATATTGTGAAGTTGCGAATTTGTAGGTTTTCCTCCATACATCATTACAGAGCTGTAAAGTGCTGATACTCTTCCCCTCAACTTTGGCTCTGTCATAAGACCCTCGTACTGAACAAGTGTTTTATTAAATGTTTCCAGTTCTTTTTTAAATTGAAGAAGTTTCTTGTAATTCTTCTTTTTATTTAACTCATCAATCTGTTTGATTAGGGATGTCATATTATCAACAATATAACCTAACCTTTCAAGCATCCCATAAAGCCTCATTACAGCTTTGTATCTGATTTCTCTATCCTCCTTTGAGTGCGCAGCAACAGGATCAGGTACCAATTTAATCCTACTCTTATACACTTTCTTATTTTTAATCAATTTTACTATGTACTCTCCCTCAGGAACCATAGGGCCTACATTTATCATAATTGAAAGCCCTGGGCTTCTTCCCATCTTGGGTCCTTTATACCTCATACTCCAGTAAATTCTGTTTATTCCTCTTGATTTACCTCCCGGAAATTCCTGAATAATTTTTCCGTTTTTATCAAGAACTTGAACTTTTAGTGTCCCGAAAATATGTCTTTTTTTAAGATAATAGGTAATCATTGCTCCTTCCGGAGGATTCTCACCAAAGAATTCCCCATTACCTGGAAATTCTTGAAAGTATGTAGGTGTTCGCATAACAGAAGGTCTTGAAGGAAGTATGCAAGCAGGAGATTTTAGTATCTCTTCATTTAAAGCTCTCAAAGGTGTAATATCATCAATTATTAAAATACCTCTTCCATGCGTTGCAAGTATTAAATCATTTGTTCTTGGATGAATTTGAATATCCCTGACAGTAACATTATGTACAGATTTCACTTTTGCCCAGCTTTCACCTCTATCTATGGACACATAGAGCCCAAATTCAGTCCCTAAGAAAAGTAAATTTTCATTTTTTAAGTCTTCTCTTATTATATGCACATAGCCTTTAATTTCAGGGGTAGTTAAAGATTTCCATGTTTTTCCATAATCTTCAGTTACGAATATATAAGTTTTCATGTCGCCGGTCCTATGACCATCAAAGGTTGCATATGCACGACCTTTTTTGAATCTACTTGCTACTACAGAAGAGCACCAGGTATTCATAGGTAAGTTTTTGATATTCCTTACTACATTTTCCCAATTTTTTCCGCCATCTTTTGTAATTTGTAAATTTCCATCATCTGTCCCAACCCATATCATATTTTTATTCAAAGGTGATTCTGAAATTGACACAATTGAACAGTGGTTTTCAGCAGTCGTATTATCAGGAGTTAAACCTCCTGACTTTGCTTGCTGCTGCTTTTTAGGATCATTTGTAGTAAGATCTGGTGATATTTTAATCCAGGTGTCCCCTCTATCCGTAGATTTGAAAAGATATTGAGCCCCGATGTAAATAGTTTCGGGATCATTTGGACTTAAGGCAACAGCAGCATTCCAATTAAATCTGTACTTCGGCTCACCCTTTTTTGTGGGAAGAGGTTTTATTGATTTTGATTCATTTGTTCTTCTATTATACCTGACAAACTCTCCTCCTTGCCAACTATAATAAACAATATCTTTATCCCCAGGATGAGGATAAACATAGAAACCATCTCCCCCACCGACATTTTTCCAATCTTTATTTTGAATCCCATAAGAGCTAAAACTTTGTGAAGGTCCGTACCAGGCGCCATTGTCCTGAAGTCCCCCGTAAACATTGTAAGGAGTTTCAAGATCATAATAAACATGGTAAAACTGTGATACCGGAAGGTTCGCAAGGAATTCAAACTGCTGTCCATAATTATTAGAACGATAAATACCTCCATCACAACCAACAAAAACCTGTCTTGTATTATTGGGATTTATCCATATAGCATGAATGTCAGGATGAACGCCTCCTCCCATGGAAAATGGAAAAGAAAAGCTCTTTCCTCCATTTTTTGATATGGATAAAAATAGTCCGGTTACATACAACCTTCTAAAATCCTTTGGGTCAACAACAAAATGAGAAAAGTAAAATGGTCTTATTTTTACAAAATTAGAGCCATTTACAAATTTCCAATTCTCACCCATATCATATGAAACATAGATGCCTGATTTCTTTTTTGCCTCAACATTTGCATAAATTGTTCCCGGTCTTGAAGGAGCAATGGCAAGGGATACTCTTCCCAATTCACCTTTTGGTAAACCTTTTCTAATTTTCTTCCATGTTTTCCCACCATCATCACTCCTGTAAATATTACTGCCGGGGCCACCTGAATTAAAAAAGTAAGGCTTTCTTCTGAACTGCCACATTGAAGCATAAATCACTTCGGGTCTCTGAGGGTCAATTTCAACATCAATACATCCTGTTTTTTCATCAACATACAGAATTTTTCCCCATGTTTTTCCACCATCTGTACTCTTGTATAATCCCCTATCTTTTGAATCATTCCACAAATGTCCGGGAACAGCCACATATATAATATCTGAATTAGTAGGATCAATCGCTATTCTGGCTATCCTTTCAGAATTCTCAAACCCTACCCTTTTCCAATGCTTTCCCCCGTCAGTGCTTTTATAAAGACCTATGCCAACAGAAACAGTATTTCTCATATTAGTTTCACCTGTTCCCACCCAAACAGTATCCGGATTTTTCTGGTCGACAGTAATAGCTCCTATTGACATTGTGTAATCATCAAAAATCGGAACAAAAGTGGTACCTCCGTTTATACTTTTCCAAACTCCGCCACCAGCAGTTCCTACATAAATTACATTAGGATTTGAGTTAACTCCCTCAATAGCAGTAATCCTACCTCCCATCACAGCAGGTCCGATTGATCTTGCTCTCAAACCATTGAAAGCCGATGAATCAAGTTTTATTTGAGAGGAAAAAGCAGGAAACACCAAAAGTAAGGCTACCAA
>CAZWJH010000074.1:0-4790 GCA_964634755.1 uncultured Clostridia bacterium
CAAGGTAGTTTCTTATTGTAATTTAAATAATAATACCTTCAGCTTTTAAACCTGTTCTCTTTTTTATTAAAATATTAACTTTGTCTGCTGGGATAAAGGAATGATTTGAATTTATTAATGTATCTATATAATTTTCTGTTAAAACTCTGTTTTTATTGATGATAATACCTCTGAGCTTTTTATTTATAAATGAGTTTATAAAAGTTGAGTATCTCTTTTCGTGAAAGTTTTTCAATATATAGTATCTTTCTTTCGCAATTCTCTCCGGTGAATGTTTCATTTTTACCGCAGGAGTTCCTTCACGGGGGGAGTATCTGAAAATGTGAAGATAATTTAAAGGAGAGTCTTCTAAAAACCTTTTTCCTTTTTCAAATTCCTCATCATCTTCCCCTGCAAACCCAACAATATAGTCTGCTGATAAAAGCACATTCTCTTTTTTGTTCAACTCCTCTAAAATTTCAAGGTATTTTTTAATCGGAACCCATCTTCCCATCTTTTTTAAAACCTTCTCACTGCCATTTTGAATGGAAACATGAAAATGAGCTGCTATCTTTTCCTCTTTTATCAAAAAATCTATTAATTCTTTATCCATTAATCGTGGATCCAGAGATGTTAATCTCAAGTAAAAAACTCCTGAGATATTTACTAATTTTTTCAAAAGTTTTAAAAATGCACCCCTTTCTCCTAACTCTCTTTTGTAATATGCTATATTTACTCCGGTAATTACTATTTCTTTGTATCCATAATCTAAAAGCTCTTTTAAGTTTTTTTCTATTATTTGTTCATCTATGCTTGTGGCTTTACCTCTGACATAAGGAATTATGCAGTAAGTGCATCCATAATTACACCCATCCGCAATTTTTAAAAACCCTCTTGAAAGATACCTTCTTTTTGAGTCAGCTTTTTCTGCTTTTAAATTAAAATGCGAGATAACTCTTTCTACAAGTGTCTTTTTTTCTATGTTATCAAGGATTAAGTCAACATTGGATTCATAAAAAAAATCTTTTAAAGAGTGGCTCATACACCCGGCTATTACAAATTTTTTATCCGGGTACTCTTTTTTTAAGTGCCTATAAAAGCGTCTAATTTCTGCATCCGCCCTCTTTGTAAGAGTACAACTGTGTATTAATATGAATTTAACTTTTTTTGTCTCTTTTGAAAGAAATATTCCTCTTTTTTCAAAATCTCTGATCCAGGTGGAAAGCTCAGCCTGATTTAGCCTACATCCAAAGTTATAGGCTGAAAAAAGTTCCATAAGATGAAATTTCTTTTTCTATTTCTTCCGAATCCTTTATTACCTTTTCTCTTTGACTGGTCCTAAAATCTTTTAACTTTTCTGAGAGAGACTCATCTTTTATAGCTAATATAGAAAAGCCAAGCAAAATTGCATTTTTCACTCCTGTTTTTCCTATTGCAGTAGTTGCCACAGGAATGCCGCCAGGCATTTGCACAATGGCTAAAAGTGCATCAAGACCATTCAAATCCGAAGATGGTATAGGCACCCCTATTACCGGCAAAGTTGTATAAGAAGCAATTACTCCCGGAAGGTGTGCTGCTGCACCTGCTACTGCTATTATTACTTTAACCCCTTTTTCTTCCATTTTTTTTACCAATTCTTTTGTCCTTTGGGGAGTCCTGTGAGCAGAGCTTACTGCAAAGGTGAATTTTACAGAAAAATCATCAAAAAGTGATAGATAAGGTTTTACATAACTTAAATCTGATTTGCTTCCTAAAATTATTCCTATCATTCTTTCTTCTCCATTCCAATGTCTGTTCTAAAAAACATTCCTTCAAAAGAGATAAATGATATTGCTGAGTATATCTTTTCCATTACTTTATCAAGGGATGGAGCTGTAGCGCAAATATTCAAAACTCTTCCGCCATTTGTATAAAATTTCCCATCAACTCTTTTTGTTCCTGCATGAAATATTTGCACTCCTTCAATCATTTTCGCCCTTTTAAGGCCGAAGATCTCTTTCCCTTTTTTATATTTACTCGGATAACCTCCCGAAACCAGGACAACACAGGCAGAAGGTTCCATTGACCATTCAATAGTTATATCCTTTAAAGTATTGTGCTGTATTCCATCAACAATTTCCAGAAGATCTGTTTTTAGCCTTAACATTATTGCCTGTGTTTCAGGATCTCCGAATCGACAATTGTATTCGAGAACCTTTGGTCCCTCTTTTGTAAGCATAAGGCCGGGATAAAGCACTCCCTTAAACATTCTTGATTCCTGTGCCATTCCATAGATTGTAGGCATAACTATTTTTCTGTGAATATCTTTTATTAAATCATAATCAATGTAAGGGGATGGCGAAATTGCTCCCATTCCTCCTGTGTTTGGTCCTTTATCTTCATTTTCCAGTCTTTTGTAATCCTTGGATGTTACAATGGGAAAAGCTCTTTTCCCGTCCGAAAACACCATATAAGAGGTTTCTTTGCCTTCAAGAAATTCTTCAAAAATAACTTTATCACCCGCTGAGCCAAATTTCTTTTTTATCATTAAATCTTCTACGGCAGTTTCCGCTTCCTCCTTGTTTTTTACTATTATACTTCCCTTTCCTGCGGCAAGTCCATCCGCTTTTATAACATAGGGGAATTTGAACACTTCTTTTTTTATAAGCTGTCTTGCTTCTTCAGGTGTATTGGCCACTTCAAATTCCGCTGTAGGGATTTCATACTTTTTCATAAATCTTTTTGCATATACTTTGCTTCCCTCTATTATGGAGGCATTCTGGGAAGGTCCAAAGATATTAAGCCCTCTCTTTTCAAATTCATTCACGATTCCGCTTACCAATGGAGCTTCAGGTCCGACAACTGTATAATCTATCTTTTTCTCTTTTGCAAAATCCGCTAATTTTACGATTTCATTTAAAGAGATATCCACATTTTCGGCTATCTCAGCAGTTCCTCCGTTTCCGGGGATTACATAGAGTTCTTTTATCTGAGGACTTTGAGATAATTTCCATGCTAAGCTATGCTCTCTTCCTCCTCCTCCAATTACCAAAACTCTCATTTATCTTTCTCCTTTTGATTAATATTGTATTTTATCATTCTTTAAAAATATAATAAATACGATTAGCAGTTCAACTCTTGAGTTTCCAGAGGATTGAAACTTCCGAGATGATTATGTCATCCTTTTCAAGTCTTACCTCAAAGTTTTCTATATTATCTGCCATCTCATAGTATCTGTCTTCAAGATCCGCAATTTTATCTTCTAACTCCTCCTTGAAAGATTCTAACTCTTCTTCATACTGAGAAATTTTCATCTCTCCCTCTTTTATCCTTCCCGTTGTTGTTGAAGTCATTCTTCTTTTTCTTGCGGCGGTTGAAAGAACCCTTCTTGATTTACTTCCGAGAAGTAGGCCTAATACTGTTTCTCCTATGGAGATATATTCTTCCACCTTTTTGCTATTGTATTCTCCTTTTAATTTTTCAAGCTTAACTCTTTCTCTTTCTATTCTGTCTTTTATCCTTTCTATCTTTCTTTCATAGGTATCTTTTATCTTTTCAACTTCCTTATCAATTTTTTTTTCAACTATCTCTCTGCATCTGAATTTGAAATCATCCTCACTTTCCCCTACCTTTGAAATTAAATTCAGCTCTTTGTTAATGAAGAGGTTTAAACTTTGAGTGGAAAAAATGTAATTTTTCACCCGTTTTTTAATTTTTGTAATAGTGGAATAATTAATTTTTTTAGAAAAAGGTTTGTATCCCAACACATCTTCGTCCGGTTCAGATGAGTATTCTCTCTTTTCTTTTATAAGCTTTATTTCATCTTCCCAGTCAAAAGCCGGAAGTTCAACAGTATATTCTTCTCTGATATTCAAAGAATATTTGCTCTCATCATATATAATCTCACTTTCTATATAAAAGTAAGGCGCATAGTATTTATCTTTTGAATTCGGGTCAAATTCAAACAAATTTTTGATTTGAATCTCTGTCGTCGGAAGGTAGGGGAGAAGATCATCTCTTGTCTTTTTTGTGGTGGTTTCTTGACTGAGCTCCTTTTGAGTAGCAGCTGATATTTCTACAGGTGGATTTTCCCCTTTTAATCCCTTAATCTGTTCTCGGGTAAGGGGACCTGTAAGATAAGATATTGCCCAGCGGGTATGGAAAAATTCTATTCCCGGTTTATGGACATTCTTTATCATAAAAACCCTTTTCTTTAAAGAAGACATATATTCTTTTGCCTCTTTGCCATCAACTACCTCTCCGTCTTTTCCCGAAAGTCCTTCCAATCCTTCGGCAACTCTCTCTTTATCCCCTTCTGCCTGGAGTCTTCCGATAAACCAGCTTCCTGCATTCGTCAAACCTTTGTAATCTATGTCTTTTGGGTTTTGAGTGACCAAAACCACTCCCAATCCGAAGGCTCTTGCCTGTTTCAACAGTAAAAGAAGTGGGGTCTTTGAGGGAGGATTTAAAGGATAAGGTGGAAGATAACCGAATATTTCATCCATATAAAATATGTATTTTAAATCTGATGTGCCCTTTTGTTTTCTTATCCAGAATAGAATTTCGTTTAACAAAAGACTTACGAAAAACATTCTTTCATTTTCAGAGAGATGGGCAATGTAAAATATGTTTACAGGTACCTTGCTTCCCTTCTTGGAGTAAAGATTTTCCGCTGACATGGGCATTCCTGAAGTCCAAAATCTGAACGATGGGGATGCTACTATATTATTGATTTTAAAAGCAAGCTCAACTCTTTCCCTTTCATCTATTATTTGATTAATATCAAAGACGCCCAATTTTTTTATGGGAGGTTTCTGAATATTTAAAATTAG
>CAZWJH010000074.1:4890-12193 GCA_964634755.1 uncultured Clostridia bacterium
TTTTCAGCATATTCATCTATTGTCATTCCCTCTTTTCGAGCTTCAACGGGAGATACCCACTTTTTGAAATCTTCACTTTTCATTTCAGGGAACATAAGTGCGAGATTGCTTACATCTCCTTTTGGGTCAATTACAATTATTGGAATTTCCTCTTCAATTGCCTCTTCAAGCATTGTAATACACAGGCCTGTTTTACCGCTTCCCGTCATTCCGAAAACCACTGCGTGGGTGGTCAGATCTTCTGTTTCATAAAGAAATTTTTTCTCCTCTATCTTTTTTTCAGAGAGAGAAAATTTTTTACCCAAGTAAAAGTTGCCGTCTCCCATTTCTTGTCTCCTTGTTTTAATTTTAAATGATAATAAAAAAAAGTAAAGAATACAAGATTAAGAAAATTTTTTTACCTGAAATTTGAGAAAGAGAAGTTTCAAAACCAAGCGCCTCCAACATGGAGCCGAGCAGCGGAAATTTTCTGTTTTGTCCTAAATTGTAGTGCCTCCAACCGTGAGCTTTTTTATTTTAATTGTGGGAAGGCCTACTCCCACAGGTACCGATTGTCCGTCTTTTCCGCATGTCCATTTTCCATCGCTTAATTTTAAATCATTTCCCACCATTACTATTTTTGTGAGAATATCGGGGCCATTTCCTATAAGTGTTACATCTTTGAGCGGTTTTGTTATTTTCCCATTTTCAATCAAGTAAGCTTCCGTAGCTTTGAAAACAAAATCTCCGGAGCTTATGTCAACCTCTCCTCCGCTATAGCTTTTAACATACACTCCTTTTTTCACGCTTTTTATGATTTCTTCCGGAGAATATTTGCCATTTGCCATATAAGTATTTGTCATTCTCGGAATAGGAGGGTATTTGTAAGATTCCCTTCTCCCGTTTCCGGTCGGGGAAACTTTGAAAAAATCACTGCTTATTCTATCATGTATGTAACCCTTTAAATTGCCATTTTCTATTAAAATATTTTCTTTTGATAAGTTTCCTTCATCATCAATATTAATGCTTCCTCTTGAATTGGGTATTATCCCGGAGTCTATTATAGTGCATTCCGGGCAAGCTACCCTTTCTCCCACTCTGTTTGTAAATGCGGATGTCTTTTTTCTATTAAAGTCTCCTTCAAGAGGATGTCCTATTGATTCATGGAGAAGTACCCCCGAATCCCCTGAAGCAAGCACAACTTCAAACTCTCCTGCCGGACTTTCATACGCATCAAGCTGCAAGAGAGCCTGTCTTAAAGCTTCTTCGGCAATTTGCTCAGGCTTGACCTCTTTAAAATAATCAAGCCCTCTTCTTCCTCCCCCTCCTTCATACCCTCTTGTTCTTTCTCCTCCTTTTTCCGCTATGATTTCAACATTGTATCGTATAAGGGGCTGATAATCTGAAATAAAAAGGCCTTCGGAATTTGCAATTATTTTTAGTTTTACGGAATCAGAATAAGTGATGGACACTCTTTTGACATATTTTCTACCAAATACTTTGTTATAACCTCTTTCAAGCAAACTTATCTTTTCCTCGGGAGAAATTCCTGAAATTACATCTTCCTGATAATATCTTTTAAATGGTTTTTCTTTAAAGTGGAATCTTTGTAGTGAAACTCTGTTTTTTGCAATAGAAGAAGAGATTAATGCTATTTTTTCAAGATCATCTTTTTCTAAGGATTCTGTGTACGAATAACCTACCTTTTCTCCCTCTATAACCCTTACTCCCGCTCCTTTTTTTATGGAAATAGAGGGCTCTTTCAATTGCCCCTCTTCAAGTTTAAGGTAAGATGACAAAGAGTATTCAAGATAAACCTCGGAAAAATTCCCACCATTTTTCAAAGCGGTTTGGAGGATTTTTTTTATATCATTTTCACTTATTTCAAAAATTTTCAAATATTCTTCTTTCAAATTTGGCCTCCTTAAAGGATTGTTTTTAATTGATGAAAGAAATGGTAAAATGGATAAGAATCTTAAAAATTCTCTTCTGTCCATTTTTCCTCTAAGATAAAATAATTGTACCACAGATGAAATAGGAGAAGAGACCATAAAATATGACTATGATTTTCTTTACCTTCTATGTGTTCTTCAATGTATTTTTTTACTGCTCTGTATTTAAAAAAACCAGCTTTTTCTATGCGATCTTCTGATAATGTGTTAAGTAAAAGGGATTTTAATTCCTTTCTAAGCCAGTTTTTTATCGGAATTGAAAACCCCTGTTTTTCTCTGTGGACTATATTTTTAGGAAGCATCCTTTCGGCATTTTTCTTAAAGATGTATTTTGTTGTAAATCCTTTGAGCTTGTATTTTCCAGGAATTTTAAAGGCAAATTCAACAAGATTGTGATCAAGAATAGGAACCCTTGCTTCAAGGGAGGTTGCCATGCTCATTCTGTCAACTTTTACCAATATATTGTCCACAAGGTATGTTTTAAAATCAATGTAAAGCTCTCCGTTTATTGAGTCAAATTCCTTTGCTTTTTCGAAAATTGTTTTAAGTGGTTCTCTCTCATGGATTTCTTTGCTGAGATCTATCTCTTTAATTAAGGATTCTGAAAAGAGCTCTCGCTTTTCTTCAAGGGAAAGGAACAGCATCCAGCGAAAGTGCCTTAAAGAGTTTTCCATATTCAGTCCTCTGCTGTATCTTTTTATTCTGTTGACAAATCCTTTTTTCTTTTTGGAAGGTGGAAAAAGGGAAGCAAAAAGGTTTAATGATTGTTTTGAAAGAGGAACTTTCCTTACATAATTTGATAGCTTTTGTGCAATATAATGCTCATACCCTGCAAAAAGTTCATCCCCTCCGTCTCCGGATAGTGATACTGTTACTCTCTTTTTTGCAATTTGTGATACAAGAAAGGTTGGGAAAATTGAAAAATCCCCTATGGGATCATCAAGATGAAAGATTAGTTTTTTTATGAGAGAGATTGTATCGGGAGAGACCTTTTCTATGTAATGATCTGTTTTAAAAAGCTCTGCCACCTGTTTTGAAAAGGGAAGCTCATTGTAGGATTTTTCTTCAAATCCTATTGAAAATGTCAAAAGAGGGTTAACCCCTATTTGCCTCATCTTTCCAACAACAGAAGATGAGTCAACTCCTCCTGATAGAAAAGCCCCAAGGGGCACATCGCTTACCAATCTTTCCTTTACGGATCTTTCCAAAAGGGAATCTATCCCTTCAATGTACTCTTTCTTTGATGTTAAAAAGGTTTCATTATTTATATGCCAGTATTCTTTTATTTCTATTTTGCCATTTTTATAAACAAGATAATGACCGGGAAGTAATTTTTTTATATTTTTAAAGATTGAAAGAGGAGCCGGAATATACTCTAATGAGAGAAAAAGCTCTAAACCTAAGGGGTCAACCTCTCTTTTTACTTCAGGATGGAGTAAGATGGTTTTCGGCTCTGAACCGAAAATGAGAGTTCCTTTTGAAGTTAGAGTATAGTAAAGAGGTTTTATTCCGACTCTATCTCTTATTAATAATAATTTTTTTTCTTTTTCATCCCAGATTGAAATTGCATACATTCCCGCGAGTTTTTTAACAAATTCTTCTCCGTATTCTTCATAAAGATGGAGTATTACCTCAGTGTCAGTCTTGGTATAAAATTCATACTTGTTTTTTAGTTCTTTTCTGTATTTTTTAAAGGGGTAAAATTCTCCATTGTAGACTATAACTTTATTTTTATCTTTTGAAAAAATCGGTTGGCTTCCTGTGCTAAGGTCAATTATATTTAATCTTCTCATTCCAATGGCCACATTATCTTTCACAAACATACCCTCTTCATCCGGACCTCTGTGAATTATGAGATTTAACATTTCGTGAAGTAATTTTTCTTCAGCTTTTACTTCCTGATTACTATATAAAAAACCGGCTATTCCACACATTTTTCGAAAATCGGTTTAAAGTAAAGGGAAACTCTTCTTCTGTCTCTATTTTCTTTTGTTGTATAAAAAGGTATTGTGGAGAGTTCAGTTTTAATATATCCATAATAATAAAATCGTTTTTTTATCCTTAAGGTTGGCTTTATGTTGAAAAGAAAAATATCTTTTCTTTCTGATGGTTTAAGTTTTATTTTTCTTTTTACTCCTCCTATTTTGATTTTTATAATGTGACCTTTTCTGGCGGGAATATTTAGAAGTTCAAGTTTTAAAATTTTACACTTTTTAAAAGTTTCAAGTACAAACTCAATTTTTCCCTCTTCAAATATCCATATCCCTCTATCCTCTTTTAGTGCATTGAAATTATTGTTTAGTATGAAGATATTTGAGTTTTGCAATCTTTTTCTGTATGCGTGAGGATTTATGTTTGTTGGTATTGATAAAATTTGGGTGATTTCAGGGGGAAAGTTTTTTAAAATTCCAATCTTACTTAATTCTCCTGTATAGCCGGAATAGAAAATCGGATCAAAAAATGCAGGTGCTAAAAACAGGAATGGTAAGACGAAACCTGAAAAAGCCTTTTTTAAGTTAATGTTTTTTGGGAAAAAGAAAAAGAGTAATGGGTAAAAATTCAGTGCATATCTGTTGCCTAAGGAACCAGCGCCTCCAAAATAATTGTCCGGGGCAAGACCAGTATAAACTAAAATTTCTATGAAGAATGTGATTAATATGATAATCCCTTCTATACTATTACTCCGCTCTTTTCTCCATAGAAAGAGAAGCATAAAGAATATTCCGGGGAAAAGATATATGAATGCACCTGTATATCTTCCTATAAAGAAATATATAAGATTTAAAAAGAAAATCTTGGGAGTTATATAATATCTTTCCCAGTAATTGGAAGAAGTCATTTTTATTCCGAGATTTTCAAACTTATAATCCTTTTGTTCATAAGGAAACCTATAATAAAAAGATTTTCTTTCCCCTCCCATAAAATTCCAATCTCCTGTCATTAAATATAAGAAGCCGAATAAAAGAACTGCCGGGAGCATGTAAGAAAGAGAGAATAATAAGAATTTTTTTAAACTTTTTATTTTAAAAACTAAAATAAATAGAAGAGGAAGAGCGAGAACAATATTTGGGGGTTTTGAAAAAGTGGCAATTCCGAGAAGAAAAGCAGAGATAAGGAGAGGACTTATTTTGGAAGAATCTTTGTAAATAAAGAAAATTAAATAAGAGAGAAAAACTGTTGCAAAATTGAAAAAATCAGCGGTCATCCAAAAAAAGTATATCCAGGCGATACTTCCAAAAGTAAAAAGAAGAGTGTAGAGGAGAGCAAGATTTTCCTCAAAGTATTTTTTTGTGAGCTTAAATCCCAAGTATAGAATCAAGGTTAAGAGGATTGCGTGAAATATAAAAAAACCATTTGTTTTGAAAATTTTGTAAAAAGGTGCCACAAAAAGAGGATAGATAAAAGACTTTGAAAAATATAAGGTTCCATCTTTTCCCTTTTTTAGAAAAATTCCCTGAGGTGTTCCAAAATCTCTCTTAATCCTGTAAATATCTTTTTTCGTGTATTTTAAATCAAAATCATATGCAATACTTTGGGTTATTGAAAAGTAAGAAGCTTCATCACTGAAAAAACCTCCCCTTTGCCTTACCCTTATATCTACGGTAAAAGCGTATGAAAAAAAAAGTAAGGAAATGAGGAAGATAATAATTAAGTGAAGGTTAAAACCTTTTTTATCTTCCAAGTTAGATTAGAATGAATTTACAGCTTCCTCTTCGTCTTCAAAAATATTTTTTTCAAATGTTGTTATTAATTTTGATATTACTAAAAGATCTTTAATCTTTTCTGAGATTTTCAAAAGTTTTAATTTTCCACCGTTTTTCGTTGTGCTTACATAAGCTCTTATTATTTCACCAAGACCTGTACTGTCAACATAAGGAACATCCGCAAGGTTTAAAAGAATATTTTTTTTACCTGCTTTTAAAAGTTCATCAATTTTTTCTTTTAAGCTGTTGATGTCCTCTCCAAGTACGATTTTCCCTGAAACATCTAAGATTACAACATTCCCTTTTTCTCTCTCTTTAATCTTCATTCTAACCTCCAATATTTATATATAAAAAATTTACCACAAAAGGTATGTAATTTCAAGGCTCATTTGTTGTTTAAATTGGTATGGATAAACTTCCGTATTTCTTTGACAATTTTTCAAACTTTTTCCTTTGTGTATTTAATATTGAAATGAATTCCGGGTCACTTCTTAAATTATTAAGAAAAGGGTTATTTATTAGGGGAAGATAGGAATATTCCCGGTCTTTTCCAATCAATTTTTTTAATTCTTTGATTGCCTCTTTTTTCATTCCCAGAATTGAATAAACTTCGGGTGAACGGTTGAAAGTTAAGGCCAGCTTTTTCTTTCCTTTAAGAGCATACAAAATAGCTTTATAGTAAGAAATTTCTTTCGCTCTTTTTTGATCCTCTGGAATTTTATCAAAAACAACTATGGATTTTTCAATTTCATTGGTTTTAAGTAGGAAGATAGAATATGGAAGGAGGGTAAAATAGCTGATTGGGTAAAATTCAATGCTTTTTTCATAAATCTTTCTTGCTTTTTTCCACTCGCCGAGAGCTTCATATGAAGAGGCAAGTATTCGAGCTGTGAAAATGTAAAAAGGGTTTCTTTCGTATGCTTTTCTTGAGAAAAACATTGATTTTCTAAAAAGTCTGAGCCTATGGTAAAAAATTCCCAAAGCATGAAGAATCTCTGGCATATTAGGCTCTTTTTTTATTGCTTCGGAGAAAAAAGGAAGGGCCTTATCATAATCTTTTTTCAATAAATATAGCCACCCCATTCCCCCAAGAGTTTCTGCTATATGAGGATTAATTTTGTATGCTTTCTTAATATTTAAGATAACCTGTTTAAGATCATTTTTGTCTAAACTTATTTCATAGTGATTTTGATAACACCAGGCATACCACATATATGTTTTCGGATTATTTGGATCTATTTCTTCCATCCTTTTTAGCATTTTTAAAGAGAGTTTAAAATCTTCTTCATTTCTTGATAGTAGGTACTTGTTAATTAAACTTCTTGTTTTTAATGTATATTCGTAAATTTCCAAATTTTTAGGTTCATTAAATTCTCTTTTTTTTATAAGAATGCTGTACTTTAATGCTTTTGCAATCTTTTCCGCAACTTTATCCTGTACTTTAAAAACATCTTTTAGTTCAAATGTAAAAGAATCTCCCCAGAGACTGAATTTATTGGAAACTTTTATCAATTGTACGCTTATTTTACCTTTGTTCCCACCTTTCTGATACTACCCAATAATATGTTTTCAACTCCCAGCTCTTCCCCTATTATTTTTATATCTTTTTGAGTGTTTTTATACCTAAGAACAGAGAGAATATTAATTCCCACTTCTGTCCTGAAAAAT
>CAZWJH010000075.1:0-12063 GCA_964634755.1 uncultured Clostridia bacterium
AGGAGGAAAAATGATTACTAAGGAAAAAGTAATAGAAAGACTTAAGGAAATCCTTGATCCTGAGCTTAATATAAGCGTATGGGATCTCGGATTAATTTATAAAATAGATATAAAAGATGATACAGTTTACATTGATATGACGCTAACAACTCCAGGGTGTCCTTTAATGACTACCTTACCTCTTTATGTAAAGCAGGAAGTTGCAAGAATGGAAGGGGTTAAAGATGCAGATGTAAAACTCGTTTGGGAACCCAGGTGGACACCTGAAAGACTAACAGACGAAGCAAAGAAAAGATTGGGAATAGAGACATAAAAGAACGGGGGATGTTAATCCCTTTTAAAAAAGAAAGTTTAATTTCAATACCGGAAAAGAGTGGTGTTTATTTTTTCTACAATATAGAGAGGGAATTAGTTTACATTGGAAAAGCCGTAAATCTTCGCAAAAGACTTGCTTCATACTTTAAATCAAATTATTCTCACGGAATTTTATTTCCCGAAAGCATAGAATATATTGAATACTTTATTACAAAAAATGAAAAGGAGGCATATTTTCTTGAGAGAGATTTTATAAAAAACAAAACTCCTAAATACAATATTAAACTTAAGGATGATAAGAATTTTTTACTTCTGAAAGTTAAAATTAATGAAGAGTTTCCATACATAATGACAGCAAGAAGAAAAACCGATTCAGACTCACTCTATTTTGGGCCATATGTGCCCGCATCTTATGCCTACAAAATTTTGAGAATTATTGGCAAAGCATTTAAAATAAGGACATGTAAAGAAAAAATCGGGAAGAGAAAAAGGCCGTGTTTGGATTATTTTTTGGGACTATGCTCTGCTCCATGTGTGGGGAAAATTTCAAAAGAAGAATATGAAAAAAGCGTAAAAAATGCCATAAATTTTTTAAATGGAAAAATTGAGTACATACTAGAAAATCTTAAAGAGAAGATGAAAAAGGCCTCTGACTCTCTTGAATTCGAAAAGGCCGCTGAAATAAGGGATTTGATTTTTGCTATTAAAAATATTGAAAAGAAAACCTACAAGAATACCGAAATAAGGGAAAATTATGATATCTGGGGATATAGAAGAGAATACAACTCAGCTCTTTTTTCCCTTTTGAGAGCTGATAAAAACGGAAATATAAAGGAGAAAAAGGAGTTTTATTTAAAAAATGTCTTTATTTCAGATGAAGAATTATTACTTTCTATTTTATCAGAATTCTATTTTAAAGAAAGTATTCCCAAAAGACTTATAATAGTCTCCAAACTTTCAAATGATATAAAAAAGAATCTGATATCATTTTTGAGTTCAAAAAGTGGGAAAAAGATAAAAATATCGGAGGGGAGGGGAACACAGTTTAAGCAAATTATAGAAAATTTAAATGAAAACATTGAAATTAAATTCAAGGAATTTGAAAAAGAGGATGCTTTGAAAGAGATGAAAAAAGAATTAAAATTAAAAAGGTATCCTGAAGTAATAGAAGCATACGATATATCTCATCTAAGCGGAACAAACATAGTAGGCTCAAAAGTGTCTTTTTACCGGGGAGAGCCTGCCCAAAAAGGCTATAGAAGGTATTTTATATCAAAATCTGAAAAAGCAAATGATCCTCAAAATATTTACAGAATCATAAAAAGAAGATTATCTTCCAAAAGAGATAAAAAAGTACCTGACCTCCTTCTCATAGACGGAGGTATTGCTCAGCTCAATGCTGCAAAAAGAGCAATGGAGGAAATTGGAATTGATATAGACATTATCTCAATATCAAAAGGTAAAAAGGACACGCTTCATTTATTAACAGGAAGAAGGATTCAAGAAAAAAATACAAGATGGTTTAAAATTTTAAAGTTTGCTCGTAATGAAGCTCACCGTTTTGCAATAAAATATCAGCGGATGAAAAGAAAAGATTATTAAAAATCTTCAAAGCATTTGACATATTTTTTCCTTCCTGATAGAATTTTGCATTTCTTCAAAGCTCTGAGGCTATGAAGACGAGGGTAGGTTTTCCGGTTCCCCATGACCCTCACCAACCTGTCCCTGAAGAGGGGATAAGGTGGTTAAACCGGTTGGGGAAATTCCCCAAATAGTAGTAGGAGGTTAAAAATGAACAAATTGATGTGTTAGTCAGTTCCACCCAAAAATCCCTCCCACTTTTTTTTACTATTCAGTAAGGGATTTTCGAACTGTTGGGGTTTTTCACTTTGCTGAAAAAATACGATGGAGGTGTATACTATGAAAAAAATAAAAGTTGCACTTTTAGGGGGAACAGGTTTAGTAGGACAGGCATTTGTGTCCATATTAACAAAACACCCGTTTTTTGATTTAACTTACATTATTGCTTCCGAAAAGAGAGAGGGTAAAAATTATCTGGAAAGCGTAAAATGGCTTTTGCCGGTTAAACCTACTTCCAATCTTAACAATACCAAGATAGAAAAATTTAACATTCCCAATTTAAAAGAAAAGGGAATAAAAATTATCTTTTCAGCACTTCCTTCCGATGTGGCCAAAAATATCGAAAAAGAATTAAAAGATGAGGGTTTTTATATTTTTTCAAATTCAAGTGCTTTCAGATACAAAAATAATGTCCCGATTTTGATTCCTGAAGTTAATTCAGAAGCACTGGAATTAATTAAAAAACAAGGATTCCCTCACAAAGGTTTTATTGTGACAAATGCAAATTGCTCCACAACTGGCCTGGTAATGGCTCTTGCTCCCTTGAAGGAATTGAAAATTAAAAAAATCTTTGTCTCCACTTATCAGGCAATTTCAGGAGCAGGCTTTCCTGGACTTTCAGCAATGGAAATTTCAGGAAACCTCATTCCTTATATAAAGGATGAGGAAAAGAAAATTATAAAAGAAACAAATAAAATTCTTAACTCAAATTTTGAAATTTACCCCACTTGTGTCAGAGTGCCTGTTCTCTTCGGTCATCTTGAAACTGTGTGGATAAAATTTGGTGAAAAAGAAATAAGTGAAGAGAACATTGTTAGTTTGTGGCAAAATTTTAATAATCAAAATCTGTCCATTCCCAGTTTCCCAGAAAAAACTGTTGTTTATTCCGAAGAAGAGGCTTTTCCTCAACCCAAACTCTGTTTTTACGGGGATCCTCCGGGAATGAGTATCTTTGTCGGAAGATTGAGAAAAGAGAGAGATATGTATGGATTTATCCTTCTTGTAAACAATCTTATCAGGGGAGCCGCCGGAGGTTCTGTTTTAAATGCTGAATTATTTGCGAAAAGATATGGAGAGACACTATGAGAAAAAAAAGAGTCATAAAAGTCGGCGGTTCTGTTTTAAAAAATAGCAAAGACTTCGAGAAAGTTCTTAAAATAATAGAGCAATATGGGAAAAGTTCAATAGTAGTGGTTTCTGCCCTTTCGGGAATAACGGATTTGCTTTTTGAACTAGGAGAAAAAAGCAAAAAAGACAAGGAAACAATAGAAAAATATCTTAAGAAAATTACAGAGATTCATTTGAAAATTTACAGGGATTTGATCAGCGGAAATGAGGCTGAAAATTTTGCCTTAAAATTACACAAAAGAGCAGAGGAACTATACAAAAAGCTTTTAGCAGCGTACTATCTTGAAGAAATCCCTCCATCCCTTCTTGATACTATAATAAGTTTTGGTGAAAAGTTCTCTTCTTTACTATTCACAGAAAGTTTGAAAGCAAAGGGAGTTTCCACAGAGGAAAAACTCCCTGAAAATATAGGACTCAAGACAGATGGTGTTTTCGGAGATGCCTCAGTCAAATTAGAAGAAAGTCAGTACAGCGTGAGGAAGGCTCTTTCTAATAATACAATTTATATTATCCCCGGGTTTTACGGAATATCATTAGAAGGTAAAATATCCGTTTTGGGAAGAGGAGGAAGTGATTATTCAGCTGCAGCAATAGCTAATTGTGTTGAAGCTAAATCTTTGGATGTATGGAAGGATGTGAATGGTTTTATGAGTGCTGATCCAAAAACAATAAAGGACGCCAGAGAAATTAAAAGACTAAGCTATGATGAAGCTGCTGAACTTACCTATTTTGGAGCCAAAATATTACACCCTCGGACCTTTGAGCCAGTCTCCGCAAAAAATATCCCTGTTAGAATCTTTCACATAGATTCCTCATCAGGGCCGGAAAATCCAGCGACAATAATAGACAACGGGAAAAAAATTAGTTCAAAAGTCATAAAAAGCATAAGTTCAACAAACGGAATGGGTATCTTAAGGCTTTGGGGGGCTGGAGTAGGGATAAAGCCTGGGATTATGGCACAGGTTACATCTGTTCTCAATATGGAAAAGATAAATATAAAATCAATCATTACTTCTCAGACCCTGATAAATCTTTTGCTATCAAAAGAAGATCTTGAAAGGAGCTTTCAGCTGTTGAAAAAAATGCCACTCCCTGCCGTCGAAAAGATCGAAAAAAAAGAGAAAATAGCAGTTATTGCAGTTGTAGGAGAGGGAATAGTTGTAAAGCACGGTGTTGCTGCAAGAATCTTTAATGCTCTTGCAAAAGAAAAAATAAATATAGAAATAATTTCTTTGGGGGTATCACCTGTCGCCACTTATTTTATTGTTGAAGAGGGGGAAAGGGATAAAGCATTAATTTCAATTCACAAGGAGTTCTTCAATGAGAACAATCAAAGAAATCAATGAAAAAATTAAAAAAGGAAAAGCTGTTGTGTTAACTGCAAAAGAGGTTAAGAATTTAGCTGAAGAAAAAGGGACAAAAGAAGTTTACAAAAAGGTGGACATTGTAACAACTGCAACTTTTAGCCCAATGTGTTCAAGTGGAATTTTCTTAAACTTTGGACATACAAAGCCTCCGATGAAATTTCAAAAGGTTTATCTTGATAATGTACCGGCATACGGGGGCCTTGCTGCTGCAGATATCTATCTCGGTGCAACGGAAATTTCTATAACAGATAAAAAACACGGCGGATCTCATGTGATTTATAAGTTGATTAAAGGTGAGAAAATAAAATTAAGAGCCTTTGGAATTCCAACGGATTGTTACCCGAGAAGTGAGTATGAGACTGAATTTTCAATAAAGGATATAAATCAGGTTTACTTTTTTAACCCTCGAAATAATTACCAAAATTACAATGCTGCGGTAAATAGTTCTAATAAGGAATTAAAGACATACTTAGGTAGAATAAGTCCTCATTTCGGAAGTATGAATTTTGCCGGAACTGGGGAAATCTCTCCTCTTATAAATGATCCTTATCTTAAGACAATAGGAATAGGAACAAAGATTTTCTTCGGTGGAGGGGAAGGCTTTATTGCGTGGGAAGGGACACAATTTAATGCTAAAAAAGAAAGAAATAGGAAAACCGGACTTCCGATAGGCCCTGGAGCAACTCTTGCAATAATAGCAGATTTGAGAAATGTAAAAGAAGAGTTCATAAAGCCTGTGTACATACCGGGATACGGAGTAAGTATTTATATTTCAATTGGAATTCCCATCCCAATTTTAAACGAAGAAATTGCAAGATATGTTTCCGTAAGAAATAAGGAGATAATTACAAACATTGAAGATTATAGTAAAGGAGAGATTATAGGGAAAATCTCGTACAAGGAACTCATAGAGAGAAGGGTAACTTTCAAAGGAAAGAAGATCCCGGTAAGATCCCTTACAAAGCATGCTAAAGCAGAAGAAATACTAAAAATACTAAAAGATAAAATCTTATCAAGGCACTTTTTCCTCACAGAACCTGTTGAAAACCTACCGATATACGGTAAATTTGAGAATTTTGGAGGATAGGTGTTTTATAGAAAAGATATAAGAACTGATTTGAACTTTTTTGAGATAAACTTCAGATTTTCAAATCTATTAATAGGTTTTGAAAAAATTTTTATTGATAAGATAAAATTTCAAAGAAAGATTGCTGAAAAACTAGAAAACACATATGAACTCATTGAAAATTTTATTGAGAAAAATCCTGATTTTAGATCAAGTCTTGTACCTTTAAACTTAAGAAGCGAGATTCACTTTATAGGAGAAATGATTGAAGAATCAAAGAAAGCAGCGGTAGGCCCCATGGCAGCAGTAGCAGGAGCTTTTGCTGATGAACTTCTTTTGGAAGCGGAAAAATTAGCAGAAAACATATTTATTGAAAATGGAGGTGATATAGCTCTTTCTATTAACAGATCTACTCGAATAATGATTTTTTCTGGTAATAAACTTTTTGAAAATAAGATAGGCATAGAGCTCCCCTCCGGAAAATTCGGAATAGCGTCCTCGTCAGGAAAAATAGGACACTCTCTGAGCTTTGGAATAGCTGATGTTGTAACTGTAATCTCATCTTCTGCAACTAAATCGGATGCATTTGCAACAAGTATAGCTAATAAAATAAAAGATAATTGCAAACCTGAAAAATTACTGGAGGAATTTTCCTTTTTGGATGGAATAATGATTATTTGGGGAGGAAAACTATGGTATAAAGGAAAGTTTGAGATTTTCGTGATTTAACTGCCTTATAACTTTTAATTAAAAAATATGAATCAGAGTTATAAGTTGCTCCGGATTTTCAAAATTTCTTGAAAAAAGGACAAACCTGAAAAAAGTGCTTTCCATTTTTCTATTTAAAATAAATAAGATAAACAGTTAAGGTTAATACAAAACCAACCAGTATATTAACAAGCAATCCTGTTTTTAAAAAATCCGAAAATTTGTAGCCTCCTGGGGTATAAACCATTAAGTTTGTTTGATATCCAATTGGAGTTGCGAAAGAAGAGGATGCCCCCACGGTTAAAACTATAAGAAAAGGTCTCGGATCTAAGTGCATTTTCGATGCCAAACTAATAGCTACTGGAAAGATTAAAGCAGCGGCAGCATTATTCGTTATAATCTCAGTATAAAAACTGGTTATTAAAAATAGCCCCGCGATAATCGCAATTATTCCGTAAGATTGGAGCAAATCAATTAAAAATTTTGCTACCAAATCCGCGATCCCTGAATTTACAATAGCTTTACCAATACCAAAGGATGAAGCAATAACAATTAACACATCAAAATCTATAGCTCTTTTTGCATCATTTATACTTATTATGTTGGTTGCAACCATCAGCCCTGCTGTAATTGATGCTGCTACAAGCATAGATTTGAAGATTCCAAAGACAACAGAAAGAATCATTAATATAGTCAAAGCCAAAGCTAAATTACCCTTTTTTTTGGGTTTGGAATATTCGCTAATACTCGGACTAATTAACGAAAAATCCGTGGAATTATACCATTTTTTATGAAAATCCTTATTAGCCAGAAGTAAAAGCGTGTCATTCGGTTGCAATACAATGTCGCCTATTTTCTTATTAATTCGGGTTCCATTACGATGAATCGCAAGAATAACAGCTTTGTATTTTGTTCTGAATTTGCTTTCTCTCACATTTTGACCGCAAAGGGGAGAACTGTTCGATATAACAGCTTCATACACAGCCATCTTATCAGAATCTATATTTTGCAGGTCGAAATCAGGATCATTAATAACATCAAGCCCGGGAATTTTCAATAATTCATAAATTGTTTCCGGCAACCCAACAAAAAAGAGTCTATCCCCCAATAAAATTTTTTCGGATGGAGATACTGATGATATCTCTTCTTCATTTCTTTTTATCTGAAATAAATAAAGCCCCTTTAAGTGCCTAAGGTTTGCCTCTTCTATTGTTTTACCTATAAATGGAAATTTTCTTCCAACTTTTATTTCTGTCACAAATTCTCTTATGGATTTTCCCAATTGTAAGGTTATATCCTTTCTATCAGGTAAAAGTTTATACCCAAATAATGCAAAATACAATATACCTGAAATAGCAATAGGAACACCCACTTTTGACAACTCAAAAAAAGAAAAACCACCAAGACCATTGTCAATCATTAAACCATGTACAACAAGGTTTGTACTGGTTCCAATAAGAGTACACACTCCTCCAAATATTGCGGCATAAGAAAGTGGAATCAAGAACTTTGAAGCGGAAAGGTTATTTTTCTTGGCCCATCGTTTAATAACTGGTATTAGAGAAGTCACTATAGGCGTATTATTCAAAAAGGCGGAAAGAAAAGCCACGGGAAACATCAATTTAAAGTAAATAAATCTATTTTCTCCGCTACCAAGAAGTTTTTCAATAAAAAGAGTAAAAGAGGTGGAGCTTTGCAAAGCATATGAAATTACAAAAAGAGCTGCAACTGTTAACATTCCATGATTTGAAAAACCTGAAAATGCTTCATTTAAAGATATAACTCTCCCTAAATATAAAATAATTAAAGATGAAAATAAAATAAAAGATGGTTTGTGGAGTTCTTTTGCAAGAGCAATTGTCATTATGAGAACAATCAAAAATGTGTAAATCATCCCAAACATTTTTCTCTCTTACCAATGAAATAGGTAAATTATATTAGTATATAATCTTTTCCCTGTCAAAAAAATTACATCTTTTCATTTTACATCTTTCATATTATTTTTTCTGAGATAGTAATTAAAAGAATCTGAGAATTTGTGAATTTTCTTATTCAAAAGTTTTTGCTTCATTAATAAAGATAAATCAAAGCTATAATACTGATCCCCCACAAAATTATATCCAATATCAGAGGCCAGTCATGAATTAAAAGATATGTGGGATCTCCGAATGTATCTTTATTATAGATAATGTAAAGATATCTAAAAATACCATAGACCACAAAAGGCACAGTCAAATAAAAATATTCGGTTCCAAAATATGTACTAACTTTAGGAGACAATGTATAGATTATGTAAGAAATTAATGTTGTTGATGTTAAAATAGGAATAATCTGGTCTATCATGGAGAGTGAATAATATGATAACACCTTTTTGTGCTTGTCAGCATCCTTAAGCTTAATAAGTTCCTGTCTTCTTTTTGTAGCAGCAAGGAAAAGTGCCAGGAGAAAAAGATCAATTACAAGCCATGAGGATAGCTCCACCCTAATTGCATAAGCTCCAACAAGAGCTCGTATGTCAAAACCTATTGCAATTGTTATCATGTCTATGAAGACCATTCTTTTGAGAAAAAGAGAATATAAAAGTATTAGAAAAAAGTAGGAAAGGGTAAAAAGAGCCACCCCTTTATCAACAGAATAACTTATATAAACTCCAATCAAAAAAAGAAAGATGAAAAGGAAAACTGCCTCTAAAACAGAAATTTTACCAGATGCGATTGGCCTGTTTTTCTTAACTGGATGAAGCCTGTCTTTTTCCCTATCAACAATATCATTAAGAACATATGAAGAAGAAGCAACAAGAGAAAAGCCCATGAAGGTCAAAAGAATCTTTCTCCAATCTTCGGTATTAAAAAAATTCTTTGAAAAAATCATTGGAGAAAATATAAACACATTTTTTATCCACTGATGAACTCTTAAAAGTTTTATAAATTCTTTTACCTTATTCACTCTTTTCACCTAAAAAATAAAAAGATATTCCCAAAAAAGTCTTCACAATTTTGATTTTAACAAATCCAATATTATTAAGCAAACTTGAAAACTCTGATACTTTCATAAAAGAGAAAATCGAGTTTGAAAAATATTTTATAGGTAAAGTGTCTTTATAAAAGAACCCGTAAAAAAAGGGGACTATCCTCCCCAAATAAAATTTATAAAAAAATCTAAGGACAACATTTTTCGGAGGAAAAAACTCCAAAATTATTATCTTTCCTCCAGGTTTTAAAACTCGCAATGCTTCACTCAGAGTAATCCTGACACTATCAAGATTCCTCATTACATAGGCAGAGATAATGCAGTCAAAACTTTCATTCTTAAAAGGTAGTTTCTCTCCTACCCCCATTACAAATTTTATAAACTCCCTCTTTTTTTTACCCTCCATAATCATTTTAAATGAAGGATCTATTCCTATTATAAACCCATTCTCTTTGATTGCCTCTGAAAAAACCCCCGTACCCACTCCCAAATCTAAAATAAAATTATTCTTACTATCTATAAACTTTCTTAGTTTTCTTCTCCAAAATTTTTCAATGCCAAAGCTTGAAAGAAAGTTAAATTTTTCATAATGATTTGAAATTTTATTAAATATTTGAACACTTTTCAGCATTAAGTTTGCTGTTTAATCTCTTTTAACCAAACTACATCATACGGCATAATTTTAAGATATATTTTTCCATCATCATCAGCCATCCAGTCCATTTCACTAACTAGGTCTTTCCAGTATCTTCCACCATACTTCGTCACCGGGATTCCAAACTTACAAATATCTTTTGTAATATTTATCATTGCAAGTATTGTTTCATCCCCTTCAGGAGACTTTCTTAAAACAGAAAAAACTTTTGGAGAAAGTTTGATAATCCTCTGTTCACCATTAGGATGAAAAGCTCTTTCCTTTGATCTAATTTTAACAAGTCTTCCAAACTCTCTACTTATCCTTGAAACTTTTGATAGAGGATCTTTTAAAGCATTCATTATAGCTTCATATGAAACCACTGTTCTATTAATGGCTCTGTTTGATTTTGTCTCTAAGACAGCTTGAATATCATTCTGAGTCCCGATCATACTATGGAGATAAATACCGGGAACACCCGCCAAAACCAAGGCCATAACTCTTGATGCAACAAATCTTTTAACCTGAAAGGCAATATCTTCGGACTCATCATTTTCATCATTAAGAGCACTAAACCATGTTATATTAATCTCATAAGGCTCTTTCCCACCCCCAGCAACGGCTCTGTAAGAAATTATCCCCCCGTGTTTTTTTGCTCTTTCAATAATTAATTCTATTTCCTCCTTAGGTAAAATGTCCTTTACTGCCATAAGACCTATTCCATCATGGGAATCCAAGAAATTAAAAAATGTGTTTGTTTTTGATTTTAACTCTAACCCAGCTGCCCAATTACTTATTGCAGTTGCATCCTCCTTATAAAAAGTGTAAAGAACCAAAGGTGGAAGTGCAAAATTATATACCATTTGAGCTTCATCATTACCATTTCCAAAGTATGAAATATTTTCCTTATGAGGCACATTGGTTTCTGTTATTAGAGCAACCCATGGAGCAACAATTTTAAAGACATCCCTGAATAGCTTTACAATCTCATGAGTTTGATCAAGATGAATACAACTTGTACCCGGCTCAGCCCAAAGATAAGTAACAGCATCCAATCTTATTATACTTGCTCCATGCCTAACATAAAAAAGAAGGATCTCGATTACCCTCATCAAAACTTCAGGACTTTTATAATTTAAATCTATCTGATCATTGGAAAAGGTTGTCCAAACATAAACAGGACCATTTATTGATTGATATTTAGAAAGAATATCAGAAGTCCGCGGTCTGAAAATCAATTTTCTCTGCTCAGGAGTTATCTCATCTGGTGATTTAAATGAAACAAAATACTCCTGATACCTTTTATTACCATTTAAAAATTCCTGAAACCATCGGCTTTTTGAAGAAACATGGTTAAATACACCATCAAACATTAATTGATATTTCCTCTCAAGCTCTTCTATATCTTCCCATGTTCCAAGTCTTGGATCCACTGTTGTAAAATCAATGACAGAAAACCCTCTATCAGAGGAGTAAGGGAAAAATGGTAAAATATGGATCGTACTTATCTCCCCTTCTAAATAACTATCACAAAATTTTTCAAGAGCCTTTAAAGGCTTTTCATTACCTCCTACAATCAAATCCCCATAAGTAATCAAAATTATGTCCTTTTGAGTAAATCTCTCCTCAGGAGCAAAATTCTTTTCTCTCTCTTTTAACTCATCGGATTTATGAGCATAATATACCTTTAAAATCCTTTCAAGTTCAGGTAAATATTCATCTGCTTTTTCCCTTCCATAAAGGAACTTTAATCTTTTGTAAAGTTGATTCCTTTGCTCCTCTGTAAGCTGAAGGAGTGGTCTTGTGTAATCAGGCTCAGGATTGTGAACTGTTGAAACATAGGAAAATTCTTTTTCCCCATTACTCATATCTTTTCCCTCCATATTATCATAACAATTAAATTTAACTTAAAATTAAAAAAATTTCAAACATTCTTTTAAAAATAGTAGTGATCCGTATTTCTTATTGAAAAAATAAAAAAAAGGGAGTATAATTTTTTTGAAATAAAATATTAA
>CAZWJH010000076.1:0-11936 GCA_964634755.1 uncultured Clostridia bacterium
TTTGATACTGAGCCTGATCCGGAAGATAGTAGCTGCGGTTATGCTATGAGTCAGGGGGGTGAAATATTTTACTTTAATACAAGAACTGCGGAGCATAGAACAATAGTACCATTTGAAAAAGATGTAAAGGATAGATACAACTGGAACTCAGGATTTGCTATTGACCCATTAAACCCAAAGATAATTTATTTTGGTAGCCAATTTTTACACAGAAGTAAAGACAAAGGGAGAACATGGGAAGTAATAAGCCCTGATCTTACCACAAATGATCCTACAAAATTAAAACAAAAGGAGAGCGGTGGTTTAACAAGGGATGTAACCGAAGCTGAAAATTATGAAACAATAATTACAATCTCTCCGAGCCCAGTAAAAGAAGGGGTCATCTGGGTTGGAACAGATGATGGTAATTTACAGCTTACCAGAGACGGAGGAAAAACATGGACAAATACAGTAAAGTACCTTGTTAAAAAGAAAATGGTACCAAAAGGTACCTGGATTCCCCATGTGGAAGCATCTCATTTTGATTCTGCTACTGCCTATGTTGTTTTTGACGGACATAGAATGTCAGACTGGAATACCTATGTTTTCGTAACCCATGATTATGGGAAGACATGGAAAAGCCTTGTCACAAAAGAGATCAATGGTTTCGTCCATGTTATAAGAGAAGATCCTGTAAACAAAAATCTTTTGTTCTTAGGAACAGAATTCGGACTTTACTTTTCCTATAATGGTGGGAAGAGCTGGATTAAGTGGGAAGAGCTACCCACAGTACCTGTAAGAGATCTTGGTCTTCATCCGAGAGAGCATGACCTTATTATAGGAACACATGGAAGAGCAATTTATATAGTAGATGATATTTCTCCTCTAAGAGAATTCAATGATGCTCTTTTAAAATCTAATTTTTATTTCTTCAAAATCAATGATGCATATGAGTTTATAAGAGGATGGATGCCTTCCTCCGTTAGTCCCGGAGATGGGACCTATGTGGGAGAAAACAAGAGAACCGGGGCATACATAACCTTTTACATTAATCCCAACCTCGTTAAAAAAGAGGAGTCCAAAGAAAAAAAGAGTAATATCACTACTAAAAAAGACAAAATCAAAAAAGATAAATTAAAGACTGCAAAAAAGCTAAAAATAGAAATATATAATTCTGAAAACAAGCTCATTAAAACCCTTAATGCGCCCCTTAAAAAAGGAATAAACAGAGTGATTTGGGATCTAACAGGGAAAGGTTTTAAAACACCTTTTTCAAGAAGGAGAAGAGCGGGAGGACTGCCGGTTCTTCCGGGTAAATATACTGTGAAGATAAAGTTTAATGGTAAAGAGTACAAACAGGATGTTGTAGTTAAGCTTGACCCAAGGAAAAAATTTGATTTGAATGTAATTAAAGAAAACAGAAAAACAGTTTTGGGTATTGCAAAATGGGCTGAAGCTATTACAAATGCCTACAATCAAATAGTTGAAACAAGGAAACTGATAAAAACAATTAAAGATTATTCAAAGAATTTGAAAAAAGAAAAAGCAAAAGAGTTGAACAAAAAAGCAAATGCACTTGACAAGAAATTGGAAAATATGCTCAAAACAATAATGCCGATGCAGAGAGGAAAAGTTCAGGGAATTTTTGATAATTCGGATAAACTCATTTACAGAATTTACGCTGTTTTTAACGAAGTTCTCCCTTACGAACCTCTAACACAGGCATTTTACGCAAAGTATAAGAGAGTTAAGATAGAAGTTGAAAAATTCATAAAAGATTACAATGAGCTTTATGAAAAGGATGTGAAAGAGTTTGAAAATTTTGTAAAATCTTCGGGTTTTACTCTTTTCAAACCTTACAAAAAAGTTTCTCTTTAACAAAATAAAAAAGCCCCGGATGGCTAAAACCATCCGGGGTAACCTATTATTTAAATTTTAAGCTACTTTTTCTGTGGTTTCTCTTGCTCCTCAGTAGAAGCTTTAAAATCCTCTAAATCCCTCAAAACAAGATTTTTCAACTCTTTTAAATCAATTTCTTTTAAAATTGACAAAGCTCTTTTAGAAGAAAGGTTACTAAATTCTACTAAAAACACAGCAATTATTTTTTTCTCTTTTTCAAAAGGAAGAACAAGTTCTCCAAATTTTTTACCCTTATTATAATACACACCCACTAACTCTTTCCCCCCTTTTTCTATCTTTCTCCACTCATTATCGTACTCATAGCTAACCTTTAATAAAAATGGCCTCCATAAAGCTTCAGCTTCACTTCCACCTATTATTGAAAATTTTATGTATTTATCTTCATTTTTATACATCCTTTCAACTCTTAAAGTATAAATATTATCAACATCTATCCTTACCCCAACAGGCTCAGATGCTTCCCAATCTGGAATAGGCGGAAATAATTTATAAAATTCCTTTAACTCAACAGAATAAACAAATAAGGAAAATAGTAAAAAAAGTAAAGAAGAAAATAGAATTTTATTTTTCATTCTCTATTTTGTAAAGTTCCTTTCTCTCAAGCTCTTTTACTATTTCCTTTAAAATCTCAAAAACATGCTTCCTTAAAAAATCCTCATTACCCGGAATACGCTGCTCTAATACAAGTTCGGCGAATTCATCAAAACCAATCTTCGAATATGTTTTTTTGTAAGCATCCAGGATTTCAAAAATATGCTCCAAAATTTCATCTGCAAATGATCCTACTAACCACACTCCCGGGTGAATTCTTTCATATTCATTAATATTGAATTCAATGGATTTTATAGCGCGTGGGATAAAGTCAAAAGTTTCATCCGCGGGAAAACCGCAGTGGGGACATTTTATTCCTTCTTTGTAAGGAATAAACTTATATCCACACTTTTTACAAACATATTCATAACCTATATGAAGTGTCATCTTTCTCCTTCTTATTTTATTTTAACTATTATATTAAAAAATCTTACAGAGAGCAACAGAGCTTCAAAGGTAATTTTACAAATGCTATAATTAATTTTAATAAAAGTTGGAGGGAATAATGGCAGAATGTAGGCTTAAAATAGTTGAGGAAGAAGACCTTAAGTTAATAAAAGACTGGATTAATAATCCGAATGTTCATGATTTTATAAGACCGAGAACTCCCGTAACTTACGAAGAGGTTAAAAAGTCTTATCTTTCTATTCCGTCAGAAATGAAAAACATTCACTTTATTATAGAGACAGAAGATAAAAAACCGGTCGGGGTTGTATCATTAAAAAACCTCCACTTTGTTAACAAAAGAGCAGAACTCAGCATATTTATAGGAGAGGATGAGTTCAGAGGAAAAGGGTATGGTAAATGCGGAACATTAAAAGCCCTTGATTTCGCCTTTAATAAACTTAATATCTTTAGAGTATTCTTAGAAGTTTATGAATTTAACAAAAATGCCGTGGAACTTTACAAAAGTATCGGATTTCAGATAGAGGGACGATTAAGATTTCACTCTTTCAAAAATGGGGAATACAGGCACCTCTTAATAATGGGAATTTTGAAGGATGAATTTCTCTATCAAAAATGAGAAAAAACTAACTAACACTTGATTTTTTCTTGTAAAAGAATTATATTTAGGTGTAAATTTTGAGGAGGAAAAAATGAGCAAAAAGATTGTTATAGGATTGGATCCTTCTGATTACACAAAGACAGCTCTTAACATTGCAATAAGAAGAGCAAGAGAGCTTGGAAGCGTACTTGTAGGAGTAACTGTTGTAAACACAGAAGATATAAAAGATTCTGTGGGGGGAGCTCCTGTTGGAGCTATTCACTACGCAGAAAAAGCAGTAGAAAAGAATCTAACCCTTGCCCAAAAAAGAGCTCAGGATTTAATTGCAAATTTTGAAAAAGTGTGCAGTGAAAACAATGTAAAATATGAATCTTTTATAAAGGATGGGGACCCTGCTAAAGAAATCATTGAGGAAGCAAGAACAGCTGATCTTATTATAATAGGAATAAAAACACATTTCAGACTTGAACATCCAGATGTAGAGGGGGAAACTCTTGAAAAATTACTAAAAGAATCAGTCGCACCGGTTATGGCAGTAACTGAAAAGCCCAATTTACCAACGAAACTCTTAATAGCATATGATGGAAGTACACAAGCAGCAAAAGCAATGAGAGAATATGTCCACATAAGCCATATGTTACCTTTTGCAAAAAAGGCTTATCTTTTAAATGTAACAGATAATATAGAAGAAGGTATGAAACTTCTTAAAAAAGCAGAATCATACCTCAGACTTTATGGGCTTGACGTAGAAAAAGTAATAAAAAGCGGAGACCCCGCTGATGTAATATTCAACACAGCTAAAGAATTGGGAGATGCTCTTATAATTATGGGAGCTTATGGACATAGTTCATTAAAAGACATCTTCTTTGGCTCCACAGCAGAAAAAATAATCAAAGACGGAAGTTTCCCAATCTTTGTATATCACTAAAAACACTATATATTCAATTTGAATGAAAAAACTCTTAGTAATAGCCAATCCTAATGCAGGTAAAATTAATAAGGGAGGATTTAAAGATTTAATTTTTAAGGAATTTTCAGAAAAATACAAAACAGACTTACACTTCACAAGATATAAGGGAGATGCCAAAGATACAGCAAAAAAGTTAATTAATGATTATGATGTTTTCGTGATTTTCGGTGGAGATGGCTCAATTAATGAGATAGGTCGATCACTTCTTTATTCAGGAAAACCGCTTGGTATTATTCCAGGAGGATCTGGAAACGGACTTGCAAAAGGTCTAAAAATACCAACTAATATCCAAAAAGCAATTGATATAATAAAAAACGAAAGGATTATTGAAATTGATACTGGTAAACTAAATGATGATTATTTTTTTAACATAGGAGGAATCGGTCTTGATGCATGGATTTCAAAGGATTTTAATGACAAACCTCTCGGAAGAGGAATCCCCCCTTATGTTTTATATGCAATAATAAATTATATTACAATGCCCCCTTTTCTTTCAGAAATAGAAATTGATGATTCAAAGAAAAAGATAATACCTGAAACAATTCTTCTTACCTTCTCAAATTTCAAAGAATGGGGAGGAAGCGCTTATATCGCTCCTCATGCAAATCCTTCAGATACTTATCTTGATCTCTGTATAGTTGAGAATTTTCCCCTTCCTCTTGCTTTGGTAAATCTTAACAAATTATTTAATAAAAAAATAGATAAGTTTAAGTATTATCAAACATACAAATTTAAAAAATTAAAGGTAAGAACCCCATCCCCTCAAATTTACCATTATGACGGAGAAAAAGGAAAATGGGCTTCAACCTTTGAGGTTGAAGCCCTACCTTTATCTTTGAAAGTTATTGTTCCTGAAAATTACTGAGATTTTG
This sequence comes from uncultured Clostridia bacterium, assembly GCA_964634755.1. Lineage (GTDB taxonomy): Bacteria > Acidobacteriota > Aminicenantia > JAMOAD01 > JAMOAD01 > JALXDT01. The sequence goes on from CAZWJH010000076.1 coordinate 5,339, forward strand.
TTTTCTTTTCAGTAATAATACTTACGATCTCAATACCAGAGTTCTTGAGGACTTTAATCACATCAACTACTTTTCCATAATCAGTTTCTTCATCAGCCTTAAAGAACACTTTATTCTGATTTTTCTGCTCAATATACTCCATAATTTTATCCTCAAGTTTATCAAGATCTATTGGTGTTGCATTATAGTAAACAGTTCCATCTTTTTTAACAGAAACTGTAACTATTCCCTTTCCGGGCTCATCTTTGACATATTTTGCTTCGGGGAGCTTAACATCAACTCCCTTTTTCAGCATAGGCGTTATAACCATAAATATGATTAAAAGAACAAGAAGGATATCTGTTAATGGGATAACATTAGGCTCAGAATTAAATTCTGATCCTCCGCCAACTTTGGCTCCCATAATTATTCTCCTTTCTTATAATTTTTTACGAAATAGTCAATGAGCTCGGAAGAGGCATTTGCCATTTCATCGCCAAAAATACCAATTCTGGCAATATAAAAATTAAAGAACCAAACTGCAGGCAATGCAACACCGATACCAGTACCTGTTGTAACAAGAGCTTCTGCAATACCTGCTGCAACCGCTCCGATTCCACCGGATCCTGTAACAGCCATACCCTGGAATGCATTAATAATTCCAAAAACTGTTCCAAAAAGTCCGATAAAAGGAGATGTAGCACCGACCGTTGCTAAAACTGTCATACCTCTTCTGAGTTTCTGTGTTCCCTGAGCAGTTGCTCTCTCTATAGCTCTCTTAGCTGCCTCAATTTTCTCATCATAGGAAGCTCCCATATCATCCTGTGATGTTAATTCCTGAAGGCCTGCATACAAAACCTGAGCTATGTGAGAATCCTTGAATTTTTTGTTCTTTGCAAGTTCAATAGCCTCCTGAAGTTTTCCCTGTGACAAATATTTTTCAATCATCTTTAAGAAAGCTCTTGACTGTTTCTGAACCTTCTTATAATAGAAGTATCTTTCAATACCTACTGCCAATGACCAAACTGAGAGGAAAATAAGAGTAAGAAAAACTGTCTTAGCGAGAAGACCCATACTGTGCCACATTTCAACCAAAGTAAATTGACCCATTATATTACCTCCTACATAATATTTTTTATTTTATTTAAACTTAAATGTAACAGTTAAAGTAAATTTAACTGGTTTAGGAATACCATCAATAATCATAGGTTCAAAAAGCCACTTTTTAACAGCCTCAATTGCTGCCTGATTTAAAAGAGGATGTCCTCTTAAAACTCTTACTTTTCTGACTCTTCCTCTTATATCCGTTTCACACTCAAGAATAACTATTCCTGTTACTCTTGTTGTTCTCGCCATTTGAGGATAGGTAGGAATAACTCTTCTTATAACTTTCGGTGGTTTAATCATTCTCACAGCAGGAGCTGAGTTACTCTCTTCTGCAGAATTAGCACCCGTTAGAACACCTCCTAAAACTCCTCCAAGTACTCCTCCTGCGACTCCTCCTTCAATTCCTCCTTCTACTCCTCCTTCAATTCCAATATCTGAAATATCTTCTTCTTGTATTTCCTCTGGTACTTCGATAGGCACAACAAACCCTGTACTCTTAACCTCTCTCTTTCTAACTTCTTCTTTCTTCTTTTCTTTTTTCTTCTTTACTTTTTTCTTTGCCGGCGGTGGTGGTGGCGGTGGCGGTGGTGGTGGAGGGGCTAAAAATGCATTTGTTATGGTTATTTGAGGAAAACTTTGCGCATGCATCAAGGGTGCAATAACCATAATTCCAAAAGCTATAACATGAAAAATTAAAGCTCCTATAAAAATAACTAAAAGCTTACTTCCTCTTTTGTCTTTTTTACTTGTTGAATCAATCATCCATTCAGTAAACATTATGTCCTCCACAGATAAATGTTTATAATTATAATCTATATTTATCACAAATTCAAGAGCTAACCATAAAAAATATTTTTTCTTAAATATTTACTCGTTCTTCTAAATACACTAATAACAAAGCTCTTCACTTAACCTCTCCTGGATAAAGATTATAATAAAAAAAGAATCTTGCTTTCACATTCTTATAAGGGTAATAATCAGGAATTGGGGGGAATGGAACAGATCCCAAAATTGCATTTTGAGAAGAGAGGTTAAAAGATAAAACACTTGATTTCAAAATTATTTTAAATTCGCCTAAGTTTCCATCCTTTTCAAAAACAAGGTAAAAAGCATTATATCCCTGAAGCCCATATTTAGCAGCGGTAGGGATTATCCAATTTCTTCTAACCCTCCTTACAACTTCTTCAATCCAGGGATCGAGGTTAATTCCGTGCGTATCAAAAGATGCAGATGCTCCATAATTTTTCCACCCAGAACCTCCCCCCATACCTTCTCCCGGCTTAAAGCTAAATCTGTTTTTCCCGCCATATGGAATAACAAAATTGCTTTTTTCCCTGGGTCTTTGAGTTGATATTCCTTTATAAAGATACTCCCCCCCCTTCCCCGGTTCTCCCGGAGGTAAGTTATCCTTCCCTTTGACAGGCCCTTTAGGCTCCTCTTTTGAAACAATGATCCTGTTTGTCCTCTTGATTGGTGGTCTTACCTTAACTACTTTTCCTTTCTTTTGAGGAGGCGGAGCAAGCTTATTTTTTTTCTGTAAAAGAGGATCGGCTTGCTTCTTTTGTTTTTTCATGAGAGAAAAATTATTTTTTTTCTTTATAACTTGCTTCTTGGTTTCAAGTTTTGGCTTTTTAGCTTTGACCCTGGGTTCTGTTTTTTTCTTTAATCTTTTCTCTATTGGCTTCGCTTTTTTTATAATCTTTCTTGGTTCTTTCTTAACTTTCGGATAAACTATTTTCTTTTTCAAAGGCTCAGGGATTACAACATTGGTAATTTCCTCTTTGGGAATTTCTCGTGTATCAGGTAAAAAAATCAGAAGAGAAAAAACAATAATATGTATTAATATTGAAATTATAATATGAATATTAGTTTTCTCTTCCTTGTTATACTCAAACATTTAATTCTCTCAAAATATATGTATACACATAAGTAAAAACATCCTTCGGTAATTCCTCTCTAACATAAGGATGAACTCTATTTGACAAAAAGGCTATAACAATATTCTTATCAGAATCAATTGCAAGAGAAGTTCCAGTAAAACCATTGTGATATCCTGCTTTTTTTGAAAACGGAGGGGATGAGATTACAGAAGTGTCTGTGTCCGGTAAAATTAGGCCTATAGATCTTCTTATTGGACTAAAAGACGTAAAATCTTTTAAAAACAGCTCTGCTATTTCAGGTTCTAACAGAGATGAATAATTTTTTAAAAACTGCTGTCCCAAAATAGCAGTTTCCTCAGCTGTTGAAAAAAGGCCTGCATTTCCCGCTGTTCCACCAGAATAAAAAGAATTCCCATCATGTACCTCTCCCCAAATAACTCCTTCTCTTTCCGGAATATTAATCCCAAAAAGCTTCTTTGAAGAAGCTCTTTCATATTTATTACCATCTTCTGTTGCAGAAATTTTTTCTTTTAACTCTTTTGGTGGAGAAAAAAAGGTATTTTTCAAACCAAGTTTCCCCTTTATCAGTTTATTAAACAAATTTTCATAAGAATCTTGCGTTACCTTCTCAATAATACCTTTTAAAATAACATAATTTATGCAGCTGTAAATAACTCTCTTTCCCGGTTCATCTTCCATTTCAGCATTTAAAGCATTTTCTAAGATATTTTCAAAACCTTTACTTTTATAGTAAAGAGGTTTCCATGGAATAATACCTGATGAATGAGTCAAAAGCTGTAATACTGTTATATTTTTCTTTTCATCCGGCAATTTTTTAAAATAACTTTTTATCGGTGTATTAAAATCAACTAACTTATTCTGGTATAAAATAGCAATTAACAGGGATGTTGCTACCGGTTTAGTAATGGACGCAAGATCATAAATCGTGTTTTCTTTTGCTTCTATTTTCTCAGGAACAAGCGTCGCATATCCGTCCGAAAGACTCCTTACCTTTTTACCTTCTTTAGAAACAGAGAGGGAATACCCGGTGAATCTATCCTCATTAATTTTTTGACTTAAATAATTTTTCAGATCTTTCATTTATCAACCTTGAAATTTTCTCCGCTATTTGAAGAGCAAAAGCTCCTTCTTCAAGAGATATTTCCTGTTTCTCCTCTCCTTTTATCGCATTAACAAAATTTTCAAGTTCAAGTTTTAAAGGCTCTTCTTTTTTTACATCTATTGCAGTTCTTTTTATATTATTTTTATAAACTCTCGTAACATAAACTTCCTGAATAGTATAATCAAGATTAAAATAAGAGCTTCTTTGAAATATTCTCACTTTCCTTACCTTTTCGGCTGAAACCCTACTTGCAGTTAAGTTCGCAACAGAGCCGCCCTCAAATTCAATAATAACATTCGCTATATCAATTTTGTCCGTAACGACAGGAATCCCAACGGCCCTTATATCTTTACACTTTCCCCGTACAAGACTAAATACGATATCAATATCATGAATCATTAAATCTTTTATAACATCAACATCAAGAGCTCTGTTTGAAAATCTCCCTAATCTTTCAGAAATAAAGTAAAATGGAAACTCTACCTTATTCTTAAAAGATTTAAGAGCTGGGTTGAATCTCTCAATGTGTCCAACAGTTACTATTTTATCAGTTTTCTTTTTAAGTTCGATCAGCTCTTTTGCCTGAGAGACTGTTGCGGTTACAGGCTTTTCTATTAATACATGTTTGTCATTTTCAATAAGATTTTTGGCAATTTCAAAATGGGTAACAGTAGGAGTTGAAATCACAAAAGCTTCAGCTTTGTTCAAAACATCATCATAACTAATATAATAAGGGACGCCAAATTCCTCACCCACTGCTTTTGCTCTTTCGGCATTTATATCAATAACCCCTACAAGTTCAACATCATCCAATTCTTTCAATATTCGTGTGTGATGATATCCCAAATATCCCACACCAATTACAGCAATTCTTATCATAATGCCACCAATATTAGTTTTTGCCTTTTAGCATACTCCATACAATCCTCTAAGTCAAGCACAATAGTCTTCCCAGCTTCTATGACAAGACCTTTCCCCCCACTTTCATAAATGTTCTTTAAGGTGTCCTTCCCAACCACCGGCATATCAAAACTCAGACTTTGATGGGGATTGGAAACTTTAATGACAAAAAAATCTTTTACAAGGGTCCCCGATCTTCTAATCATTTCATCAGTACCTTCCACAGCCTCAACTCCAATAACAACCCCATCTTTAAAAGAGATTGCCTGCCCTATGTCAAGCTCTGCTATCTTTTTTGCAGTGGAAAAACCATTGTTAAGAAAATCCATTGCTTTTTTCCCAATTTTACCAACTAAAACTCCCTTTGAGGGTATATAATCCTTTAATAACCAATCATAATCCAAAAGGGAGATTCCATTTTTTTTAAGAAAATCACTTATAAGGGAATAAATAGAGAGAGTGTTTTTATTCTTCAATTCTTTTAAAAGAGAAAAAGCTTTAAGATCAGCCGAAAAATCTTTAAAAATATTTGTATGCTCAACTTTGCCTGCCATAATAAGTTTCTTAATACCCCTTTCTTTAAAAAAAGCAAGAATCTTACCAACATCCCCTATTTTAAGAACTTTTCCCTCAAAAGAGAGAGAAACTAACTCTGATGAACCAAAGCCCTTTAAAGCAATAGTATAAACATCTATATTCCTCTTTAAAAGTTCCCTTAAGATAAGCTCAGGAAGTTTTCCCTTTCCGGCAACAAGCCCTATTTTTTCATCCATTTATCAACAGTCTTTTTAATAAAACCTCTCCTTGAACTTTTAATAAAGTTTATTAAGTGATTTAGTTCCTCATTATCTGATGGTAATTCATTTTTTATCTTTTCAAGAGCTTGCGAAGTATTGAGACCACTTCTAAACAATATTTTAAAAGCTTCTTTTATTATGGCAACAGTTTCCTTTGAAATTCCATTTCTTCTCATTCCTATTGAATTAACATCAACTATCACAGCAGGTCTTGACCCTATAACCCTTGCAAATGGAGGAACATCCTGAGTTATTGCTGCATATCCACCGATAAAACTAAATCTTCCAACTCTTGCAAATTGATGCACTCCCACAAAAGCACTTATAATAGCATAATCCTCCACAATCACATGCCCTCCCATAGTAGCACCATTTGTAAAAATAGTGTTATCACCAACTTGAACATCATGACCAAGATGAGTATATGCCATCAAATAATTATTATTTCCAAGCTTAGTGATACCACCTCCCTTAGTAGTACCCATGTTTATACTTGTATATTCCCTTATAATATTATTATCACCCATTACAACTCTATTAACTTCATCTTTATAACCAAAATCTTGAGGCGGTGTTCCAATAGTTACAAATGAATATATTTTATTGTTTGCTCCAATAGTAGTACCCCCCTCTATGTGAACATTGGGGTATATAACCGTGCCTTTTCCTATTTTTACATGCTTTCCTATATACGAAAAAGCACCTATCTTTACCTCATCATCTATTTCCGCACCTTTTTCTATATAAGCATGCGGACTGATTTCTGCCATTATTTTAAGATAATCCTAACTCTTTTTTTGTTTTTATTGCAG
>CAZWJH010000077.1:0-11824 GCA_964634755.1 uncultured Clostridia bacterium
GGTGGGAGCTGTTTCCCAAAGGATGTTAGAGCTTTTAGCCAGATAGGAAAAGAAAATGGTCTTGATTTTTCTCTTCTTGATAGTGTGGATAAAATTAACAGGGACAGAATTGAAAGGTTTATCTCAAAGCTAAGAAAAGCCCATTGGGTATTTAAAGATAAGATTTTTACTTTGTGGGGGCTTGCTTTTAAACCGGGAACTGATGATATAAGAGAGGCTCCGGCATTAAAGATTATGGAAAACTTGCTTGATGAGGGGGCAGTTTTAAGAGTTTATGACCCTAAGGCAATGGACAATGTAAAAAAGAAATTTTCCCCTTCGGAAAAATTGTATTATGCAAAGGATCCTTATGATGCTGCAGAAGGTTCTGAGGCAATTCTTTTAATAACAGAGTGGGATGAATTTAAAAAAATTGATTTTGAAAAGATAAAGAGTATCGTGATGACAAATGTTATAATTGATGGTAGAAATTTGTATGATTCTGATAAAATGAAAGCGGAAGGGTTTATCTATTATCCTGTAGGAAAACCTGAGGTTGATATAAGATGAAAGTTCTTATAACAGGTGGTGCCGGGTTTTTAGGATCTCATATTACGGAAAAGTTTTTAAAAGAGGGGAATGAGGTAATTGTTTTGGATAACCTTATAACCTCCACTGTTGATAATATAGCTCATCTTTTTGGAAATGAAAATTTTACTTTTATTAAGTATAATGTAGTGAATTATATTTATGTAAAGGAAGAGGTGGATCTTATTTTACACTTCGCCTGTCCTGCTTCTCCTTTGGATTATCAAAAACATCCTATTCATACAATGAAGGTTGATTCATTGGGAACTTTGAATACACTCGGCCTTGCCAAAGCTAAAAATAGCAGATTTGTGTTTGCTTCTACCTCCGAAATTTATGGTTCTCCTCAGATACACCCTCAAAAAGAAGATTACTGGGGATATGTAAATCCCATTGGTATTAGAAGTGTTTATGATGAGGCTAAGAGATTTTCAGAGGCAATGAGCATGGCATATTTCAGAGAGTATGGTATAGATATTAGAATCCTGAGAATTTTTAATACCTATGGACCGAGAATGAGAGCGAATGATGGGAGAGTGGTATCCTCTTTTATTACAAAGGCACTAAAGAATGAAGATATAACAGTGTTTGGAGATGGGAGTCAAACGAGAAGTTTTTGTTATGTTGATGATCTTACAGAAGGTATTTATAAAATTTCGATAAAAGAAGGGCTTTCAGGAGAAGTTTTTAATATAGGAAACCCTGAAGAGATAAGGATAATAGAGCTTGCAAAACTTATAATTGAACTTACAGGTTCATCATCCGAAATAAAATTCCTCGCCCTTCCGGAAGATGATCCAGCAAAAAGAAAACCAGATATAGGAAAAATAAAGGGGACAATTGATTGGGAACCCACTGTAAGTTTGAAGGATGGATTAATTAAAACAATAGAGTATTTTGACTCAATCCTGAGAAAGTGAAAAAATTTTTTAAATTTACGATTCTTCCACTTTTAATTTTTATTTTTTTAAAAATCCTATATTTTTCATACAAAAAGAAAGTGGAAGGAGCGAGAGAAATTTTGGAAGAACAAGGCAATGTTTTGGTGTTCTGGCATTCAAAAATGCTTCCGATTATTCCTTTCTTAGGGAAAAGAAATATAGTAGCACTCGTTTCAATGTCCGAGGACGGAGAACTTATCTCCCGGGTTTTAAAAAAGTTTGATTATATCCTTGTAAGAGGTTCTACATCAAGGGGAGGAGCAACTGCTCTTGTTAAGCTTATAAAAAAAATAAAAGAGGGCTATTCTGTGGCAATTACTCCTGATGGCCCGAGGGGACCTGCAAGAGTCTTTCAAAAGGGAGCTTTTATTATTACAAAAAAAACAAAAGCCAAAATTGTTCCTCTTTCTTATGTCTCTTCAAAAAGTCATTTTTTTAATTCATGGGATAAATTTGAACTACCATTACCTTTTTCCAAAATAGTATTAAGGATAGGGACCCCGCTAAAGGCTGATAGTTTAAGTGGTGAAAAGGAGGAAAAGATTCTAATAAAGATTGGTAGAATGTTGGATGAGCTTGAAAACTAAATTATTAATTATCTTTGTATTTTTTTTTATCATAGCTGTTATTTTATTTTCTTCTTTTGTAGGGCCTACTTTAATAACATTAAAAAGTCTTAGAACAGATAGAACTATAAATTATATATTTTTCAATATGAGAATTCCGAGAGTTCTCTTGGGGTTTTTTACGGGTATTATTTTAAGTGTTTCAGGTCTCGTCTTTCAGAGTTTATTTAGAAATCCTCTTGTATCTCCCTTTACCTTGGGCATTTCATCTGCTGCTTCAGCAGGAGTGTTTCTTTCAATCAAAATAGGAGTGTTAGGATTTTATATCCTCTTTTTTACAAGCGGGCAAATTTTTGCCGTTTTATTCTCTCTTTTTTCTATCTTCCTTGTTTACTTTATTTCTGTAAAAAGAGGAGAGATGGATCTTAACACTGCTCTTTTAGCCGGTATATCTCTTAATTTTCTTTTTTCTGCATTTATACTTATTCTACATTTTCTTTCTACACCTGAAGAGAGTTTTACTTATTTTAAGTGGATTTTTGGGAGTCTTGAAACATCGGGTTACTCTGATGTGATTATTTTTTTGATACTTTCAATTATCCTTGTGTTTTTTTTTCTCCTGATTTCCAAGGAATTGGATCTTTTTTCCGTTTCCGAAGAGGTTGCTCTTTCAAAAGGAGTTAATGTACGAAAAGTCAAACTTTTTTCCTTTGTATTAATTTCTCTGGTTGTTTCAACTTCTGTTTCATTTACAGGTCCAATTGCGTTTGTGGGTTTGATGGTCCCTCATATAGCAAAAGCTTTTAAAAGATTCAAACATCAGGAGCTAATTATTATAGCAGCTATCTTAGGTGGTGTAATGATAGTTTTGGCTGATGCAATTGCACGAACAATAGTGGCTCCGGCTGAAATTCCAATTGGGATAATAATGACCATTTTTGGTGTTCCTTTTATGATTTATTTGATTAATTCTAAAAAAAGATAGGCTAAAGGCCGGCTCGCACCTTTATTGTTTGACAAAGAGAGTTCCTTGTAATATATTTTCAAAATGACAATTGGGACAAAGAGGGATGAATTTTTTTTTACATTGGTTTTTCTATTCTTTTTTTTAGTATACACTTTTTATCTTTTTTTTACTGTAAAATTTTTTATTCTACCATTTTTATTAATTGTTGGAGGATTTCTATTATCTGTTTTTTTTAGTGAAAAAGCTCTTTATATCTTTCTTTTTCTTTTACCTTTTTCGGGAGCTTTACCCTCACTTTTTAAAATCGGATATCCTCATAATTACCTTTCTTCTCCGATTTTCCTCTTTTTCGGAATAATTATAGGTCTTTTCTTAAAAGGTAAAAATATAAAGGATGATGAGAGTGAAGAGGGTTGGGAGATATTTTATTTATTTTTCCTTTTAATTGTATTGATTTCATTATTTTTTGTTTTCCTAAGGTGGTCAAATATCACCCTTTCTTTAAGAGCTTTTTTAAAAGATACTCCAGTATCAGTTAAGAATTTGAGATTTTCATTTGCTGCAATTTTCCCCCTTCTTACTATATTGCAGTTTTCCGTAGCTCCGGTTTTTTATAAAAAATTAAAACAATTGAAGGTTAATGATAAAAAAGCATTGGATTATTTAATGGGGGGCTTTATAATTTCCATTGGGATTGCAGTTATTCAGAAATTTATAAATCCTTATTTTTTTGTGGCACGGTATGGGAACAAAGATTGGTTTTTATATCAAAAAAACGGAGGGTTTTGCGATCAAAATTCCTTTGCTTTTTTTTCCGGTGTCCTTTTATTATTGATTTTTTATTTTTACATTAAAGATAAACTTAATTATACGAAATTTATTATATACTTTATTTTGATTGTGTTAGGGGGGCTTTTATCCGGAGCAAGAGGTTTTTATATATTTCTCTTTTTCTCTTTTTTTATGTTTTTTTTTAAAAAAGAAAAACTTGGAAAAAAGTTGAAAAAATTTTTGATTTTCTTATCAATATTCATTATCTTGTTCTTGCTATTCGGGAAAACTTCCGGAAGTAGAACTAAAAAATCATTCTCCAATGTGAAAAAAGTTTTAAAAATATCCGATAGTAAAAGTTTATATGAAAAGCTTAATGGAGCTACCAATGGAAGAGCGGAGATGGTGCTCAATAGTTTTGATATACTAAGTAAGTATCCTGTTACAGGTGTGGGCTCGGGAAATTTCCTCTTTTATCTCGAATATATGAAACACGGAAAAGAGCATCTTCATGATTTAACCTTAAATGAATTTTTAAGAGTTTCTGATGAAAATGGTCTTACCGGATTAACAATATTTCTAATCTTTACTTTTGCTTTTTTCATAATTTTGGGGAAAAAGAGCAAATATGTGTTTTTTGTCCTTGTAATTTCTCTTTTATTTAACAATTATTTGTGGTTTCCTGAAGATATCTTTATCTTTTGGTTTGCACTTTTTCTCTTGGAAAAGAAAAATAAGCTTTTTATCAGGAAAGAGCATATTTTTGTCCTTTATTTTTTAATTGTTTTATTTGCCTTTTTTAATGTTTTAAATTTTAAAAAACTTCACCCATTAACATTGCTTTCTGAAAAAGGAATTACTTATGATTACGGATTTTGGGGAAAGGAAATGGATAACTCAGGCAAAAGTTTTAAGTGGACAAAAAGAAGAGCAGGCTTTTACATAAATTCAAAGGGTAAGAAAAAAGTCAAACTGTATTGTGGTGCTCCTCTTGATAAAATAAAGGAGCAAAAAGTTCTTGTTTTTTGGAAAGGTAAGCTTTTTAAAAAATATTCTTTTACTAAAAATGAGTTTAAAGAAATTATATTGAAAGGGGAAGAGGGCTTTTTTGAATTAAAGGTTGAACCTTCTTTTATTCCTCTTAAAATGGGAATAGGTAAAGATCCGAGGGAGCTGGGGGTAAAAGTCTTTTATGATTTTCTCGAGCCTATTCCAAAAGAAACTTCCCTCAAAATTTTGGGGGCTAAGCAATTAGCTCTTTTTCAGGGAGAGAGAATAAATTTAAGATTTAAATTAACAAATAATTATAATGAAGAGATTGGTACGACAAATGGCTATTTCTTATCCTATCATTTGAAAGATTTCAAAGGCAATATTGTTAAAAATGAAAACAGAAGATTTCCCATTAAAATTTCTATAAAACCGAGAACATCTGAAATTGTGGAAATTCCGATTTATTTTGATTATAAAAAAACAGGGAATTATGTAGTTGAGTTTGACATTGTAAAAGAGGGCTATTTTTGGGGAAGCTCAAAAGGGTGGAAACTTCCTGTTTTAAAGTTAGAATTAAAAAATCTTTTTTCTGAAGAGTTCAAAAGAAATTATTTGCGGAGCTATTTTAAGCATTCTAACTCTCAAATTAATAAAGAACAATTCTTATTAAGATTAGTATTAAAGAATAATGCTGTTATTAAGAAAGGAGAGATTAAAGGCTTTTCACCGGGTACGGATTACCCTCAATTCTGGATTAGGGATATTGCTACTTTTTTAGGATACGCAAAATTATACTATCCATTGGAAATTTTTAAAGAAAATATTATAGAATTTTTAAAATATCAGGATAAAAGGGGCGGTATTCCCGATTGGTATGATTTAAATGGAGAAAGTGACAAAAATACTGTGGAAACTGATCAGGAAAGCTCTCTTGTTTTGGCTGCATACGAAGTGTTTAAATCAGAACCGGATTGGGTAAGGACAGTCGTTAATGGAAATAAAATTTTGAAAAAGCTTTCCATAGCTCTTGATTATGTTTGGAAATACAAAAGGAATAAAAAGTTTGATCTTATTGAAAACGGACTTACAGCTGATTGGGGAGATGTTGACAACAGCTACCCGGATCACAGGGCAACAAAGCTAAATGATAAATCAACAATTGTTTTCTCAGCATATACTCAGGCAAAATACATTCAGGCAGTGGAAAAATTATCAGAAATTTATACATACTTTGGAGAAAATAAAAAAGCTTTATTGTGGAAAAGCAGAGCAAATAGGATTAAAAAATCCTTTAGAAAATATCTTTATTCTCCTGAAAAAGGCTATTTTCTTATACACTTTTATCCACTTAATAAAACACTTTACAATATTGAGAATAATATGTTTGCCCTTGGGGGAAATTCCGAAGCAATACTTGCCGGAGTTTTAAACAGGAGAGAAATAAAAAGGCTTATCTTTGTAGCTGAAAGAAAGAGAAAAGAGCTGCGGTTAGCTGATATTTCTTTCACTTTACTGCCTCCCTATCCGGAAGGTTTTTTTAAGCATCCGATTATGAAGCCATGGATGTATCAAAACGGAGGAGCATGGGATTGGATAGGGGCAAGGTACATAAAAGCTCTTTTTAGATACGGTTTTAAAAATAGAGCTGACAAATATTTCAAACTAATGATTTCAAAACATCTTAAAAATTTGAATGTTTATGAGTGGGAAGATAAAAGTAGGGTTGGAAGAGGAGCTGACTTTTATACGGGAGCTTCCGGAATAGTAGGTGAGATTCTTTTTAAATATTATGGAGGCTTTTCGGAGTTTCCGAGTTTATATGCAATTAAAAAATCAAAGGGAGTTGCTTTTATTAGAGTTAAGATAGGTAAAGATGGCTTTTCAGTCAATTTTTCAAAATACCCACCTAAATTTTCCAAGAAAATTCTGAGTGGTAAAAAGTTTAAATATTATAATTAGTATTTTAAAAAAGTCCGTCTAAAACAGAATTAATGATTAGTAAAAATTCCTTTTTGACTTTAAGATAATTGCCTATTTCAAAAAAGCTTTTCTTTTCATTAAAAGTCGGTATAAAAGTTTCGGGAAATCCTCCGAATCTTAACTTAAATTCCTTCCTGTTTATTCCTTTTACTTTTCTTAATCCCATCATAACAGCTTCTTTTGCTCTTTCGGATAGAGAGAGTTCAAAGATTTTATCTGAAGGAGGTTTACCTTTTTTTATGGCTTCTGACCATGAGTAAATAGAACTTTTGTTTTCCCACCTTTTGTTATTCAAAAGGGAGGCAGCTGAGGGACCTATTCCTATGAAATTTTCATAATTCCAGTATTTAAGATTATGTAAGGATTCCTTTCCTTTTACTGAAAAGTTAGAGATCTCATATCTTGATATCCCCATAGATTCAAGAAATTTCTCAAACATTGAAAAGTGTTCAACTTTCTTATCCTCTTCCAATTCTTTGAATTTTTGCCAATATTTTCCTTTAACTCCTTCCAAAATATAGATTGAAGCACTATCAGGCGGGTGTTTTTCTATGAACTTTATACTTTTTTCAAGATTAGACATACTCTCTTCAGGAATACCTATTATGAAATCATAGTTTAAAACAAAATTTTCTTTTTTCAATTTTTCAACTGCTTTTAAAATATCAGAAAGTGTATGCTCTCTTCTGAGGATTTTTAAGAGTTTTTCATTAAATTGTTGAATTCCAAGACTTACCCTTGTCACCCCAGATTTTTTTAGAATTTTAATAAACTCAAATGATACATCTTCCGGATTTACCTCTATACTTATCTCTTTGAATTCTGTCTCTAAATATTTAAAAATCCATTCAAGTATTTTTACAATTTTAGAGCTCATAAGTGAAGGAGTCCCCCCTCCAAAGTAAAGAGTGTCAAATTTGAGCATCAAAGATGTTATTATCTTAATCTCTCCTTTAAGTGCTTCAAAGTAAAGACTCTCAGTTTGCTCTCTTTTTAAGGTCTTAATAAAATGACAATAGGGGCAGATTTTTCTGCAAAAGGGATAATGTATGTAAAGACCAGTGGTTTTCATGGGAAAATAATAACATAAAAAAAGAAGACTATCTATTTAGCTCATAAACTGAGAAAAAAGGGTGTAGTAATGTTTTTGAGCTATAAAATAGAGTGTACCTGCATTTTTAAATTCGAGATACTCTTCATAAGTTTTAATAGTATCTGATGGTATAAATTCCTCTTTTGATTTTATTTTCGGGCTTACTGCCTGTCCAAAATCAAGTATTCTGAATCCATTATTCCTGAGAAGAGAAGCATATTCATCTTTGCTCATTGGATTCATAAAAAAATCTATTCTTTCTGCCCAGTGCATTGAGATTCTGTTTTCTTTAAAAAAATCCACCAAAAGAAGGAAAATACCTTTTTTTCTTAAAACTCTGTGAATTTCCGATAATACAGTATTCGGATTTTTATAATAATAAAAAGATTCCATATTAAAAACAATATCAAAACTCCTATTTTTGAATGGAAGGAAATTAACACTGTTTTTTACCATCTGAAAAGGTTTTCCGGTTTCTTCCAAATTTTTGCGGGCTTTTTTTAGCATTTCCACGGAAATATCAGAAGCAATACCCTTTTCTGCTCCCATTTCAAGAAAATATCTCAAAGCCCATCCGTTTCCGCAAGAGAGATCAAGAATTGTTTTTCCTTCAAAAGGGAGAAGATTTTTTATTATTGTTTTTGCGACCGGTGAATGCCCCATTGCCATACCTTCAGCTTTCCCCTTTTTAGCCCAATCATTGAAAAAAGTTTCCGCTATCTTTTCTTCTCTCATCATTTTAATCTCCCTTAATAAGTTTTATAAATTCATCTTCATTGATTGTTTTTATTCTCAATTTTTTGGCTTTCTCAAACTTACTCCCGGGATTTTCTCCCACAATTACAAAGTCAGTTTTACTGCTAACAGCAGAAGTAACTTTTCCTCCCAATGATTCTATGATCTTTTTTGCTTCAGATCTTGTGAAGTTTTTAAGTTCTCCCGTAAATACAAATTGAAGTCCGTTTAATTTGTTTTCTAATTTAACTTCTTCCCTATCTTCAAAGTTTATTCCCGCTTTTCTTAATTTTTCTATAACATTAATATTCCTTTCCTCTTTAAAGAAAACAACAATACTATCTGCAACTTTATCTCCTATTTCATTTATTTCTATTAATTCTTTTTTTGATGCTTTCATAAGATTATCAAGAGTCTTAAATTTTCTTGCAAGAAGTTTTGCAGTATACTCTCCTACAAGCCTTATACCAAGACCGTATATTAATCTGTAAAGCTCATTTGATTTACTTTTTTCAATTTCTCTCATCAAATTATCAGTGCTCTTTTTCCCCATTCTTTCTAATTTTTCCACTTTTAGGGGATCAAGGTAATAAATATCAGCAATATCATTTAACATCTTTTTCTCTAAAAGCTGTTGAACTAAAGCTTCTCCCATCCCCTCTATATTCATCGCATCTCTGGAGACAAAGTGAAGAATAGAGCCTTTCAGTTTCGCAGGACAGGAAACATTCGGGCATCTCCATATAGCTTCATCCTCAGGTTTATAGAGCTTTGCTCCGCATGAAGGACAGAATTCCGGCATTACAAAATCTTTCTCCTTACCGGTTCTTTTCTCTTTTATAACTCCTGTAATTTTAGGAATAACATCCCCACTTTTAACAAGCCACACCCAATCACCAATTTTAATATCTTTTCTTCTTATCTCATCTTCATTATGAAGTGTTGCACGGGATACTGTAGATCCTGCAATTTCTACCGGTTCAAGAATAGCAACGGGTGTTATGGCTCCCGTTCTTCCTACCTGCACTATTATATCTTTTATCTTGGTAGCTGCTTGTTCGGGAGGAAATTTGTAAGCAATTGCCCATCTTGGAAACTTTGATGTTGCCCCGAGCTCTTTTTGGAGAGAAATTTCATTGACTTTTATAACTATACCATCAACTTCATAATCAATGCCTCTTTTTTTCTCTTTCCACTCCTTACAAAATTTTATTACTTCCTTAATCCCTTTGTTAAGTTTTGATGCTGGGTTTACTTTAAAACTCAATTTTTTTAAAAGCTTTAGATTTTCAAAATGGGTACTTTTAGGCTCTTTGTCTTCAATATATATATAGTAAATAAAAATATCCAATCCCCTTTTAACTACTTCCCTTGGATCAAGTAGTCTCATAGTACCGGCGGCTGCATTACGGGGGTTTGCAAAAAGCGGCTCACCTTTTAATTCTCTTTCTCTGTTAATTCTTTCAAAAGCATCTTTTGAAAGAAAAACCTCTCCTCTAACTTCAGTTCTTCTTTTCTCTTTAATTTTAAGAGGAATACTCCTGATGGTTTTAACATTATGTGTTACATCATCCCCCCTTTCTCCATCTCCCCTTGTTATTCCCTGAACGAGAATACCGTTTTCATAAATTAGAGATATGCTCAAACCATCTATTTTTAGCTCTGTTACATATTCTATTTGATTTCTATCAGTATTTTTTTTTATTCTATTGTCAAAGTCCAGAAGTTCTTCAAAAGAATATGCGTTTTGAAGGGACAGCATGGGGATTTTGTGCCTTACTGTCTTAAATCCATCTACCGGCTGGCCACCCACTCTTTGAGTTGGGGAGTCAGGGGTAATTAGTTCTGGAAACTCTTTCTCTAAATTTTCTAATTCTTTTATTAGTTTGTCAAACTCGAAGTCCGAAATTACCGGACTATTTTCCACATAGTATTTATACTCGTGAAAGCTTATTTCTTCTTTTAATTTTTCTATTCTTTTTTTCGCCTCTTCCTTTAACAGAGACATTTATTTAAGGAGTCAAAAGTCCGAGTCTCTTTTTGGCCACTCTCAAAAGATCTTCATAATCCTGTAAAGAAGCTTTTTCCATATTTATCATGTAATTTTTGAGAACTTTCTCAGCCTGCGCAGCATAAATTTTAGGGCTATTTAAAACAACTGCTTCTGCCCAATACTGCTTTGCCTTTTCAAGAAAACTTTTGTCTTTTCCGCCGCTTGCTTTAAATTTTTTGTTATACTCAACCCCGATTTTGTAGGCTATTTCCGCATTCTTTCTCATATTATAGAGCTTTTTATATGTTGCAAGAGCTTTTTCTCCCTGTCCCAATTTTATATATGCTTTAGCCATGAGTTTAAGGCAATCATACACTTTTTTTGAGCCTTTGGCCTTCATCTTTGCATAGGCAAATTCAAAGGCATTTAGTGCTTTTCTATAATTCTTCCTAACAAAGTATAATTTCCCAATATCCCTTATCTTCTTTAGTGTTCTTACTGAGGGATAATTGTTATAAGCCTGTTCATAAAATTTTAACGCTTTTTCGTAATCCTTTTGAATGTAAGCAACATTTGCTTTCATATAAAGAGCCTGGCTTAAAAGGATTTGCCATTTTCTCTTTAAAGCTCCTGTTGATGTGGCAATATTATTATTTGCAAGGAGAATGGCTCCATCAGCGTATTCAACCCCTCTGTTTACATCCTTTTTTGAGGATATGTAAGAGTCTGCCATATAAAGAAAGAGACTGGCTTTTTGCATATCATTGAGACCGGATTTTTTTGAGAGTTTTTCTCCATAATAGATAACTTTATCAATATTCTTGTCCTGATAATATGAAAGAACCAATGAGCCTAATACTGCTACCGTATTTTTAGGAACTTTATCTTCGTACTTTTTTATATATTTTTCAGCTTCAGCAAGCATTTTTTTCTTTAATGTCAATATCTCCTGAGGAGATTTTTTCTCTCTTATTGCTTTTGAATAATTTGCACTCGCTTCAAAGAAAGCAAGATACTGAGTAGGTTCACTTGCAACGAGAATACCACTTATTAAAAGAAAAAGAATGATGACTCCCGCTACGATTGTGGTTTTTTTCATCAATACCTCCAAATAATTTAAAAATGATTAAGTATTTTAAACATATTATTTTTATTTGTCAACTATACTTTTTTCTTCAAAAATAATCTAACCGAAAGAGGAATGTTTCATCAAAAAAA
>CAZWJH010000078.1:0-11751 GCA_964634755.1 uncultured Clostridia bacterium
ATATATTTTATTAACATAAAATATAATAAACTAATTTATCGTAGGAGGAATAATGGAGAGAGAAACAACAAATTTACAACACTTTTTAATTGAAAAACAGAGAGAGCACCCGGAAGCAACCGGTGAATTTACCTCTCTTTTTGCTGAAATACTGCTTGCTTCAAAAATAATTGCAAGGGAAGTAAGAAAAGCAGGCTTGGTTGAAATTTTAGGCCTTACAGGGAAAATTAATGTTCAGGGGGAAGAGGTAAAAAAACTCGACGAATACTCCCTTCAGGTCTTCGTAAGAGTCCTCGAAAGAGGAGGCTCTTTGTGTGTTATGGCCTCGGAAGAAACCGAGGATATAATAAAAATTCCCGATAAATATCCCAAGGGCAAGTATGTGTTGGTATTTGATCCGCTGGATGGCTCTTCAAACATTGAAGCTAATGTGAGCATAGGAACAATTTTCGGGATATACAAAAGAGTTTCGGAAAAAGAGTGCGGACAGGATGGAAGCCACAAAGATATACTCCAGCCTCCAAGAAATTTGGTTGCAGCAGGTTATATAATATACGGCTCATCTACAATGTTTGTTTATACCACAGGACAGGGAGTTCACGGCTTTACTATGGATCCCTCAGTTGGAGAATTTTTGCTCTCCCATGAAAATATTAAAATTCCTAAAAGAGGAAAGATTTACTCTGCAAATGAAGGAAACTATAATAGCTGGAGTGAAGGTATAAGGAGATATATTGACTATATCAAAAGTGATAAAAATAAAAATGGTAAACCATATAAAGCAAGATACATTGGTTCATTAGTTGCAGATTTTCACAGAAATTTACTCTACGGAGGAGTTTTTCTTTATCCGAGAGATAAAAAAGCAAGAAACGGAAAATTAAGACTTCTCTATGAAGCAGGACCTCTCGGATTTATAGTGGAGCAGGCAGGTGGATATGCAAGCAATGGAGTAAAAAATATTCTTGATGTTGAGCCCACGGAAATACATCAGAGGACTCCTCTTTTCATAGGAAGTGAAGAGGATGTAAAGGAAATAGAGGACTTTATTAAAAAGTATGGTGATGAAGTTTAAGTATGAAAGTAATTTTTAAAGGAAAGGAATTTGAGATAAAAGGGAAAACAAGTGTAAAAAAACTTTTAAAAAAATTCAAAGCTGACGAACTTTTTTATCTTGTAATAGATTTAAAAAAGAAGAGACTGCTAACTGCTGATGAGCAACCCGATAATGATTCTATTATAGAAATCAAAAAAGTAATGTCAATCGGATGAGATGCGCGGTTTGTAAAAAAAAAGCGGAAGTTTACCTACCTCATCATAATCTTGCTCTTTGCAGAGAAGATTTTATTAATTTTTTCCATAAAAGGATAAAAAAGGCAATAGATGAGTTTAAGATGTTTTCCGAAGAGGATAGACTTTTAGTAGCAGTCTCCGGTGGCAAGGACAGTCTTTCATTGTGGAATTCTCTTTTAAAAATGGGATATAGTGCTACGGGGCTTTTTATCCATCTTGGTATAGGAGATTTTTCAAAAAGAGCTTTTGAAATTGTTAAGGAGTTTTCAGAAAATAGGAAATCTGAACTTATTATTATAAACATAAAGGATGAATTTGGAGGTAAAACCCTTCCTGAGCTTATTGAAATAACAAAGGAGGCACCATGCAAAGTATGTGGAAAGATAAAAAGATACTTTTTTGATAGGATTGCATTAAAAGGAAACTTTGATGTTCTGGTAACAGGCCATAATCTTGACGATGAAGCAGCTTTTTTGTTGGGGAATATTTTCAACTGGAACATAGAGTATCTTGCAAAACAATCTCCCGCTCTTCCTGAGGAAGATGGTTTTAAGAAAAAGGCAAAACCCCTCATCTACCTTACTGAAAGAGAAATCGCTATTTACAGTTTTTTTAATAATATAAAATACAATGAATTAAGCTGTCCCTTTTCAAAAAAAGCCAAATCTCACTTCTATAAAGAAAGTCTCCACCAAATAGAATTATCTTTCAAGGGTCTAAGAATAAAATTTTATAAGGGTTTCTTGAGGAATAGAAAATTATTTGAAAAAGCTGAAAAAAACTATAGCTTAAAACCGTGCAAAATTTGCGGATATCCTACAAGCAGTGAAATTTGTGGGGTATGTAAAATAAAAATAAAAGCCGGAGTTTTGGAGGGAAAAGAATGAAAGTAGGACTTGCCCTGGGTTCAGGGGGAGCCAAAGGTTTGGCGCATATTGGTGTGTTGAAAGTTTTGGAGGAGTTCGGAATAAAGCCGGATTTTATTAGTGGAACAAGTATAGGAGCAATAATAGGCGGACTTTACGCTTACGGATTAAACATAAAAGAGATGGAAAAAATAGCGCTTGAAATTGATAAAAAAAAGCAAAAAGAGGTATTATCTCTTAAACCATCCCTTTCGGGTTTGATTTCACAGGAAAAGATATTTGAGTTTTATTATGATATCTTTGGTAAAACAAAGATTGAAGAGCTTAAAACAAAGTTCTTATGCATTGCTACAGATATTCAAACAGGCGATGAAATAATAATGAATAAAGGAGAACTTACAAGAGCTGTAGTATCAAGCGCATCTATCCCAATAATTTTTCCCCCTGTAAAGTATAAAAACAGATATTTGGTTGACGGAGGGCTCGTAAACCCAATCCCCATAAAACCTCTTTTGCATTTGGGCGTTGATTTCATAATTGCGGTTGATGTAACAAAACCTTTGAAAAAAAGGACTTCAGATAAAAAAAAGCAAAGGCAAAAAGAGGAAAAAATTTTATCAAAAATCACAAATTTATTTTCTTCCATGTATGATAAAAATTTCAATAAAAACCCTAATCTTCTTAACATATTTCTAAACTCAATAGATATAATGGAAGAACAAATCGTAAGAAAAGCTCTTTCACTTTATCCACCAGATATCCTGATTACTCCTGATATCAAAAATTTTAGTACATTTGATTTTTACAGAGCAAAAGAGATTATTTCTAAAGGAGAAGAGATAACAAGAACAGTAGCTGATTTTATAAGATACAAACTCACACATTAAATAATTAGTTTATTGAACAAATGGCTTTTTTGATGTATTATAGGACTCTATGAAACCTGAATGGCTTAGAACAGAATTACCTGATAAAAAAGAATTTTTTTGGTTAAGAAAAAAGCTGAGAAATGCAAATTTGCATACAATTTGTGAGGATGCTCGCTGCCCGAATATTGGTTATTGCTTTTCACAAAAAACAGCTACATTCTTAATTTTAGGGGATATCTGTACAAGAAACTGCTCCTTCTGTGCAGTAAAAAAGGGAAAACCCAAGGAAAAACCCTCTTTTAGAGAAATAATAGAAATAACAAAGCTTGTAAAGGAATTAGGACTTGACTATGTTGTTATAACCTCTGTCACAAGAGATGATCTTGAAGATGGAGGCGCTTCTCAGTACAAAGATTTGACAAACTATTTAAGAAAAGAAATTAATAATATAATGATTGAAATTTTAATCCCTGATTTTCAAAACAAAAAAGAGAGCCTTGAAATAATTTTGGAAGCCCCACCTGAAATTTTAAATCATAATATTGAAACAGTTAAAAGACTTTATAATGAGATAAAAAGACCGGAAAGCTTTTATGATAGATCTCTTAATGTTTTGAAATTTTATTATGAAAAGGGGCTTATAACCAAATCAGGAATAATGGTGGGCTTGGGAGAAACAATTGAAGAAATAAAAAAAACAATGGGAGATCTTCTAAAAGTTGGGGTTAAAATACTCACAATAGGGCAATACCTACAGCCAACGCGGAAAAATCACCCTGTTATTAAATACTATCATCCGGATGAATTTGAAGAGCTTAAAGAAATCGGAGAGAAAATGGGTTTTCTTGATGTGGTTTCCGGACCTTTTGTAAGAAGCTCCTACAAAGCAAAAGAATCATACTTTAAGGTTAAAAATGTTATATCTAATATTCAGTGATGTTCATGGAAATCTTGAAGCATACAAAAGGATGTTTAAAGCAGCAGAAAAAATTAACCCAGATGCCTTTATCTGCTTAGGAGACATAGTAGGTTATGGCCCCAATCCAAATGAAACCATTGATAGAACAAAAAAGATAAAGAACCTCTTTATAATAAGAGGAAATCATGACAAAGTTGCAGCAGGGCTTGATTCAACAGAGACTTTTAATCCTGTTGCCCGAAAAGCAATAATATGGACAAAGAAAAAATTAAATGATAAAAACAAGGAATATCTAAAAAATCTTCCGAAGGGACCTCTTTTAATTGACAATAAATTTACAATCTTCCATGGTTCCTACTTTGACGAAGATTATTATATATTCAATCCTTTTGACGCAATTCTAACTCTTCAGAATGCCCCGACTCGTATATCTTTCTTCGGCCATACTCACATTCCAATAATTTTCAAATTCACCCCTCAAGATAAACTTGAAGTCATTACTATTCTAACTAAAAAGAATAAGCTTGAAATAAAACTTGATACAAAATCATACTATTTGATAAACCCAGGTTCAATAGGACAGCCAAGAGATAGAAGTCCAAAAATAAGCTTTACGACCTATGATACAAAGAAAAGAATTATTACTTTCTATAGATACAAATATCCATTTCAAAAAACAGCAGCAAAAATCTTAAAGCAAAAGTTACCTAAATTCTTAGCTGAAAGATTGGGAAAGGGGATTTAAGCTTATTTTATGTAATATTTGGGATCCTTTAAATACTTTACTTCAAAGACAAAGTTATTATCCCTCTGTAGTTTTCGAGGCTCTCCTGTTTCATAATAAAGCTTTACAAGGAGTTTTTTTATTTTATAACAATGTTTGTTGCTATTGGGTTTTTTAAGCCAAAGAGGAAGGGTTAAAAAGAGTGAAGTAGAATTTTCACAGCCGGGATAAACTGTAAATGTTGGGCTTTTTGAAAGATAAATAAAACCATTCGTATTTCCACAATCACTCTCATAATAATAGTATGCCCTAATCCTTCCGCTATCAATAATTTTTCGCCCACAGTTCCATACTGATACTTCAAATGGAATTGTCACTTTATCATAATTTCGATGGGAAATATCAAAGGGATGAACCTTCAAAATCTTTTGTCTACTTCTATATGATATAAGTTTTCTCGTATTTCTTATCCACACTGCATCAATTCTTCCATTACTAACATTATTTCTATAAACTTTAAGTTCCAAAGTATTGTTATTTTCATTTAACTCAACAATTTTATTAAACGGATCAACAGTTATTCTTACAGTCTCCCCTCTACAATCAAGCTTATTGGCCATTTGAATCAATTCCACAGAGATTCTTTTATTCTTCTTAATAGTTAGATTTTTTGAAACTGTAAGTTTACCAGAAAGCCCCGGGCCTAAATATTCAATTCTAAAAATAATTGTTCCACTATAATCAAATCCTAAATTTTCAAGTTTAACTTTTAAATATCTTTTGCCATTCTTTTGCAAACTATAGATATCATACAATTTGAAATCCGGGAACTTTAATCGTGAAACATCGGGCTTTGTACTAATATAATTTTGATTTTGAGAAAAAGAATTCAAAGAGAAAAAAAGAATTAAACTAAAGATAAAAAGATACTTTTTCTTCATCACTCACCTCCTCAGAGCTGAATAAATATATTTTCAAGAATTGTACCACTCTGAACTTTCAGAAAACACTACATTCTTTCCAGTCTAAAAGTAATTAAACGACAAAATTATTAAATTTTTCGACATTTTTGTCTGTCATTAAGGAAGTATCTCATCCAAAAGGATATAAGCTCTTACTCTCTTGACAAAAACTCTTTTTTTTATTAAGTTCTCATATGTTTGCTGTGGAATTTGATTCAGTTTGGAAGATTTATAAAAAGGATTTCAAACAAGTCACAGCACTAAAAAATATCACCTTAAAGATACCCCAGAATTCAATTTTTTCAATTATCGGTCCCAATGGCGCCGGAAAAACCACAGCTCTCAAAATTATAACTGGTATAACCTATCCTACCAAAGGAAAAGTAAAAGTCTTGGGAGGAACTATCTCTGATTCTATTATAAAAAAAAGAGTTGGTTTTTTACCGGAAAACCCGTCCTTCTTTTCAAATATAACTCCTTTTGAGTTTTTAAAATTTGTTCTCTATACTTCAGAAGAGAGCATTGAAGAAGATAAAATTATATCAGCACTTAATGAGGTAGGGCTTTTAAAAGAGAAAAACGAAAAAGTGAAAAAATTTTCAAAGGGAATGGTGCAAAGATTAGGAATAGCACAGGCCATCATTCATAATCCTGATTTAATCGTTCTTGATGAGCCATTTTCAGGGCTTGATCCTATTGCAAAAGAAAAATTAAAAGAAATTATCCTGAGCTTTTTCAAAAAGGGAAAAACAATTATATTAAGCTCTCATAATCTTTTTGATGTTGAAAATCTCTCAACACATATAACTTTGATAAAAGAAGGAGAAATTAAAATAAGTGGAAAGCTAAAATCTCTACAAGCTAATGCAAATTATGAAATAGAGTTTTATGGAGATATAAAAAGTTGGGGAAAGAGGGAAGTTAAAAAAATTAGTGAAAAATCTATTATTATCCTTGAAAATGAAAAAGAGTTTGAAGAATTCTTAGTTAACGTTTTAGATTTAAAACTGAAGATAGTTTCAGTAAATCTTAGTCTTAATAATTACTTAAAAAGATATTACCAATGAAAAAAACCATTTATACTACTCAAGTTATTTTTAAAGAAATAGTAAGGGATAAATTTTTCTTATTTCTCGGACTCGGTTCACTTCTATTCTTTTTTTTAACTCTAATATTCAATGAAATGGTTGTCGGGCAAACAGCAAAAGTCACAAAAGATCTTACACTGTCCGCATTAAACATTTTCCCATTCCTTTTTTTGTTAATTTATGGTACAAGATTAATTTCTAAAGAGATAGAATCAAAATCAATTTACACAATCCTGATAAGACCATTTAAAAGATGGGAATACTTTTTAGCGAATCTTTTAGCGCTTTTCTTTTCAACAATAATACTGAATTTAATCATATTTTTACTTGGAATAACCACTATTTTTATCTTTTACGGAGAAATCTGGATAAAAGCACCATTTATTCATCTCTTGTTTACATTATCAGAATCCCTTCTTTTAAGCGGATTTGCCGTCTTTTATTCGGCAATATTCTCATCCTCTGTTTCATTAATGCTTTTCTTTATTACTTATGGGATAGGCCATTCCATAGAAGAGAGTCTTAAAAGCATTGCGGAAGGAAGTGGAGTTGCATTAAAGCCTTTTATAAATATTATCAAGTTCATAATCCCAAATCTCTCGTTTTTTGATTATAAAACAGAGCTACTTTATTCAATAAAAATTCCAGAAATGACTCTTGCATTCTCAGCACTTTATTCGTTTACATACACTTTTTTAATATTCATACTTGCTGTATACTTCTTTAGAAGAAAAGAACTATGAAAAGAAAAATCATAATATTTACAGGAATTTTATTTATTATTCTTATAAATATATTTGCGTTTTCAAAAATATCAGCAATTAGGAATAATATAAAAATACCTGAGCATTATTTTAAACTTCCTCCCGGAAAATATATGAGAGTCTTAACCTTAGGTAATAAAGAAATTATTGGAGACATCCTTCTTTCAAGAGCATTAACATACTATGGCTCCCATTATTATGAAAAAAAATATCAATACCCTTATCTTTTCGATTTTTTTAAGGATGTTTGTGAACTTGATCGCTTAAATCTTCAAGCATATTTAATGGGAGGAAGATTGCTCTCGGAAAGATTTCCCCACAAAGCCACAAAGTTATTAAGAAAAGGCGCAAAGACATTAGACAAAAGCTGGAAAATTCCGGAGCTTACTGGATTTATTTATTATTATAATATAAAAGATAAACATCTTGCTGCAAAATATTATGAAATAGCATCTGAAAAACCATTCCATCCACCCTATTTACCTTCTTTATCATCAAAATTTTATAGGGAATACGGTGATATTGAAAATGCAATAAAAGTTCTATATTCTTTTTACATAAATACAAATGACAAGAGATTAAAAAAGTCTTTTAAATATGATATTGAAAAATTATCAGCTGAGCTTTTTTTGAGAAAGAGATGGATAAGAGGAAAGGTGGAAAGAGTAATAGACGGGGATAGTTTAATAATCAGGACAAAAAGTGGATATATTAAAGAAGCAAGAATAATAGGAATTAATTCTTATGAATTAAACAGTCTTATTGAAGAGGAGAGAATCTACGGAAGAATTGCAAAAGATTTCGCATATTATAATCTAAACAAAAAGAATATTAACTTTTCAATTGGTGGAGATAAAATTGACAAATATGGAAGAATTCTAATCTACCTCTGGTATGATAATACAAAACTTTATAATGAAGAGATTCTTAAGAGAGGTTTTGCAAAAGCTTTCTTAAGATATGATTTTAATAAAATAATGAAAAAAAGATTTGCGGAAGCTGAAAAATTGGCTAAAATCAATATGAGAGGGATCTGGGGATTAAAATATCTGAAACCAATTGAAAATTTAAAATATATGAAAAACCTTATTGGGAATATATCAAAAGTGAGATTTAAAGTTTATAAAGTTTATCAAGGGAAAAAGTACCTTTTTATAGAATCTTCACCAGACTACATGCATACTTTTAAACTTGTAATTCCTGTAATATTTGAGAGTAAATTTCCACCCTATATCTTGAACATATCAGATAAAATAATTGAAGCCTACGGGTTTGTAAGTGAATATAGAGGAGTTCCTGAAATAAGAATATATGAAAAATCTCAGATAAAGGTGATAGAATGAAAAAATTTTTCACAACCTGTTTAAGAGACTGTTATGATACATGCCTTATAGAAACAATTTATGATAAAAAAGAAATAAAGGAGATTCAAGGTTATGAGAGGCATCCGATAACATCAGGTTTTCTTTGCCCTAAGGGAAACAAATTATTAAAATATCTAAATCATCACAGTAGAATCAAACAACCAATGGCAGGAAAGTTTTTAAACTGGAGGAATGTAAGCTGGGATGAAGCTCTTGGTGAAATCGTAAAAATGATAAATAAATATCCTGACAAGGTAGGATTTTACTCATATTATGGGAGTTCGGGATTAATAAGTAAAAATTATCCTGAAAGGCTTTTCAGAAAATTGGGAGGTATTTGTTTTGAGTCCGCCATATGCGATAGAAATGGTCAGGAAATTTTAGCAAAAATGAATTATGCAGGTTATCAAATACATCCGGAAGATATCAAAGACCATAAGTTGGCCGTGATCTGGGGTGGAAATCCAAAGTGGAGTTCATTACATCATTGGTTCCTAATTTTAAAACATAAATTAAAGATAATAGGAATAGATGTTATTAAAACTGTAAGTTTAAAAGATGCATATCAGATACTAAGACCTAAACCTTCTACAGACTGGTTTGTAGCTTATGCTATTGCAAAAATAATCATTGAAGAAGACTTGGTGGATAAGGAGTATATTGAAAAAAATGTTGAAGGGTATGAATTCATTAAGAACTGGATTTTAGAAAATATTTCAGTTGAAGAAGCTGTAGAAAAATCTGGTGTGACCTATGAACAAATGAAAAAATTCATTTCAAACCTTTACAAATTTAAACCTGCCTATTTTTATATTGGTTATGGTATTCAGCGTCAAAAAAATGGTGGTGAGATAGTTAGAGCAATTGTCACTTTGGCCGCATTAACCGGCTCAAAAATATTCTTTTCAAGAATGGTAAAAAACAAAAAGGCTTCTGATTATTTAAAGGGTGAAAGCCTGGGAAAATTAAAAAAATACAATCAGATGCTTTTTCCCGAAGCCCTTGAAAAAGGGAAAATAAAAGTTCTATTCGTGTTTAATGCAAATCCTGTCTCAACAAGTCCAAACTCAAATAGAATAAAAGATGTTCTTTTAAGAGATGATATCTTTGTAATTGTATCTGATATTTTCTTTACAGATACTGCAAAACTCGCAAATATTATTTTACCTGCCCCCACTTTCTTTGAATACTTTGATATAGCAAAATCATTTTTCCACAATTATATTCAAATAAATCAAAAGGTCATTGATCCACTCTATGCATCAAAAAGCAATTATGAACAATTTAAGCTAATTGCTGAAAGACTTGGGTTTAATGATGAGGAATTTTATGAGAGTGAAGAAGAAATAGCTGAAAACTATCTCTCCTTTTATGGATTATCTCTAAGTGAACTTAAGGAAAAAGGATATCTCGAAATTCCTAAAAAAGAGAAAAAAAGAGGAAAAATCAAGTTAAGAATAGAGGGGAAAAATATTCCTGAAACACCCTTTTATGAAGATGATAGCCCTCCAGAAGGTTATCTGAGATTAATATCACCTGTACACAGAGATCTTACATCATCACAATATTTTAAGATAACAACAAACTTTCTTCCTGATAGAGCATTCATTAATTCAATAGAAGCAAAAAGACATAAGATTAAATCAGGAGATCGTGTTCGGATATCAAATGAAAGGGGGAGTGCTGAGATGATTGCGGAAATAAAGAATGAAGTTCCTTCAGGTGTTTTGTTAATTTATAAAGCACCGTGGGAAAGTATAACCGGTTATTCACCCAATTTATTTACAGAGGATAAGCCACATCCTATTTACAAAGGCTCCCAATTTAATTCATCTTTTGTCAAAATAGAAAAGGTTTCAATTAATAAGATTCAATAAAAAAAATCAATATAAAATAAAAAAAGCCCGGCACTGACCTACTTTCCCACTCCCTTCCGGGAGCAGTATCATCGGCCCTGGAGGTCTTAACTGCCGGGTTCGGAATGGATCCGGGTGTTTCACCTCCGGTATAAGCACCGGGCAAATTATTTCGTTTTTATTATAAAAACTTTGTTGTCTGTGCAGGCTGGTTTTAAAAATTTAGTGGTTAAGCCTCACGGCCGATTAGTACCGGTTAGCTAAATCCGTTACCGGACTTACACACCCGGCCTATCAACCTCGTAGTCTACGAGGGGCCTTCAGTTCCGTTAACCGGAAAGGGAGACCTAATCTTGGGATTGGCTTCCCGCTTAGATGCCTTCAGCGGTTATCCAGAACAAACGTAGCTACCCAGCTATGCCCCTGGCGGGACAACTGGTTCACCAGAGGTTTGCCCACTCCGATCCTTTCGTACAAGGAGCAGCTTCCCTCAAGTCTCCTGCGCCCACAGCGGATAGGGACCGAACTGTCTCGCGACGTTCTGAACCCAGCTCACGTACCGCTTTAATCGGCGAACAGCCGAACCCTTGGGACCTTCTACAGCCCCAGGATGCGATGAGCCGACATCGAGGTGCCAAACGGAGCCGTCGATATGAGCTCTTGGGCTCCATAAGCCTGTTATCCCCGGAGTACCTTTTATCCGTTGAGCGATGGCCCTTCCACACGGGACCACCGGATCACTATGCCCTGCTTTCGCACCTGTTCGACCTGTCGGTCTCACAGTCAAGCTCCCTTATGCCATTGCACTCTACGCGTGGTTTCCAATCACGCTGAGGGAACCTTTGGGCGCCTCCGTTACGCTTTAGGAGGCGACCGCCCCAGTCAAACTACCCACCTAACACTGTCTCCCGTAGGGATAACCTAACGGGATTAGAACTTCAATGCGATAAGGGTGGTATCTCACTGGCGGCTCCACCCTGACTGGCGTCAGGGCTTCCCAGCCTCCCACCTATTCTGCACATATCGCACCAAAATTCAATGCTAAG
>CAZWJH010000079.1:0-11119 GCA_964634755.1 uncultured Clostridia bacterium
AAATTTTAAATTTCAAAAAAGCTTGACAAACATGTTATTGTTTCATATATTGAAACATTAAGGCGGGAAAGAGTATGATAAGCTTTGAAAGAAAAAGTGGCGAAAAGGGTATTTTAGGACGGATTAAATCTCATAAAAGCTTAATTGCTTTGATAGCTTTAAGCCCGAAGAGCTGCCGTAGAATCTTGGAAGCTTTAAGCTTTGAGGCTCCTTACACACACACACACACACAATTCTCAGATTTTCCTGGAGAAAGTGTATATACGAAAAGTTTTGCAATAGCAAATTAAAACCACCATGACCCTACCTCCTGTGAAGTTTTTCAATCAAAATTAAGAAACTAAAAATATTATTTAGGGGGTGAAGATGTTTAAAAGAATAATTGTTATATGTATGATAGTTCTTGTTTTTATTATGCTTTATTTTGTTGTAACTTCCGGAAATTTAAAAGCTTCCTCACCACCGTTGAAATTACATGGTAAAAAAGTAACATGGGGAATATATACCGGTTGTGATTGCACGAAGAGGGCCTATGATTGTAAGTGCGTTCTTCATTTATAGAAAGAGGAGGAGAAAATGAGAAAAAAAATAATTTTGTTTTTGTTGATACTAAATATATTATTGATTATTACACCTCAGAGCCTTTTTTCGAAAAAAAAGGATGATCCTGTCACAAGGTGGGGATGGTGGATGCCAGGCGATGAATGTCATTGTCCGATGCCTATTCCTGTTGATTGCTTTTGTATAACTCCTAAATGATTATAACTAAAAGGAGCAGGAGTCACTCCTGCTCCTGATTTTAAGACCGATTTAAGCAAGGAGGAGTAATGAAAAAAGTATTGCTTTTATTAGTTTATTTATTATTTGTATCTATTTCTTTCGGGAAAGAGATTAAGATAGTTTCAAAACTTATTTTAAATATTACAGATTTTGACAAAAAGAGCTCAGGTAAAATAATAAATCTTGAATATCCTGCAAGAATTGTTGAAGGATACAATGAGGAAATAATGGTTTTAAATGATACTTTTTTTGAAGTATTTGATAGTAAAGGAAATTACTTGAAAAAGGTTGGGAACAGGGGTCAGGGCCCCGGGGATTTTGTTGCTTATATAAAAGATGTAATCAAGTATAATAGTAACTATTATTTTCAGGATTACCCGAACAAAATATCGGTTTTTGACAAAAAATTTGTATTTGTGAAAAGTTTTTTTCTCGGGGGAGGAAAGACAAGTCCTTTTTTATATTCTTTTGATATTGACGATAGATATATATATGCCGCACAATATTATGCTAAAGTCTATAACAAATCTTATGATTCAGTGGTAAAATATGATGAAGAAGGTAGAATAGTTTCACATTTTTTTGATAGAAAAAACATAATGGAAATTTACAAATTGCCTTTATCCCTTCCCGAAGGTTTGATTAAAGTAATAAGGTATAAAATTATCTTTTCAATATCAAGGTACCCTGTATATTGGCTTTTTGACAAAAAAGGTAAATTAATAAGGAAAAAGTTTTTTAATTTTAAGTGGTGGAGATACCCTTTTTATGATAAGAAAGAGTATGAGAAAGAAAAGAAAAGAATAGGAGAAAGAGCCTTTACGAAAGTATTGTTTTCAGGAACAATTGCAACTAATTTCACTTTGTATGGAGATAATTTAATTGTTCATATAATAAGAAATCCGTATGATAATCCACAGCATGGTTTTATAATGATTGATAAAAATTTAAACCTGCTAATGAATTGGACACAAATCAAAGGGTATCAATATAGCGGGGCAGGTGAAAGATATATCTATTATAGCAAAGTTTTAAGATATGATAATAAGAAAAATAGAAAAGAGGTGGAGGTTTTAAGATGCGTAATAAAATAATCAATTTCGTGCTTTTTTTTGCGATTCTCTCTTTTTGTTTAAGAGGCGGAATTACTTTGAACAAGATAGATGAGTGGAAGTCGGATTATTTATTAAAAGGAATGTACAGAGGTTCTTTTGTAAATGATAAAGGCGAATTAATAATAATGTTGAAAAAACATGGAATTTTAAGGATGAAAGATGGTGATATTAAGATTATTTCAAAAGAAGGGCAGGGACCCGGAGAAATCTTGTTTGAAGCATCCCTATGTAAGCTCGAAAAGGGATTTGCTGATGTGGAATACCATCGAAAAATTCAGATTTTTTATTTTGATAATAAAGCAAATAAATACAGATGGAAGAAGAATCTCTGGAGAGAAGAAAAGGGATGCACACAGTTTATTGAATCGTCATTATTTTATAAAAATAAATGGTTTTTTGGTGGAGGAGTATTTAGGAATGTGCAGGCAAAAGAGACAAAGGAGGATATAATATCACCTTTTTTTCTTAAGGTGTTTGATGATCAAGGAAAATTAATAAAGAACATGGTGAAGCTGAAATTTGGGAAAATGATAAGAAGCTACCTTTTTAATTCATTTCTTGAGAGTAATGATGATAAAATTTATTTTGTCGTGGAAAATAAGATGCGCATATTTGTAATAGATGGGGATCGATTGATTTTAAAGGAAATTATAAACCTTAGAGAACCAAAATGTTACAAAAAATTACCTGAAAAGAATTATTATTTCGGAAGAAGAAGGGGAGATAGAAGAAATATGCGTTCATTGTATGAAGAGTGGAAAACAAATTACTCTTTAATTGTAAATTTTAAAATAATACCCGAATATTTTGTTTTTGAGATTAGGAATTTTGGAGATGATTGTAAAAAGAAATTTGCATTGCTTTTTTATAATAAAAAAAATAGAAAACTTGAGAAAACTATTTACACAAATGACTTTTTATTAGCAAAAAAGGGTATGTATTTATATTTTCTTAAGGGGGGAATTCCCCGTATTGATGATGAGGCTGAGACACTAACGATTGTATTATACAAGGTTTCTTGGAGGTAAGAGATGAAAGATAAACTTTTGAATATTTTTATATTTATACTTATTATGATTTTTTTTATTCTTTTATTGTATAAATCGGGTGTTATAAAAAAGGAAAATAAAATATTGGATTGGGAGAAGTTAATTAGTATAGAATTTTTAGATATGGAAGGTAATAAAATAAAAGCGCGAACTTTCTTGGAAAACAAAGAAAACTATATCTTAGTATTTAATATTACAGATTGTTCTTTATGTATAACTAAAGGTATTGAGGAGTTGAAGTACTTTGAAAAAAAAGGGAAAAATAGTTTTGGAATTATAATTTATGACAGGCCGGAAGAGATAAAAGGATGGTCAAGTAATTATTCGTTTAATCGATTTTATATTATAACCAAAGAAAAATATTACAAAGTTTTTATGAACAAATACACACCTGTTTTAATATATTTATATAAAAATAGAGTTAAGTGGTATAAGTATATAACACCATAGAGGGAGAAAAATTTTTAATATTAGTTCGATAATTGATAAATTAAATATTGGGAGCACAAAGGAGAAATAGAAATGGCTGATTATCGAAGAATAAGGAATATACTAAAACAGCAAAAAACCAAGACAAAAAACAGAAGCTACTAAGGGGAAAATATATAGTGTGAAATCTTTGTTTTTCTTATTTTCCTTGAAAAATTACAGAATCTGTTATAAATTTGATTATTTAGGAGAAGGGGATGAAAAAGGCGATTAGGTTTTTTTTGATTTTTCTTATTGTTGCGGGAATAGGTTTTGTCGGATGTAAGATTGCTAAAAACATAGGTTCGGATAAGGATAATCAGGACAAAACCGAAACAGCTGTCAAAGAAAACAGTAAAAGTGAGGAAGCTCCGCTTCCCGTAAAGGTCGTTAAAATCA
The DNA here is from genome assembly GCA_964634755.1 of uncultured Clostridia bacterium. Lineage (GTDB taxonomy): Bacteria > Acidobacteriota > Aminicenantia > JAMOAD01 > JAMOAD01 > JALXDT01. The sequence goes on from CAZWJH010000079.1 coordinate 3,812, forward strand.
GAAAAGGGGATTTGCCTCTGAGATTAAGGGTGTCCGCTGTTACTGAGGTAAGACAGAAAGCTGCCATAAAAGCTGAGATTTCTGGAAAAGTTGCTGAAGTGAGGAAAAAAATCGGAGACAGGGTTAAAAAAGGAGAGCTAATCATAAGGATAGATGATAAGGAGATGAAACTTGCTCTTAAAAAAGCCGAAGCCGAAAGGCTTCAGGCTCTTTCAAAATACATAGTGAATACCGAGGGTTTTAATTCTTATATTTCTTCTGAAAAGAAAAAGGGAATAAATGAAAAAAAGTCAGCTTATGAGAAGGCTTTAAAACTTTACAAAGAGGGAAAAATCACGGAAAAAGAGCTCCACGCTGCGGAGGATGAGCTTTTAAAAGCCATGATTGAAAGCGGAGCAATGAGGGAACAGGTTCAGAAGGTGGTATTAGGACTTACACAGGCTGAGCTTAATCTTACAAAGGCAAGGCTTGATTATGAGAGGACAAGGATTAAAGCTCCTTTTTCCGGAATCATATCAAAATTGGATGTATCTGAAGGTGAAACAGTATCCGCAGGTACTGAGCTTTTTAAAATTATTAATCTTAACTCCATTTATTTAAAGGCTTTTGTCCTTGAGACTGAGGCATCAAAAATCAGGGAAGGGATGAGAGTCAGAATCAAATTCGTGGGTTTTCCCGGGAAGGTTTTTTACGGAAAAATCTTTGCAATAAGCCCTGAACTCAGTGAGAAAGAGGAGACATTGCCTGTGTACATATCCTTGAAAAATCCAGGCTATCTCAGAGCAGGTATGAGAGCGGAGGCGGAGATAGAGTATAAAATTCTTAAGGATGTTATAATTGTGCCGAGAAAGGCCATACTTGTTAGATCCGAAAGGCCTCTTGTTTTTGTTGTGGAAAATAATATAGCGCTCTGGAGATACATAGAGATGGGGAAGCAAAACAGCGAAGATGTTGAAATCAAAAGCGGAGTTGAAGAAGGGGAGCTTGTCATTGTTGAGGGACAGCTTACCCTTGCCCATCAGTCAAAAGTCAGAATAGTCAAATAAGATGAGCCTTACAGAAATAGCCGTTAAAAGGCCTGTTGCCACTATTATGTTTTTCATCGGAATTATTCTTCTCGGAGTAATTTCTCTGAGGAACCTTTCGGTTGATCTTTTGCCTGCCATAGCATATCCTAAAATCACTGTAGTGACTGAATATCCGGGAGCTTTGCCCGAAGAGATTGAAAAGATAATAACCCGCCCTCTTGAAGCCCAGCTTTCTCCCATATCCGGAGTTAAAAATATAAAATCTGTTTCCAGAGAAGGAGTTTCAATTATTACAGTGGAATTTCACTGGGGCACAAATATGAATTTTGCCCTTCTTCATGTGAAGGAAAAAGTTGAAGAGAGTAGCGATTTTCTTCCGAAAGAGGCTAAAAAACCTCAGATTTTTGAATTTGACCCTTCAACAAGGCCCATAATAATTGCGGTTGTAAAGTCAAAGGGGAAAACTTTAAAGGAGTTGAGGGAGATTTCCGAGTTTTTGATAAAGCCCCGTTTTGAGCAGCTTGAAGGTATCTCAAGGGTTGAAATAAGGGGAGGAGGCAAGCAGGAAGTTCTTGTTAAACTATTTCCTGAAAAATTAACACTTTACGGAGTTTCATTTGAAAATGTAGCTTCCGCGATAAACAATTATAATCAGGTTGTTTTAGGCGGGACAATTAGAAAAAACAAACTTAAACACAGTGTTAAAATAGAGGGTGAAATAAGAAATTATAGGGAAATAGAGAATATCCCCGTTAAAAGACTGAAATCCAGTCATATATTCATAAAAGATATAGGAAATGTAAGTTTGAATGAAATTCCAAAGCAGGGGGATATAAGGTATGATGGAAGTTCCACTGTGGCACTTCTTATATACAAGGAAGCTGATGCCAACACTGTTAAGGCAACACAAAAGGCAAAAAAGGCCTTTTCCCTTATGGAAAAGGAGTTCGGAGATATAAAGTTTGACATAATTACCGAAGAAGCGGGACTTATTCTATCTTCAATAAATTCCCTTAAAATGTCTCTCTATTTAGGCTCTATTCTTGCTTTCTTTGTTTTACTCGTGTTTCTTCAAAATTCGAGAGATCCTCTTCTTGTTGCCACTGTTATTCCGATAGCAATTATTTCCACCTTTGTCTTAATGTATTTTTCAAAGGTAAACATTAATATTATGAGCTTAGGAGGATTGGCTCTTGGTGTCGGTATGTTTGTGGATAACTCAATAGTTGTGCTTGAAAGTCTTTTCAGGCACAGAAAGAGCAAAGATGCTGTTACAGCTGCTATAGATGGTACAAAAGAGGTGGCAGGGGCCATTACAGCGGCTACCCTGACAACGATAGTTATCTTTTTACCTGTAATGTATATTTACGGGATTACCGGAAGACTTTTCAGGGACCAGGCTCTTACGGTATCATATTCACTGCTTGCTTCACTTATTGTTTCAATTACTCTTCTTCCATCTCTTTTTGCTGTGTTCTCTGGTACAAAAGAGGATAGTGTAGGTGATGAGCTGGGAAAGGCATCGGGATTCGGAAGAAGATTACTTAACCGGATTCTTTCATTCTTTTCATGGAAAAATCACAGTGGTAGCAAAATACTGTGGATAATCCATCTGATTTTCAGACTACCGTTTTTTATTATCGGCATAATACTTGATTTTATTATAAAGTTGGTAAAGGCTCTTCTTTCCATTATTTTAAAAGTTTTCTCACTTTTCTTTTCAATTTTAATGAAACCTGTTTACAAAGTTTTTAATAAAACTTATGAAAGCTTTGATGAAAAGTACCACAAATTTTTGGAATTATCTCTTAATAAAAAGATTATTCCGTATTCGATTATGATTTTGATGTTTATTATGTCTTTTTTCCTGTATCTGGAACTTAAAAAGGAGCTTTTGCCTCAAACAATGTCCAATAATTTTGAAATTTCGGCTCAGACAAATTCTGACTATGGATTTGAAGAAACGGACAGAATGGCAAAGGAGATTGAGAGGAAAATAGGAAAAATTAAGGGGATAAAGCATGTGTTTTCACAGGTTGGAGCTGTATCCTCTCTATCTTTCGGAAAGGGAGAAATTTCACTTAATAATATCCATATTATTGTGAATGCAAAAGGAAAAAGGGATAAACTGATGTCTCGAGTGAGAGGGATTTTAAGCGGATTTTCCGATTTGAGTTTTGCGGTATCTCCCGAAAAAAACACACTATCAGAATATCTTAAATTCGGAGCGGAGGAATTTCAAATACAGGTGTTTTACGAAAGAATAGAGAATGGCAAAAAGGCTGTCAATGAGATTATAAAAAGAATAAAAGATACCAAGGGGCTTGTTGATTTGAGAGCAAACACAGAAAAGGGAAAGCCTGTATTGGCTATTACTTTTAAAGACACTTTGTTGAAAAATCTTAATATAACAAAAAAGCAGATTGCTTCTATAATTTCAAATTCCTTGAAAGGGGAAAAGGTCTCCGTACTTAAGCAATTTCAAAAAAATTATGACATAGTTTTGTCCACTCCTTTGAGAAAGAGCAGAAGTTTTAAAGGGCTTTTGAACATGCCTGTTAAATTCGGAGATACTATTTATCATATAAGTGATTTTGTAAGTACAAAGAGAATCTCATCCGTAAAAGAGATTACAAGAGAGGGGCAGGAAAGGTATTTTATGATTTCTGCAAACCTTGCGGGTAAAAAACTTTCACAAATAGCTCCTGAAGTGAACAAAAAACTTTCGCACATAGTTTTACCTCCGGGAACAAGGTTTAAGATTGCGGGAGAGGAGGAAGAGAGAAAAAAGGCATTCACATCAATTAAGGAAGCAATTCTTCTTGCGGCTCTTCTTGTTTATATGGTTATGGCTTCTCAGTTTGAAAATCTTATTCATCCTCTTATAATCATGTTAACTCTTCCGATGGGATTTTTAGGAGCTTTCCTTTTTCTTCTTATAGCAAGTTCGACCATAAATGTCATAGCGGGAATAGGTTTTCTCGTGATGGTGGGTATAGTTGTAAATGATGCGATTGTAAAAATAGATTATACGAACAAATTGCGGCAACAGGGGAAGTCTGTCCGCGAGGCTCTTATGATTGCTTCAAAGGTAAGATTGACCCCCATACTTATGACAACTTTTACAACGATTTTCGGCTTGATTCCCATGGCTTTGATGATGCAGGAGGGCTCCGAACTTCAAAGACCTCTTGCCATAGTTGTTATCGGAGGATTGCTTTTTTCAACTTTTCTCACTCTTATCTTAATTCCTGTTTTATATGAAAGTATTGAAAAAAAAGGGGTAAAAATTATTGAAAAGGATAATTGAAAAACCTGTAATATCAATTCTAATTTTCGCATCCATTCTTTTACTCGGAATATATTCTATAAAAAACACCCCGATAGAGCTTATCCCCGATGAAAAACTTCCCTCTCTTTCAATAGTCTCCTCATGGCACGGAGCTTCGGCTGATATGATTTTGCAAAAGATAGCTCTTCCTCTTGAAGAGCAGATTTCAGGTATGAAATGGGTTAAAAAGATAAAGACCCAATGTAATGAAAATAGTATGAAGATAGAGGTTGAGTTTTCCAAAAAGGCTGATATGGACATGGCATATGTTCTTTTGAAAGAGAGGTTGAATAGATTAAGGGATAAGATACCTCCGCAGGCAACTTTTCCGGAAATTGTTCCCTATGTGCCCAAGGAATTTAAGAAAAGCCCATTTATCTCTTTCGGAATATTCGGTAATTATTCCGTTAATACATTAAAAGATATTGCTGAAAGGGAAATATCCCCCATGTTAAGAGCTGTTCAGGGAGTTGATAGTATTTCTATCTGGGGGGGATCAGAACCTCAGATAGAAATTAACCTTGATATAAACAGAATGAAAAAATATGGTGTTTCCGTGGGAGAGGTATACAGTGCCATTTCAAATAATTTTTTTCTGCTCCCCTCGGTGAATTCAAGATACTTGAATAAAGAAATTGTTATTTCTCTTTCACAATCAGCGAAAAAGATATCTTCCATTGAAAATATCATAGTAAAAAGAACAAAAAATTTTCCGATTAAAATCAAAGACATAGGCAGGGTAAGATTTGCCTATAAAAAAGTTGAGAGTGAGCAGAGATACAATGGAATGCCTGTGGTAACAATAGATATAATGAAGCAACCGGAAGCATCGACACTTAAATTATCAAAAATTCTGAAAGAAAAGATATCTTTGATAGAGAAAAAATATAATCTTAAAACAAAAATCATTCAGGATGAGAGCAAGGAGCTGATTAAAAGGCTGACGAGATTGGGGAAATTATCAGCTCTGATACTATTTACGATTTTTATAATTCTTCTTATTGTGGTTAAAGATCCGAAAGCTTCTGTGCTTGTTTTTTCCTCAGTGATTTTTTCGGTATTTGCAACTCTTACCTTTGTTTATATATTAAAAATCCCCCTTAATCTTCTAACTCTTTCAGGTTTTGCTCTCGGATTCGGAATTTTCGTGGATAATGCTGTTGTTGTATTCGATAATATATTAAGGCACAGGGAGTACGGAGAAGATAATCTTACATCCGCGATTAATGGTTCAAAGGAGATGATTTTACCTGTTCTTGCTTCAACTTTTACGACAATAATAGTGTTTTTCTCATTTGCATATTTTCAGGGAAGACTTAGATTGTATTATCTGCCCCTTGCCCAGCTAATCAGCATTGCTCTTGTATCATCTGTTTTTGTCGCATTCACATTAATTCCCGCTGTTTCAACTTCAATGAATTTCAGGGTGCGAAAAGGAAAAGATAAGACCCGAAAAGGCAGGTTTTTTAGCTTTATTTTAACCTATCCCCTTTTCGTTATCTTGCCTGTGATTTTGGTTATTTTTTTCTCGTATAAAATATTTTTAAAGGAAACTCCCTTCGGAAAATTTTTTTCATGGTATCAAAAACAGAGGCTCACAGTGTGGGTGGAATTGCCATCAGGAGCTGAATTTAAGGATACGAAAAAGACCATCATGGAGTTTGAAAAACTTGCACTTTCAAAACCTTATGAGAAAGAGGTTAAAACAAGAATTATGGGAAGAAACGCATTTATGGAGATAAGTTTCCCTGAAAAAATCGAATTTTCCGCATATCCGTATATATTGAAACAGGAGCTGATTTCACTTGCAACAAATATGGCAGGTATAGGGATAAGTGTGGCCGGGTTTGACCCTCAGGGGTATTATTATTCTCCTGAAACAGGCTCATGGCTTCCATATTCAATTATTATTAAGGGATACAATTTTGTTAAACTTTTGAAATTAGCGGATAATCTTAAAAAATCTCTTCTTTCCAACCGAAGGATTCAGGAAGTTGAAATTCTGACTCAAAAAGGGTTTTTCTGGGGAAGCAAATCCAAATATTATCAGATGGAAATGGATTATGATGCAATGAGAAGATATGATATTACTCCGAGATACCTTGTGTACATACTCTCAAGTTTGCTTTCTTCCTCTTTTGCAAGAAACAAAATTGTTTATGATGACCGGGAGATGGATTTTGCAATTAAGTTTGATATCCCGAAAGAGGTGGAATTGGGGGACATAATGGAAGAGGAATTCATGGCTCCCTCCGGCATACCTTTCAGGCTTAAGGATGTTTTAAGGATAGAGGAAAGATTTTTCAAAGCTGGAATAAGCAGGGAGAATCAGGAGTTCATTGCCATTGTAAAGTGGGATTATCTTGGCTCATCAAAGAGAGGTGATAGGCTATACAAATCTTTTTACAAGGGGCTCACATTACCTGCGGGATTTAAAAAGAGCAAGGAAGAGTATTCATGGATGATGAAAAAGGAGGAAAAGCAGCAGCTGATTTTTGCAACAATTCTTTCCCTCTTTTTAATCTATCTGATTTTGGGAGCTCTTTACGAGAGTTTTATACAGCCGATACTTATAATGCTATCAATACCATTGGCATTAATCGGAGTTTTTGTCGGATTTACAATTGCAAATCAATTCGGTACTTTTTATTTTGATTCCACATCTTATATCGGAATAATCCTTCTTTCCGGTATTGTTGTTAATAATGCCATTATTCTTGTGGATCATATTAATAATTACAGAAAAAGGGGATTTCCTATTGAAGAAGCAATATCAAATGGAGCAAGGGAAAGGATAAGACCTGTGCTTATGACTGCAACAACCACCATTTTAGGGATGTTACCTCTTGTGATTTCCCATAAAGCCGGACAAATTGATATATGGACATCTCTTGCTCTGTGTACTGTCGGAGGACTTACAACATCATCCGTTTTGATTTTTCTGATTAT
>CAZWJH010000080.1:0-10574 GCA_964634755.1 uncultured Clostridia bacterium
GATCTAATAATTTGAATTAGATAGACCTTACCCGTGAAAGGGGATTGCGACAGAATATTTTCTTCCTTCATATTCAATTTCTGAAAAAGACAATTAGATAGACCTTACCCGTGAAAGGGGATTGCGACTATACTACTTTCTTTATTAGATTTTACTGGAGCATTTTCATTAGATAGACCTTACCCGTGAAAGGGGATTGCGACTCAGTCTTCTTTTCATTTTTTCTAAAATAAATTTATTAGATAGACCTTACCCGTGAAAGGGGATTGCGACTTTTAATCCTTTTAATTATTGACAATCCTCTTTTAATATATTAGATAGACCTTACCCGTGAAAGGGGATTGCGACCTACTAATCCAATCATCAATTTTAAAATCATTCAATGTTATTAGATAGACCTTACCCGTGAAAGGGGATTGCGACTTTATATCTTTCAAATTTTTTAATATTTCATCAATTGCTTCTATTAGATAGACCTTACCCGTGAAAGGGGATTGCGACATTCTATAACATCATCTAATTCTTCCCCAAAATGATATAATTAGATAGACCTTACCCGTGAAAGGGGATTGCGACTCAAATGGTAGTTTTCTTAAAATAATTAAATTTTTTTCTTATTAGATAGACCTTACCCGTGAAAGGGGATTGCGACTTAATAATCATTTTTAGTTCCATCACTTTCTTTTAATGATTAGATAGACCTTACCCGTGAAAGGGGATTGCGACTTTTGTTCATTAATTCTTTAAATTTCATCTCTTCCTCCTTCTATTAGATAGACCTTACCCGTGAAAGGGGATTGCGACTTAAATACATAAATTCATAATCGTGAAAATAATTTACAGAAAATTAGATAGACCTTACCCGTGAAAGGGGATTGCGACTTCATTATCTTCTTCATAATCTTCATTATCTTCTTCTATTAGATAGACCTTACCCGTGAAAGGGGATTGCGACTATTAGGTTCTCTTACTAATGCTACTACTGCTTCGGGTATTAGATAGACCTTACCCGTGAAAGGGGATTGCGACTTATCATAAATAATAAATATATCATCATCAAAAGGAATTAGATAGACCTTACCCGTGAAAGGGGATTGCGACATTTTCTTCTAAATGAATTTTAAAATCATTTTTAAGTTCTTTAATTAGATAGACCTTACCCGTGAAAGGGGATTGCGACAACTAAATCCTCTAATTTTCCATTCTCCAATACTTTCATTAGATAGACCTTACCCGTGAAAGGGGATTGCGACTTATTTTAAATTGAATTAAATATTCTCTTAATATAATTAGATAGACCTTACCCGTGAAAGGGGATTGCGACATAATTATATGTATCAATCAAAATTTGTTGTAAATGAAGATTAGATAGACCTTACCCGTGAAAGGGGATTGCGACGAATATTTCAGTTTCTTATCAACTTTTTTAACCAAAAAATTAGATAGACCTTACCCGTGAAAGGGGATTGCGACATTTTGTTTGTTCTGTATTGTTAGAATCATCACAAACTACTATTAGATAGACCTTACCCGTGAAAGGGGATTGCGACTCTTTACTGATTTTCAAAAAATTTACTATTCCATCTCCATTAGATAGACCTTACCCGTGAAAGGGGATTGCGACTTTTTTCTCCAATTTTTTTACTATTCATTTTTCCTCCTATTAGATAGACCTTACCCGTGAAAGGGGATTGCGACTTAAATCCTCTTCCGGAAGTCAATTTGTTTAAATATTGCAATTAGATAGACCTTACCCGTGAAAGGGGATTGCGACTTTTCAAGCTCTTGAAAATTCTTCAATATCTCTTTTATTATTAGATAGACCTTACCCGTGAAAGGGGATTGCGACAACATAATAAAATTTGTCGTTGTTAATTTTGTAAATTTTCATTAGATAGACCTTACCCGTGAAAGGGGATTGCGACCTTTTTAGCGGAAGAACTCTCCTTCTTCCCCTTTTTCTTATTAGATAGACCTTACCCGTGAAAGGGGATTGCGACAATATCCTTCTTTCTGTTGTAGAAATAAAACTTTTTAATATTAGATAGACCTTACCCGTGAAAGGGGATTGCGACTTCCGTTTTTCTCGGAAGAAGTTTTATTCTATTATAGAATTAGATAGACCTTACCCGTGAAAGGGGATTGCGACATAATAAATGCTGAGCAAGTTCTGTTATAATAAATTCATCAATTAGATAGACCTTACCCGTGAAAGGGGATTGCGACTTCTGGGATATTATACCTGCATTTTAGCAAGTATCTAAGAAATTAGATAGACCTTACCCGTGAAAGGGAAGTGAGGGAAAAGGGAAAAGGAGAAAGGGACAAGAAGCAGACAGTTGAACAATACTTGTACCTTTTACCTTGCTCCTACCTTGCTTTTATTTTTAGGCGATTGTCAAGAAAAGTTATATGTATTGATGATAGGTTTTAGACCTTGTATAATAGAAATATGGGGATAAAATCTTTTGAAGATATTTTGTCTTGGCAGGAAGCGAAGGAACTAACTATTATGATTTACAATAAGTTTCAGAATATAAAGGATAAAATATTTTACGATCAAATATATAGAGCGAGTTTATCCGTGATGAATAATATTGCAGAAGGATTTGAAAGAGGAACAGAGAAAGATTTTATCAAGTTTTTATATATTGCAAGATCTTCTTGTGCCGAAGTAAGATCTATGTTGTATTTGGCAAAGGATTTAAGGTATCTTACTGAGGAAGAATATAAAGAATTCATAACCAAGAGCATAGAAATTTCAAAATTACTTTATGGATTAATAAAAAAGATGAGCTAATTGTATTTTACTGTTCTTTACTTGTACCTTTTACCTTGCTCCTTGTTCCTGTCTCAGCCCTTACCCGTGAAAGGGAAGTACAGCTAATTATTTGAGAAAGACTGAAAATATTAAAGCAAATTCTACCCTTAATCTTCTTTTATTCTTTGACGATTCTCCGGAAAAATCCGGAGGCGGAGGTGGTAGGAAAATCAATGCTCTCAATAAAAAAGATGAGTTTTTAGAAGACCGATATAAAGCCTGTTTTATCTATCTGTATCCTAATAATTGGAGTGTAGTCATAAATAATTATAATAATAATTGACTTGATTCCATAAATTATGTAATATTATCCATTATAATTGATTTAATTCCAATACAGGGAGGTTGCAAATGGAATTTATACTAAAGCTTTCAAGAGAAAAGATAAGGAATAACAAAATAAAAACCAGAAGGTATCTTTATGATAAGATTGATTTGAATAATAAGCTGATAGCAATACTCGGAGCGCGGGGTACTGGCAAAACCACATTAATGTTGCAATTGATTAAGAAAAAATACAACATATCGGAGAGCATATATCTCAGCCTTGATCATATATTTTTTTTGGATAACAAGTTAATTGATATTGTTGAAAACTTTTATACAAGGTATGGTATAAAAAACTTTTTTCTGGATGAAGTGCACAAATACAAAAATTGGCAACAGGAGGTTAAGAATATCTATGATTTTTATGATGATATTCAAATTGTTTTTTCCGGAAGTTCAAGCATAAATATAAATCAGGCAAAATATGATCTTTCAAGAAGATGTGTCACCTATTTATTAAACGGGCTTTCTTTCAGAGAATTTTTAAATATTAAATACGGAGAAGATTTAAGCTCCTATGATTTTGAGGAAATATTAGAAAATTATAAAGATATAGCCTTTGATATTGCCGAGAATAGCAAAATCCTTTTGGATTTTCAGGAATATTATAGATACGGATATTATCCCATTTACTTTGAAAATGATAGGGCAATTGTTTCAAAGGTAGTAAATATGTATGAAAAGGTCGTTTATGAGGATATTGTTGAAATAGCAAATCTGAACACCGAAAATCTGATTGTTTTGAAAAAACTGATTTACTTTATAGCAACTATGCAACCTGGTGAAATCAATATTAACAATCTCAGCAGAAATCTGAAAAAGGATAATAAAACAATTTTAAATTTTATTGCAAGACTGGAAGAGGCAAGACTTTTGAATTTGCTTTTAAAAGAAGGTGGAAGCAGTACAATGATTAGAAGCCCGGAAAAAATGTACATAGAAAATGGCACATTGTACAATGCTATTAATGAAGAAATAAGAAACAATTTGAATATTGGAAATTTGCGGGAGGTGGTTTTTGTAAATCAGATAAAAAATAGCAATCATAATATAAAATACAGTAAAGAAATCGGAGATTTTATAGTAAGCGGACATTACTTTGAGATAGGAGGCAAAAGCAAAACCAAAAGACAAATAAAAAAAAGAAAGGAAAAAGCATTTATTGTTAAGGATGATGTCTTATACGGAGAAAAAGGTGTTATACCTCTCTATTTGTTTGGATTTTTGTATTGAAAAAATAAAAGACATAGCAGTTATAAGAAACTGTCAACCTGTTTTAGGACAAGAAAGTAAAAGCTGAACAGATGTTCCAGCTTATAAAAATTACTGCTGCTCGGCTGTTCAGCTGTTCGGCTTGTATCTTAATATTTCTTCATTTTTAATTCCTTCATTTTTCATTTTTATTTCTGCTGCTCTGCTGTTCAGCTTTATGGAAGCTCAAAAGCTCGGAGCTACTTCTCGGATTGTATCTCTGAGAATTTTTCATGTTATTGCCATGTTGTTATTATGCAGAACATAATATTGTAATAATTTAAAACTTATGCTAAAATATTTTATTAAATCAGAGGTGATAATATGAGTGAATTTTATAAAAAATTAGGAGAAAGAATAAGAGACATAAGAAACAGACTCGGACTTTCGCAAGAGTTTGTTGCAAAAAAGATAGGAATAAACCGTGTGTCTTATACGAAGATAGAGAACGGAGAACGGAAAATAACAGCCGATGAAATAGCAAAACTCTCCAAAATGTTTAATATTTCAACAGATGTTCTCCTTGATTTGCGAAAGGATATTGAGGTTATTATTGAATCTTCGGGTGAAGAACCGGAAAAAGAAAAACAGGAAATCAGAATAAGTGTTCCTCAAAAGAATCTTAAAAAATTCAAAGAAGTACTTCTTTACATTTTAAATAAAGTAGGCTCAAAGCCCAATATAGGAGAAACCGTAATCTACAAACTTCTTTATTTTATTGATTTTGATTATTATGAGAAATACGAAAAGCAATTAATCGGGGCCACATACATAAAAAATCATTATGGACCCACTCCCAAGGAATTTGTAAAAATAGTTGAGGAAATGATAAAAGGCAATGAAATAGTGCCTGTTGAAAACAAATACTTTAAATATCCTCAAAAAAAATATCTACCCCTGAGAGAGCCTGATCTTTCCATTCTTAATGCAAATGAACTAAAGATGATTGATAGTGTTCTTGAAAAACTCTCCGATATGAATGCGAATCAGATAAGTGAGTATTCCCATAGGGATATTCCGTGGCTTTCCGCTGAGGAAGGTGATGTGATAGATTATGAAGCTGTCTTTTACAGAACTCCGGAGTATTCGGTGAGAGATTCAGATGGCGGGGAAAATATTTAATGAGATTAAAAAAACGGAAGAGTTCAAGAAAGATTTTAAGAAATTAAAAAAAAGATTCAGAACTCTTGATGAAGATTTGGAAACATTTATAAATGTTCAATTGAAAACATATCATAAGTTGAATATTGACAATAAAGGAGTGGTGAGAATTTCAGAGCTTGGAATTGAGACTCCGGAAATTTACAAGGCAAGAAAATTCGCATGTAAATCATTAAAAGGAAAGGGAGGCAATTCAGGTATCAGAATAATATATGCTTACTATAGGGAAGAAGATATTATTGAGTTTATAGAAATGTATTTTAAAGGGGATAAAGAAAAAGAGGATAGAGAGAGAATAATTAAAAGATATAAAAGGAGTCAACTATAAGGAATGAAAGAGCGGATTGAATTTTTGATTTTTAGAGATGATTTAATAGTAAAAGTGTGGAATAAGGGGTTATTTGCTTTTCGCTATAACCCGTAGTTGCAAAGGGATAAATTGCTTGACCCGTACTTTTGGAGACTTGATATTTTGGGTAATTTTATTTTCTTCTTTGATTATGGAAACAGGGATTCTGTGTATGGTTGGGAAATTGATCATATTATTCCCGGTGCTCCCACTGATTTATGGAATCTTCAACCCCTCCAATGGTATGCAAATGTAAAGAAAAGCAATTACTTTTTTTAACCCCTATACTAAGAGCTTTGTTTAGTTAAAGGGGTAAGAAGGTGAAAAGTGAAAAAGAAATCAAAAATTGTAAAAAAGGCTTTGAAGTATGAAAAAACACAATCTAAAAAACACAAAGGAAAGTATCTTGGTGGCCCTGGTAAACCTGATTACCAGAGAGGAAAGAAAAAAGGAGAAATTAAAAATTGGAACCTGCCTGTTCATAGTGGAGTAATTAAAGATGCTAAACAAAAAGGAATTGATGAGATCATAAGTAAAAGTGGATTTACAAAACCTGCTAAAGCTTTGGCTAAAAAATATGGAATAAAACTAATAACGAAGAAAAAATAAACCTTAAATAATTGCAGATGGTTTAAACCTGTAGAGTGAATTGGAGACAAACTATTTTAGGACAAGACACTTAAAAAAAGCTGTTCGGCTGCTCTGCTGTTCGGCTTTATGGAGGCTTGTCAGCTCGGAGGCTGTTCCACAGCTCTGCTTTTTAAAACCCCTTGACAAATCATTTTTAATATCGTATATTGTAAATGAATTGCAAAATTGAGAGGTGAAGTGCAATGATATTAAATTTTTCAGTTACAAATTTTAGTTCCATTAAAGACAAAGTTACACTTTCGTTTGAAGCAAGCAAATCGGAAAAGCTTGAAAAATATTATGTGATAAAACCTGATGGGAAAACAAGAGTGCTTAAGCTTGCGATAATATACGGGCCGAATGCTTCGGGGAAGACTAATATCCTTCGTGCTCTTAATTTTTTAAGATTATGTGTAGTTTCTCCTTTTCCAGATAAAACAAAGACTTTTGAGTTCCAACCATTTCTCTTTGATGACCGCACGAGAGAAAGCAATACTATATTTGAAATAGAATTTTTTGCAAACAAAATCAAATACAGCTATTTTCTTGAACTTAACGATAAAGCTGTTGCATCTGAAAGACTTTATTATTATAATCCCAAAAAAGCATTGGTTTTTGAAAGGGACACAAATTTGAAAGAACAGGTGGCAAACATAAAGTTTGGCTCAAAGATAAAAATATCAAAAGAAAAACTTAATGCTTTAAAGGCAAACGCTTTATGGAATAACACAGTTTTGGGTGGTTATCTTAAGACAAATATTGAACAAAAGGAGCTCAAAGATGTAACGGATTGGTTTAAAATAAAATTAATGTGGACTGTTTTTCCAAATACATTATGGGATGAAATGTTTATCACACAGCTTATTAAAGATAATGCGAAAATAAAGGATTTCATAGTTGAGTTACTTAAAAAGGCTGATCTGAATATAAATGGTATTTCTTTTGAAAAAAAGAAAGTAAAAAATGATAGATTTTCTTTGCTTCAAAGCCTTTTGGGTATAAAACCTGAAAGTGCGAAAAATAACATCGGAAATGGCGAAAATGAGTCTGAGTATAATATTGTAGATGAGGTGTTTTTATATCATATTGTTGGTGAGAAAGAATATCCTCTTTCATTTAAAGATGAATCAGCGGGAACAAAAAGATACTTTGAGTTGGGATATTATTTATCTCTATTACTTTTACTTAATTCTGTTCTTCCGGTTGATGAGATTGAGTCATCTCTTCATCCTGATCTTATCAAACATTTTTTGCTAACCTTCCTTGTGAATTCCCAAGAATCCCAGCTCATAATAACAACACATCACCGAGAATTATTGATGGAAAAAGATATATTTAGAAATGATGTTATCTGGTTTACTGAAAAAAAGGGGGATAGTTCCACGGATCTTTTCTCTCTTGCTGATTTTGATACTTCTGTCATAAGAAACACAAGCTCTATTTACAATGCTTACAAGGTTGGTAAATTAGGAGCAGTACCTAATTTGAGCGACTATTTTATTAATTTTTAAAAGTGCGTAAATTAAGAAGATTAAAAAAGGCGTATTTGATTCTTGTGGAGGGAGAAACTGAGGTCTGGTATTTTCAAATGATGAAAAGACACAAAGAGCTCAAAGATGTGAAAATTGAGCCTGAGCTTCCACAGAAAAGAAAATTGGAAGAATTGTTTAAAGAAGCTAAAGATAAAGCAAAAGATTATGATAAGGTCTTTGTTTTGGTTGATTTTGACAAAATATTGCAGGATAGTGCAGTGGAAAAATTTAAACAAGAAATCAAGAAAATAAGAAAAAACAGAAAAATTTCTCTCCTTGTAAATAACCCTTGTTTGGAATTCTGGTTTTTACTTCATTTCAAAGATACGGGCAAAGGATTTATTAATTGTGCAAAAGTAATAGCAGAATTAAAAAAATATTTGAGTGATTATGAAAAGAATAAGAAGTATTTTACAGGGGAGAGAGATATTTATGGGAGATTAAAGGATAAATTGGAAAGAGCGATTAAAAATGGGAAAAGATTAGGTGAATTTGATATTAAAAATCCTTCAGCTTCAAAGGCTGAAATTTATAGAATTTTTGAGGAAATAAGATAGTTAACAGATGAAAGTCAAAAGTAAAGGAGATGAAAGTCAAAAGTTGAAAGGTTAAAGGAACGGAACAAATATTCCAACTTTCAAGCTTCTGAAATTTTTTTGAACAATTCAACTATAATTCTTACGAGAATAGAAAAGTTTTCAATCCTTTTATCAAAACATCCTGTCCACAATAATGACTTCTTCTATTAGCAATACCAAACTAAGATAGGAAAAGCCGAACGGCCCCAAGCAGCGTTTTACAAAGCCGAGCAGCACTCAGCTGAGCAGCCGTTCCAGCTTTTTTAAATTATTGCTCAGCTTACTATAATCTGTATCATTATTTGCTACCTAAAACAGTCAAAAGTAGAAAGTAGAAAGTCAAAAGTAGGAGTATTTCTCTTTTAGTTGGATTATTTTTGACAAATAAGGTGTCAATATATTAAAAAAGATAAATTTCTATTATATTTTCTCTAACAACTTTTTCTTTTTCTCTTCAAATTCTTCTTCTGTAAGTATTCCGGAATTTTTTAATTCCTCCAACTTTTTAATTAGGTTTATAATTTCGATTTTACTTGAGCCTTCATTTGTTTTGTTTTCTTTCTCTTCTGAGATTAACTTTTTATTTTCTTTCTCATCTTCTTCATTCACAGGTACCCTAAAAATAGCAAATAAGCTTACAATAGTTATTATTATTGAAGAAAAAAGAATAACATATAGACCAATTCCCTTATTTCCCGAAAGATATGACATAAAATAAATAGTAAAAATTTCTATAAAAACACTTGCTACTGCAAGTTTGTAAAAGAGAGCTTTTTCTTTAGTTTCGTTAAGAGTAAAATAAATTGAAATTAATATCAGTACAAAAATCCAAAAGATACCCGCACGAGGGTGTAGAAAGTTAAAATTTGATATATACCAAAGAGAATACCAAAGATGAGAAAAGCCAGCGCGATCTGCAGCTTTTCCTGTTTCATTTGAAAAATTAAGAAGGAAGGATAAAAAACAAAGCATTAGTAAAAGAAATATAACAAAAGAAAACCTTTTTTTAAGATCTTTCACATTGGTCATCTTTCCCCCTTTTATAAAAATTATTTATAAAAACTCAGCAATAGCCTCAATAACAAAGACTAAAACCATCATCGGACCGGATAAAGCATCCTCTGAAGGTTCGAGTTCATCTCCTTCGACGGCATTGTGAATCGGAATTACAACATTGTTTACAAACCATTTTTCAACCTTGGAAAAGATTCTTATACTTTCAAGTAGTAAATCTTTATCAATTCTTAAATTATCATAAAAAACTATTTCATCTATATTATGGGCAACTTCATTTCTTTTCATTCTGAGGTCATGAAGTTTATCATAATCTCTCTTATCAAGTCCCCCCATCTTTTTAAGCCATTTTATATGAGCCAAAAAATAATCCTCATCAAGAGATAAAACATCTTTTTCATATTCTGACAAAACATCTCTTTTATTTTTGGACATTTTCAGAACTATATCTGTTACTCTATAAAAATCCTTAATATTATCGATAATTGATTTTTTCAAAAGCTCGTAAACAAAAAGATAAAAGGATGATTGGACCAATTTTTTAGTGATAAGCTCTTTGTTTTTTAAATTTTTTAAGCTTTTTATTAAGTTTAAATCAATAATTTCCCCCATGTTCTAAAATAGCATTGAGAAAACAAAAAGTCAAGAATTTTTTTTTACTTTGTGATTACCACTATATATAGTGCCTTCACCCAAAACACCCCAAAATATTGTATTTTTTCTCTTGACAAATTTCTCTTTCTTGCTTATACTAATATATAAAGTATCATTCCTCTGGTTTTATTTTATTCTTTCTTTTTCATCTTTTTTTCAAGGGGGAATGAAAAGGAGGTGAAAAATGAAAAAAAAGAAGGCGATTTTTGATATAGCATTCAAAGAGTTTAAAAATATTAACGTAGAAGAATTAAATA
>CAZWJH010000081.1:0-10498 GCA_964634755.1 uncultured Clostridia bacterium
CTCCTTATTATGTTAAGAATTTTTCCATGCTTTTCTGCTAAAAATTAAAATTACAGGTAGAATTTCCAGCCTTCCCGCAAGCATTCCAAAGATATATGTTATTTTTACAATGTCGGATAGTTTTGACATCTGTTCAACACTAAAGTAAAATGGTCCTATATTTCCCACAGCAGAAAACATTCCTGAAAATGATTGCCATGCATTAAGCTCAGAAAAAAGAGCCGTTATCATTGCTCCTATGAAAATCAAAAATAACCATCCGAAAAACAAGCCTGTAATCCTTTTTATCTCATCTGTTGGGAAAATTTTACCATTTATCACTAATTTTGAGATTGCCTTTTTGGGAAGTCTTAATCTTCGAATCTCTTTTTTGAACAATTTGAAAAGTACAGTTATTCTTAAAACTTTTATCCCTCCTGCGGTTGAGCCTACGCTTCCTCCAATTAGCATCAGTATTAATATAATTTGTTTTGCAAGAGCAGGAAAGAATGTGCTATTGATATCTGTAGTTCCATATCCTGTGGTAGTGGTTATGGAAACTACTGTAAAGATAGTGTGCCTAAAGTCTGATTCAAAGTTTTTTATTGAAAAACTTTCTATATTAACATAGTGAGACAATAGGATTAGAGATACGGATAAAAAAATAATAAGTAGAAAAACTCTGAACTCCAGATCCTTGAAAACATCTTTAATTTTTCCTGTAAAAAGTTTAAAGTGAAGAAGAAAGTTTACTCCTCCCAAAAACATGAAAAATGTAATTGTATACTCTATCTCTTTATAATAATGGTAACCTGCATTTTTAAAGTGCTGAATGCTGGCATCATAGGGAGAGAAGCCTCCTGTTGATAGGGTCGTTAAACTATGATTAATAGCATCAAAAAGATTCATACCAAAGATTTTTAAAACAATCATTTCCAGGATAGTAAATACTCCGTAAATACTCCACAAAATTATAACCGTTTTGAAAATGCTTGGGGTAGGGCGTGCTGACTCTATTTTGTGAGATTCTGCGGAAAACAGCCTGAAGTAAGCATTGTTGGATTTGAATGTAATAGCTAAAAATAGGGTTAAAATTCCCAGACCACCAAACCATTGAATCAGACTTCTCCACAAAATAACCGATTTTGAAAGAGAGCCAATATTTGTAAATATTGTAATTCCTGTAGTTGTTAATCCGCTTACTGCTTCAAAATAGCCATCTATGAAAGATTTTCCTGTGGAAAGTGAAAATGGCAAACTTGCGAAAACAGCCAAAACAATCCAGGAAACTCCCACTATAAGCAAACTTTCTATAAAATAAATGATGCCCTCTTTGAAAATTTTTAAAAATAAAAGTCCGAAAGAAAAGCTGAGGGCGGAAGAAATAATAAAGTATTTTGTTTGAGATGTTTCCCCTGCTAACAGAGAATAAATGAGCGGGATGAAAAAGAATACCCCCTCTAAAATCATCAGTTTCCCTAGGTTATGAAAAACAGTATGGATAGTCCTGTTTGTCCTTCCCAATCTTTTTACCTCATTTTTCTTATAAATTAGATTATTATTCTTTAAGTAGTTTGTCAAGAAATGAGCTTTAAGATTTGGGGTAGTAGATGATTAAATAGATTTTATGTTTTTAATTATTAAGGTATAATAATTCAATGGCATACTTTATTGATGGAAATAATCTTATTGGAGCGATAAAAAAAGAGAGAGTCGGAAAGCCTGAAGCAAGGTACTGGCTTGCTTATTATATAAAAAAGTTTCAAAAAAAGAGGAGATCAAAAGTCGTACTTTTCTTTGATGGACCGATAGATTATGATCTTTTGAGTATAAGTGAGAATATAGAGATTATATTTTCCGTGGAAAAAGAGGCTGATATTTTAATAAAAGAGAGAATTAATAAGATGAGGTACAGAAAAGATCTTTTTGTTATATCTGCTGATAATGATTTAATATACTATGCGAGGAAGAAGGGGGCAAAGATAATTAACCCCTATAGATTTTTTAACTATATGTTGCTTTTCCTTGAAAATGAGACAGAAAAACCGTGTGAAAAATTAACCGAAGATGAGGTAAAATTATGGGAAAATCTATTCAGACGAAAACTAAAATAGGGATTATAGGAGCCGGAAAGGTAGGGACCTCATTGGCTTTGTCTTTCGATAAGAGAAAAAACAACGTATATTTTTACTCCTATCATTATAATAATGAAATTTCAGGGGTTATTGCAATAAAAGAGTTTTCAGAGTTTGTGAATATTGCGGAGATTATAATTATTGCTGTAAAGGATGAACAAATTGTTTCTATGGTTGAAAAGCTGGAGAGATTAAAACCCGCAGATAAGCTTATTTTTCACCTTTCAGGTTTTCACTCTTCAAAAATTTTTGGCTCTCTTTCAGAAAGAAATATTGTAGGCTGTTTCCATCCGATTTTCCCTTTTAGTGAAAAATTTATTAATATTAAAAACAAAAAAATTTATGCTGATGTGGAGGGAGGGCGAAGATTTGTTAAAAGAGTGAAATTTCTTTTCAGGGATTTTAAAGATATAACTTTGTTTGAAATAAATCCTGATGATAGACCTCTTTTTCACCTTGGTTTGACTTTAATTTCAAATTACCCCCTTTTTGTGATCGAAGCAGGAAAGGAAATAATGGGGAGTGTTGTTTGTAAAACATTGTTAAGGGAAATTTCAGAATCTTTATTAAAAAACAGTGTGGAAAATTATTTCAAGTTTGGCAAAATAAGCGGTCCTCTTTTGAGGGGCGATGATGATATTGTTAAAAAAGAGCTTAATTCCCTTAATGAAGGGGAATTAAAGAGTATTGTTGATGGTATAATAAAGCTTTCTAAAAGAATTAAGGAGTATAAGGATGGAAATAAAGGATAGGATTTTTGTTGCTCTTGATGTTTCAGAAAAAAGGTTTTATGAGTTGTTTGAATGTTTAAAAACAGCAACTCACTTTAAGATAGGTTTCCCTCTTTTTTTAAAAATTGGTAAAAAGGGAATAGATCTTTTAAAAGAGAGAGGGAAAAAGGTGTTTCTTGATTTTAAATTTTTTGATATACCAAACACAATGTCTGAATCAGCAAAATCTATTATTGAACTTGGGGCCGATTTTTTTACTGTTCACCTTTCCTCTGGTTATGAGCACCTTAAAAGGGTAACAGAGATTGTTAAGGAGTATGGAGAGGGGAAGGTTAAAGTTTTGGGTGTTTCTGTTTTAACATCTTTTAGTGAAGAGACTTTAAAGGAAATAAATATAAATTCTGATATTATCTCTCAAGTATTACACCTCGCCGAAATAGGTAAAAAAGCCGGAGTTGATGGTATAGTTTCATCTCCCAAGGAGCTTGAGCATCTGAGAAAGAATTTTGGTAATGAGCTTTTTTATGTAACTCCAGGTATAAGACCTTCCTGGGCACTTAAGGATGATCAAAAGAGGGTTATGAGTTTTTCCGAAGCAATTGAAAAAGGCGCTGATTATGTTGTAATAGGAAGGCCTATTACAAAAGCTGAAAATCCTGAGAGCGCTTTTAAAAGAATTATTGAAGGGGTTTTATGAAGAAAAAGCTTTTTTTGTTATTTAAAATATTGTTCAGTTTTACTGTAATATATTACATAATTTCTTACAAAGCGCCTATCAATCAGATTATCAAGATTTTAAAAAGCTCCAACTTGTTGCTTTTGCTTTTTGCCTTTTCTCTTCATGCAATAGGAATATATATAAGTGCTGTTCGATGGGGTATAATCATAAAGGGGCAGAGAGAGGGGGAGCACCCGGGAGTGTTTAATCTTGTGAAATTTTATCTGGTCGCAGGTTTTTTTAATCTTTTTTTACCTACAAGGTTCGGAGGGGATATTGCAAGAATTATTGATTCCAGAGACTCTGTCAAAAGTTATACGAAGTCATTTTCTGTGATTCTTGTGGAAAGAATAAACGGTACTTTTATCCTTTTTCTATTTTCTTTTATCTCTTCTTTATATTATGTTTTAGAGGGAAATGGTTCTCCGATTTATATTTTAGGATTTATTTTCGGGGGGGTAGGTGTTCTGGGAACAATTATATTTTTTTCTCCTCTTTTTAGTGAAATAATAAAGATTTTTAAATTTCTTCCCCGGAAAATTTATTTAAAGCTTAAAGAGATGGAAGAAAGTGTAAAGGATGTAAGAAGTAAGGAAAAAACGCTTTTAAAAATCACCTTTCTTTCGCTTATTCTTCAGATAAATGTAATTATTCATTATTATTTGATTGGACTTGCAATTAATCTTAAGATTCCCTTTTTTGATTATTTTGTTTTTATTCCCATTATTTTAATAATACTTATACTTCCTGTTTCAATCAATGGAATTGGTTTAAGAGATATTAGTCTTGTTGAGGCTTTTAAGAATTTCGGAGTACAAGCATCCGCTGCTGTAGCATTTTCCACTATTGATCTAATTTTTATGATTTTATTGGGAATAATAGGTGGCTTAATATTTGCTTTTAGAAAAAAATGAAAAAAATAATCAGTACTTTATTACTTATCTTCTTTAGCTATTTTTTGATAGGAAAAGAGGACCCTAAAAAGCTTAAACAAGAAATTGAAAGACTTACTAAATTAATATCATCCTTAAATGTTGAGGCTAAGGATGTTATGACCGAGATAGAGAAATTGGATTTGGAGATTTTGAACGCAGAAAAAAAGATTAATTATATTAGATATCAGCTTTCAAGTATTAGAAAAGAGATTAAAGAAACTGAGATGAGATTGGATTCCTTAAATGAAGAGCTTAAAAACAAGAGAAGAAGTCTTAAGAAAGCCTTTGTCCTTCTTTATGAAAACAGAAATTCAAGTCCTTTGGAGCTTTATTTTGCCGGGAAAGACATTCTTTCCGTTGTTGAAAATATAAATTTCTTGAAAATAGTTTCCAATAAAATTTACAAGCAATATAGTGTTTACAAAGAAATCATTAAAGAGATAGAAAAAGAGAAAAAGACTTTGAAAGAAAAGGAAAAAAGAAAGGCAAAGATGTTAGTGGAGAGGAAAAAAGCTTGGACCTTGTACCTTAACAAAAAGAATGAGAAAAAAAGGAAGATTAAGAAGATTTTAAAGAAAAGAAAAAATTATCTTAATCTTTTAAAGATAAAGAAAAAGGAGCTTGAAAAAATAACACACATTATTAAAAAGGAGACAAATATAAGCAGACCTGATTTTAGCAAATTATCTCCATTTTATTCTTTAAAGGGAGAGTTAATTTGGCCAATAAGAGGAAGGATTGTCGAAAAATTTGGAATAAAAAGGCATCCGAAGTATAATATAAAGTTAAAGTCCAATGGTATTGAGATAAAACCAAGGAGAAATTTTGAGAAAGTGAGAGCAGTGTATGATGGTGTAATTGTATATGCAGGTTATGTTAAGTCTTATGGTAATACCGTGATAATAGAGCATCCGGGTAAATATTACACTCTTTATTCGCATCTAAAGGACATCTTTGTTGAGAAAAATAAGATTGTAAAAAAAGGAGAAGTTATAGGGGTGACCGGAAACACAGGAGTTAGAGAGTATGACTCTTTATATTTCTCTATTAGAAAGGGAGTTACCCCTCTTAATCCTATGAAATGGCTAAAACCTTTGAAAAAAAGGAGAAGGAGAAGATGAAAAAAAACATAGTGTTTTACTCCATAGCATTTTTTCTTGTGGGAGCAGCTACTTTTGTTACTGTTAATAAAGAGAAGATTTTTCAAAAAAAGGAAAAGACCTATGATAGTGTTGAGATGGTCGCGCATGCTGCGGCATTAATAAAAACAAAATATGTAGATGAGGTAAAACCCGAGAGGGTATTTGACGGAGCTTTGTTGAAAATGGGAGAGTATCTTGATTTTCTGTCTTCTTATCTGTCAAAAGCTGAGTCTGAAAAACTTAGAAACATAAAGAAAATGGGGTATACAGGAGTAAAATTCGTAAAGCAGTATGGTTTTCCAATTGTAACCAATGTTTTGCCTTCTTTAAAAGATAAAGTAAAAAAAGGGGATATAATAAAAGTTGTGAATGGAAAATCCACCTTTAATATCCCTTACGCTGTTGTTAAGTATATGTTAACGAATCTTCCGGGAAAGGAAATAAATGTTGTATTTATGAGGGGAGAAGAGCGAAAAAGAATAAAATTAAAATTAAAAGTACTTTCAGATAATTATGTAATTAAAAGAGAGAATGGATGGACTGTTGTAACACCTCTATTTTTAAATAGTGAGAAAACTATTGAAACACTATTATCCGAAATTAAGAGAGATAAAAAAATCATTGTGGATTTAAGAGCTTTTTATTATATCTCCAATCAAACTGTTTTTAAGGTGGTTAAATATTTTATAAGGAAACCTGTAAACATAACTTTTGATCTTAATTCGGGGGCAAAATCAATAAGAATAAAACCTGTAAATTATTTGAATTATAATAAGCTTATTTTAATTACTGATTATCAAACAATGGAAGAGGCAGAGCTTTTTGCATCCATAGCTAAAAAATCCGGAGTAAAAATTGTCGGAGGAAAAACTCCGGGAGAGTGCGGTTTAATGTATACAATTAATTATAAAGATGGCACAAAATTTATGGTTCTTACAGGTGTAATAAATGAGCTTTACAAAAAGGGAATAGAGCCTGATCTTAAGTTGAAAAGCAAAGAGATTAAAAAATTTTTAATAAATCCGGAGAAATACTTAAATGGCCAGAAGGAAAAAACAAAAAACAAATGATAGATTTATTCTTATAATAAGCTCCATTTTAATCATAATTGCAATAGTCCTAATAACAGCCTACCTTACAAAATATGATAAAGGAAGATACGAGAAAAAGAATCTGAAAAGAGTTTATACTCCTTATGCTTTTAAGAAAACAATGGATAACGAACAGAAGAAAAGGATAAAGAGAAAGAGTAAAAAAGGAGAGAAATCTGAAGATTATGTGAGAAAAGTTAAAGTTCTCGTTGAGGATTTTCTTTTCCTTAGTAACATCGGTTTTTCAGAAGAAGTTGGAGAAAATTATACAAAATTTAGTATTAAGGTAAAGGATAGTGAATACTCTCTTGTTGTAGAAAAAATGAGAGTCTTTACAGGAAGAAAATCCATTAGTCTTAAGATTAAAAAGCTTTCCTCAAAGAAATTAATCTGGTATCTCTTCAAAGATAGTAAAATAGTTGCTGAAATTAATGTAGTTATTATAAAAACTGAGAAAAAACGATTGGTTAAGTATCCTAAGGTTGCCATTGTAATAGATGATATTGGTAATAGCAAAGATGTTTTAAATAAACTATCAAGAGTAACTTATAAATTCGCGATTTCTATTTTACCAAATTCAATGTTCAGAGATTATGCTATTAAAATAGGAAAGAAAAGTAGAAAACAGATAATGCTCCATCTTCCGATGGAACCTGTAAAAAGGAATGGGGATAGAATGAACTTAGATGGTTTTTTGTTAGTCAGTATGAGGGATGATGTTATCCGGAATTTTACTGAGGAGTATCTTGATCTTATCCCTCAAGCAGTTGGAGTTAATAATCACACAGGTTCCCTTTTTACTCAGTATAGGAATAAAATGAGGATTGTGCTTGAGGTTTTGAAGAGAAAAAATAAATTTTTTATTGATAGTAAAACCTCAAGTAAAACTATTGCTTATGAGCTTGCAAAAGAGATGGGGCTTAGAGCCGGAATTAGGGATGTCTTCCTTGATAGTGAGAATGAGAGGATAACTATTCTCAACTTTAAACATCTTTTCTCAATTGCAAAGCACAAAGGGGAAGCCATTGGAATTTGTCATCCTAATGAAACTACTATAAGCGTACTTATGCACAGAGTTGAATCCCTTGCAAAAGCATACAAAATAAAGCTTGTATATCCTTCTGAAATAGTAAAATGATAGTGATTTGGGCAGAGGGTGGTGAAAGAATAGGCTCTGGCCATTTGAATAGAAGTGTTGATATTTTTAATATTCTAAAGGGAGAATTTCCTGTTAATTTTTACGCAGAAGATCAAGAAAGTATTCAATTTTACAAGGATAGAGGAATCTATGTCCTGAAATATGATGTATTGAAAAAAGGGAGTTTTTTTTTAATAACGGATTTAAGATTTCCTGAAGAGCATAAAAATCTCAAAGAGATAAAAAAGAATGTACCCAAACATCTTTCGATACATGATATGGGGCTTGCTCAGATAAACTCTGACATTAAAATTGACGGACACATTAAGATGATTAGTGATTATCATCTTGAGAATAATAAAAAGTATTTTTTAGGTCCTGAGTATTTTCTTTTGAAAACTAAATTCAGGCACTTTAATAAGGCGATAAAAAAGATAAAAAAGAAAGCACGCAGGATATACCTCAGCCTTGGGGGATGGAGTAGACTTGAGGATTTGAGATATTTTACCGAACTGTTGTTAAAGGAGGGCTATGTGCTTACGATTAGTTGGGGATTCGGGAAGAGCAATAGGGACAGGAGGCTTTTTAGAAAAAACTTTCCGTCTGTTCATATAGTAACGAGGGGAGAGTTTATCCCGAGAAAATATTATGAAGCTGATATAGCAATTCTTGCCGGTGGAATTTCATTTTATGAGGCAGCTTGTACGGGAACTCCTTCTCTCCTTTTTTACAAGGATGAATTTCAAAAGTTTACTGTCGAGAGTTTTGTAGAGAAAGGGTTTGGTATTTCCGCAGGAAATCTTTATAATTTTAATACAAATGAGTTTCTTGAAATTTTGAGAAATTATAGATATGATTTTGAAATGAGAAAAAATCACTCTAATGTGGGTAAAAGAATAGTGGATGGACTTGGGCTTTTAAGATTAAAGAAAATTGTTGAGAAAGAATATGATAAACTTTTTAAGTAGGGAGGAAAAATGAAGAAAAAATTAATCGTATTTTTTATTGTGTTTGTTTTTGTGATAAGTTTTGCAGTTTCGCAAAAATTTAAAAACCTTGCTCTTACTCCTCCAATGGGATGGAATAGCTGGAATTGTTTTGGCCCTGATATTAATGAGAAAAAAGTGATGGAGATTGCTGATTACATGGTAAAAACAGGAATGAGAGATGCCGGATACATATATCTTGTAATTGATGACGGATGGCAGGTGGGCAGAGATGAAAATGGCAATATTATTGTGAATAAAAAGAAATTTCCCCATGGTATAAAAAAGCTTGCAGATTATGTTCACTCAAAAGGTTTGAAGTTTGGAATTTATTCAGATGCGGGAAGAAAAACCTGTCAAAGGCTTCCGGGTAGCAGAGGATATGAGTTTCAGGATGCAAGAACTTATGCAAAATGGGGTGTGGATTATCTTAAATATGACTGGTGTTATCATGGTAAGCAAAACTCTGAGGCTTCTTACAAATTAATGAGGGATGCACTTTACAAAGCCGGAAGGCCTATAGTATTCAGTATTTGTGAATGGGGAACAACAAAACCATGGAAGTGGGCGAAGGATATAGGTCATTTGTGGAGAACCACAGAGGATATTCTTGATTGCTGGGATTGTGTGAATGAGTGGGGAGGTATGGGCTGGACATTAATTTTGGATAAACAGGTCGGACTTGAAATTTATTCAGGACCCGGGCACTGGAATGATCCTGATATGCTTGAAGTAGGTAATGGAGGCATGACAATCAATGAGTACAAAGCGCACTTTTCAATGTGGTGTATGCTTTCTGCTCCTTTAATGGCAGGCAATGATATAAGAAAGATGACCCCTGAAATAAAAAATATTCTTCTAAATAAAGAAGCGATAGCCCTTGATCAGGATGCTTTGGGTAAGCAGGCAGTTAAGATAACAGATACAGGGGATTACGAAATTTGGGTAAAAGAGCTTTCAAATGATGAGTTGGCAGTGGCACTATTGAATAGAGGTGAAAGTCCTATAACAACAAAAATAAATTGGACATGGATATTGAAAAAGTTTCACAGAAAGGGGAACATATACAGACTTAGAGATATATGGAAACATAAGTTTGTTGGCTCTACAAAAAAAGTCTTCAAAAAAAAGGTATACCCACATGATATAATAGTGTTAAGATTAGTAAAATAATTTTTCACTAATCTTTTTTGTCAGTTGATGAAGCTTTATTTTTCTCTTGAGATTTAGCTTCCCTCTTTCCAATAAAAAAAGAGAGAATGTATAAAATTAAAGTAAACACAATTCCAATAGTTGCGTAGAATCTTGAATAAAATATGAAAATTAAGACAAAAAGAAGAAAGAGCAAAATTGCTCCACCTCGTAGGGATTCGTTATTCCCCTTATCTTTTGGTTCTTTTTTCAAAAGAGATTCCGGCAAGAAAAGGCCGCATCTTTTACAATAAGGAAACTCGGGATTATATTCCTGCTCTATTCCGCAATTGGGACATATAACCACATTATTCTTTTTATCTTCCATCTTATTTACCTTTGCTTTAATCTTATACTATATCCTATTTTTTAGTAAATAAAAATATCCTTTGAAACTTATCACTTCTGTCCTGAAAAATATTAGAGATTGAAGCACCTCCATGTGAAGATGT
>CAZWJH010000082.1:0-10221 GCA_964634755.1 uncultured Clostridia bacterium
TATGTTAATGCTCCTTTGGTTTTAAACAGACTTTTTCAGACAAGAAAGAGAAAGGACCTTTTCATAGTGGGACAGCTTTCAGGACTTGAAGGTTATGTTGAGGCAATAGCATCAGGGCTTTTGGCAGGGATCATGATGGCAAATTTTTTAAACGGGCAAACACTTATAGCTCCCCCAAGAACAACGGCACTCGGAGCCCTTGGATACTATCTTGAAAATGCTAATTTCAAAAATTTTCAACCTACAAAATTCGTTTTTGGGCTCTTAGAACCTCTTAAAAACAAGCCAAAAGACAAAAAACTCAGAAGAAAACTCCTATCCGAAAGAGCAAAAGAGGAGTTTGACTTTTATGCAAAAGAGGTTTTGAAGATTTAAGGTATTTTCTGCCTGAATATTTTTCACCCGAAATTTACCAATAATAAAAAATCTTTTAAAAAACTTACCATAGCTTCCGAAAAAAACTTGAATGCTTCGCACTCTCACATTTTCCGCTTTTTCCCCCTTCTTTCATCAGCATGATATTATTTCGGAAATTTATCTGATTTATCCCATAGTGAAATAGCATAGCTATGCATTTTTACACTGGGGTGTAAAGGTATATTTGTGCATTTTTACTTGACATAATGTGGGCTTTGTAGCGAATTTTTTATGAATTATATTTCTTTAATTCTTATAAAAATAATGAGAGAAAAGGTGAACTTACCCTTAACGCCATTAAAAAATCCTACCGACCATCTCCGGACTCAAAAATTTTTTTATATTAAATCTAAAAATATTGGAGAATGGGGGTTGATGAAGTTAGGGAAGGGGAAGGGGGGTTATGGGTATGAGAAGATGGATTTTAATTTTTTTGTGGTTAGTTGATAATCTTAATATTATTAAATTTTAATTTTTTTAATGTATATATTTGTAGTATTTAGATCTTGCATAGCTGTATTAATTGTAAAAATATGATAATTTTGCAAGAATTATTTTTGTATTTTTCAAACCATTTTATCGTTGAATATCTTTACTTTTGTACTACATAAAACCTACATACGATTTAGCAGTAATACTTTACCTGCTCATTCCAATTAATAAATCATCAATCTTGTTTTCCTTTTTATCAATTGGATAATTTGATATAAATAATTCATATCCTTTCTGATTATTATTTTCTCCTACATTCCTCATCCCATAAGTCAGACTCCATTCTTTAATATTTGCAAAGGAAAACAAATTCCTAATATATTCACTGTCATCATAAGTAATTAGCCATTTATGTTTTGTTTTTTTAAGGACCTCTGCAAGTCTTTCATGATCAAAATCTCTGTGTAATTTTCCGTTTTTCCCATATAAAGCCGATTTTGTTGCTGAATAATAAGGAGGGTCAAGAAAAATAAATACATTTTCACCTTTTGCCTCAATTACCTGTTGATAATCCAAGTTCGTAATTTTGGTATTCTGTAAAATATATGATAATGCTTTAACCCTTTCTATGCTTGATTGGGTAAATCTTTTGTGAAATGCTGCATTTGAAAACCCTCCGCTTTCAGTTGTTCCTGAAAAAGTTATCCTGTTAAACACAAAAAATGCTGCTGCTTTCCTCAAACTGTCAAATCTGTCAATATTTTTTAACAAATATTTGTGCAATTCTTTACCAACTTTGAAAGTATCACGCCAATATTGTATTTGTTGAATTAATTCATCAGGATTTTGTTGGGCTTGTATCCAAAAATGATATAAATTTTCGTAAATATCGTTTATCCAAAATTTTTTGTTAGGGTATTTTTGTTTAAGATATACAAAAACAGAGCCACCTCCAACAAAAGGCTCTCTAAATTCATCAAACTTAGGTATTAAAGGTGCAATGAACTTTATAGCCTTACTTTTTCCGCCTGGGTATCTTAATGGACTTTTTATCATTGTTATTTTGCTTTTTCAATTATTATATTGAAATTATTTTCTTTTGCTTCTTCAAACAATTTCTTCAATATTTCTTTTCTCCTTTTATTAAAATCTATACATGTCTCGAGTTCCGATTGAGAAATATCTTTTTCTAATTTTGCAGAAGTTAACTTAAGAACAGGAAATGCAACATATTTTTTATTATTTATTGATACATCTTTAAGATTTGTGTAAAGTATCATTTTCAATAAACCATCTTTAATATCACTAATACTTGGCAAAATTGCTCTTTTTGAATGTTTCGCTTCAATTAAATATATCCTATTTTTTTCAATTTTTATTTCGTCTGTAGTAAAGTAATATTCTCCTCCAAGATAATTTTTAATAGTTATAGTTGCTTTTGTTAATGTTGATAAAAGCTCTTTCGGTTGAATTGTCTGAATTTCACGATTTTGAGCTTCTCGTGCCCTTTGCCTTGAAGTTCGCATAAATTCTTTTACTCCATTGATAAACTGATTAGCGAATCTATCAATTCCTTGTTCACTATGAAATGTTACCCCCAATTTCCTTCCTACTTGTATTATAGGCTTTCTTAGCTTTTTGAATTAAATCCGGAAAGGATTTTTCAATTTCTTTTAAATTCCAGTGTAATGCTGAACTATGATAATTTTTAATTTCCCATATTTTTTGTTTTACTAATTCATTATCAAACTGTTGATTAGTTATTTTGTTAGCTTTTGTTTTGTGTTTCTCCGCAGTTTTATAATAAGCGAAAACAACAAAGACATCAAGCAAACTCATCAAAGAAACTGTATCCCATTGAATAAAATCTCTGTCTCCTCCGCTACCTTCGTCTTTGATGATGGGAATAACCGTTATACGTTTTGCTGTTCCAAGAGTATTATAAACTCTTTCATAAGGATAAGAACGGGTTCTTTTTGGTGAAACCCATTTCGATAATCCGAATGAAAACCCGTTACAAGTTATTATACAATTCACAGGCAATTCATTGATATCAAAGTTATCAAAATCAAATACTTCTAAATCACTGATTAATTTTGGATTATAATTAATTCCCGTTATCGTTGCTGTTATGTTCACACTTACCCCTCCGTATTTTCTTTGTTATTCTTATTTTTTATATATTCTAATGTTACATACCTATATTTACCTTTTTTTCTTTCAATTATTTCAATATTATTAGAATTAATCTTTTTCTTTATTATACCTTCTAAATCTCTAATAATCTCAATGCCTATTGAATTTCTGTTTAACTGATTGGCTACTTTCATTGTTGTTCCGCTTCCAACAAAAGGATCAAGTACTGTTTCACCGACATAAGAAAAAAGTTTTATCAAACGATAAGGTAATTCTTCTGGAAAAGCAGCAATGCCTTTTTCAAGTTTTGACCCGGGTAAAACATTTGTCATTTCCCAAATTGTCTTATGCCAATTATTATCTTGAAATTCTTTTTTATCAATTTTCGATTTTTCTCTTATTTCCTTTGATATTGAACTATAGTCAAATTTACCTTTTTGAAAAATTATAATACTTTCCAAGAGATTATCAGGATAAAAATACATTGGGTAAGGATGCTGTAATAACACTCCACTTCTTTTACTTATTCTCAAGTAGCCATCAGGTTTCTTCCATATAATTTTATCTCTATACCTAAAGCCTACATTCTGAAAAATCTTTATAGCGTCTGCTGTTATGGGATATTTTTTACCATTTACAAGCATGTCATCAATATTCAAAGCAAATATTCTACCTTGTTGTAATACACGAAAGGCTTCTTTGGCCATATTTGTTAATACTCCAAGATATTGTTTATAATTGTTAAAAAGTCCCTTATAGTCATAAGGTGCATTAAAATAAGTTGGGGAAGTTATAATTAACTGGATACTTTCATCAGGAATTTCCACCATACTCATTGAATTTCCAAATATTATTCTATGCTTTGTCTTCATTTTAACATTTTCTCCAAAACTACATTATTCACTTTAGTTATCCATCTTTCCAATATTTTTTTATTTATTACAGTTACTCTCATTTCCCCAAATTTGTGCATAAGTACACTTACACACATTCTTCTCTTTCTTTTTCATTTCCTCTACCTTATTATATATTAAATATACAATTCTACTTTTTTTCTGTCAAGCAGTATGTGCTATTATACCCCCTCCC
Source organism: uncultured Clostridia bacterium (assembly GCA_964634755.1). Classification (GTDB taxonomy): domain Bacteria; phylum Acidobacteriota; class Aminicenantia; order JAMOAD01; family JAMOAD01; genus JALXDT01. The sequence goes on from CAZWJH010000082.1 coordinate 4,075, forward strand.
TATATATAAATAAGTTTAAATTTTTCTATTTTTTATTACAGCGTTGTCTTTGTAAAGAAAAAATTTTGAAGGTCTATAAAATTTATAAAATATATCAACGAACCATTCAAGTTCATGTGCAATCGTTTGAATAATTTCACCAGTTAAAAATGCAAATACAAAAAATATTGTTGTAACAAAAATATCAAGTTCTTTGGGAATTTTTATGTTTAATTCTGTTCTATATAAAAAGTATAAAATTCCCAGTAGTATTCCACCGGGAATAATCTTTATTAAAAAATCTTCAATTGTAAATTTATCTTTCATTTTCTTTATCCTACAACATAAGGGTAAGTATATTAGGTGTTGGACGTTTTATTATCATATAATCTCAATCCCCCAATTAAATTTAGCGTGTGTTTGCTGTTACTATTTCTTTTAATAGCCTTTTTTTTATTGAATCAATATTATTGTCTTTCATTTCATCTTTTTTTATAGAATTCAGAACTACTTTTGAAGCTATTTTAGGGTTATTTGCATTAATTATTTCTTTTATAACTTCTAGATAGCTTTTATAATATCCATCTTTCAATTGTAGCAAAAGAGATTCTATGTCAACCTTTTTAATATTGATAAATTCCTCATTATTTGCATTTTCAAATTAAGTAAAGCATCAGATAGGACTTCAGAAACAAATTGTTTTGTTTCATCGGTAAAATCATTTAACAAATCATTAGTTCTAATATGATTCATTTCATGTTGAATAATTTGTTCTAAATATTTATCTTTTAAATTGTCAATTTTTAAATCGTCAAACTTTTCCGTATGTAATTGATGTATTAAAATAAAAATAATATAGGTATCATTTTCTCCATCAATTTTTTGAACAGTTGCATTAAAAGGTATTTTGCCTTCAACATATTCAAAAGCATCAATATAGACGATAATAAATTTTTGCAAAGTCCCATTAACACTTTTTGAATTACGACTTTCACTTTTTAGAACTTTACTCTCAAAGAAGTACTTATTTTTATAACCATATCTTAATAGAGAGCCATTTTTATAAAATTTAAAAAATGTACCTCCTCTATTGTTTAATGTTCTTTTAAAGGCATCTCTATCTAACATATTCTCATTTCTTATTTTATGAATCAACAAAAGAAAATAGAAGACAACAAACAATAAATAATCCTTTTAATTTCATATATCTTTATTCATCACAACTATTTATCTCTTTTTCTATGACCACTAACGGTTCGGGCTATGAGCAGCGCGGGTTTTTATTGCACTTCACTTCCAAATCGTTAGTAGTTGATTTTACCCATAATTTATAATTCTATCCTCTTTGTCAGCATCGTTTGCAGACTTTAGTATTTAAGTACAGCCTAATTTCCCGTTAATTTCTTGTATGCTTCTTCAAATAATGGGAGGTAATCCTTAACTTTAGTTTTACCAGGTTCAATATAAAAAATAGCTTCTTTCCATAGAGATTCATATCTAGTCATCTTAATATTAGTAACAGTTTCTGCTTCCTTTTTCGAGAGTTTGAAGAAAAAGGCAAATGTTCTTGAACCAATCCACTTTATACCAAATGCGTTAAAAAAGCCTGCTTTAAAACCACAATAATGCTTGTTATACTTTGTTTCTAAATTCCAGTTTTTTTCTCTAATTATTTGCTCTACTTCTTTGACATATTTCAGAAAATGTTTAGCACTATTTTTATTATATTCTTTCTTATAAAAATCTTCATTATATATATCTAAACCTCTTACTGGTTTATTCCTATATTTTTTCTCTTCTTTTTCAAGCTTTTTTACAAAAAGGAACTGATTATCACCTTCTATCCACCTATTAACTTCTATTAAATCTACTTTATAATTAATTTTTTCAACAATATCTAATGTAGAATGAAGAACTTTCGGTGCGATAATTACTATTCTAACCTCAAAATTGTCCCAACTAATTGTTAAGTCATCTGGTTTTTCTTCAGCTTCTAGCCACAAAGACTTAATACTATCAGGATTTGTTTCTGCCCAAAAAGCGTATTCTAGAACCTGTGGAATGATCGACGCATCAACAGTTACATTTTTCATTTCTACAATACAAATATTTCCATCATTATCTAAACCAACAATATCCGGTATACCCTGTTTATTCCCCCCCCGTATTTGCCGTTTTAAAAGGAAAATATCTTCTAAAATCTCGGGTGTGTTGAAAATCAATCTTTCAAATTCATCTTCAGATTTAAATGAAGTAGATAATAAACTTTTAGTTCCATCTTTCGTTTTCCAAAAAAGATTTGCCATTTTATTCCCTCCTTTTATTTATTTTCCCCCTCACTTTTACTAAATTTTTTAATATAATTCAAAGTATCTTCATTTACTTCCCCAAAAAGGATTTTTTCTAATTCAAATATTCTTTTCCACCTTTCTAAATTTGATGAAAAGGTTTTTGCTTTATAAGGTATAATCCAAGATAAAGCTTTAAAAATATAATATATTGCTCCAACTATTCCAACTATCAAGTAAACTTCATAAATAAATGATAAAAGAAATCCAAATAAAAAGAATAAAATACCTTGTAATAAATATTCAAGTACTTTTTCGAAAGATAAAAAATATCCCTGAGTGTAATAAATCATTCCATTGCTTGACTTATACTTTTGATAAATATATTCTCTTAAATATCTATCATATTTTGACTTTATTTTGAATATTCCAACTTGCTTTGCTACTAAATTTGCAAGATAACTAAACAATTGCAAAATTATCCAAAATAAGGCGGAGCCTAAAGCCCCTTGAACAATAATCGGCCATTTTATTTTTTGGATTATATCAGATAACATCATCATCTCTTAATTAAAATAGATTCAATTTTCCTAACTCCTCCTCGGTTAAATATTGTATCTACATCTCCGATTGTTTTTGTTGGTTTATATTCAACTATAAGCTTATACTCATAAAAAAGCTGCCTCGGCTGTTCAGCGGCTCTGCTGTTCTGCTTCAGCTCATTACTCATAACTATTAACCCTTAATTCGCTCCACCCCGCACCAATTTTTTCGTCTTTTTTCCGGTTTGATCTTATAAATTTTTCTCTCATTGTCTCTTTCCTGATTTATAAATTGGTGCGGGATCTTCGCTCTCTTCGTTCGCTCAGGCACGCTACCGCCATCCCCTTTTCCCTGCATAATCAGTATTTCATTGTATCTCATAATATTACCAATGGAAGGAGGGTTTAAGCGGGTTTTTGTATTATCCCTTTCCCCCTTCTAATATTATTTTTTACCACCGTAAAAAAATCTTGTCAAGGGATTTTAAATGGTAATTATTTTTATTAGTAACAAAAATTTTGTATCAAAAACGGGGTAAATATTTGGAATGATTTTAAGCCATGGTATCAAGTCATAATAAATAATCAGATATTCCCGCAAAGTACCTTAAACGGACAGTAAGAGCAGTAGCCAGAATCTTTAGGGTTCGGAAGAAAGTATTCATTTTCAAGTATGTCTTTTATTATTATTCCGAGATTTTATCTTTTTCATCCCATGGTAAAATAGCATAGCTATGCATTTTTACAATAGGGTGAAAAGGTATATCTGTGCATTTTTACTTGACATAATGTGGGTTTTGTGCTAAATTCGTGTATGAATTATGTATCTTTTATTTTTCAAAATCCGTGGAGAGAGGGTAAATTTAATTTTGATGCCATTGAAAGAGAGATTTTACCCGATATTTTGAAAGATATTAATTCCTCTGCTGTTACGGTTATTACAGGGGGAAGACAGGTTGGTAAAACAACCATTCTTATGAATATAATTGATAATCTTTTAAAAAAAGGTGTTGAGCCAAAATCCGTTTTTTATTTTAATCTTGATGATTTTAACCTTCATCCTTATTTTGAACAATACACTGATTTTATTCAGTTTATTAATTCGGAATATCAGGGGTTCAAATACATATTTATTGATGAAATTCAAAGGCTTAAAAATCCGGGGATTTTTCTGAAGCTTATAAGTGATTTGAAATTAAAGTTAAAAATTATTGTTTCCGGATCATCCTCACTTGAATTAAAATCCAAAATATCAGAACATTTAACCGGAAGAAAGCATACATTTGAAATTTACCCTTTTTCATTCGGAGAATTTTTAAAAGCAAAAGGTGTTGACATATTAGATAAAAAAACTCCCGGGGAATTAATTAAATTTCATAATGATGAACTATTAAAATTCCTGATTGAGTTTATTGTTTACGGAGGCTACCCGAAAGTCATTTTATCAAAGGATAAAAAGGATAAGATTATTGAATTAAAAGAAATCTATGATTCTTATGTTAAAAAAGATGTTAAGTATTTTTTAAATGTTGATAACATAAGCGGATACAATAATTTGGTAAAAGGACTTGCTTTTCAGATAGGAAACCTTATCAATTACAATGAACTCAGTGTTTACTCTGGGCTTAATGTGAGAAGTGTTAAAAAATACATTGATTATCTTGAAGGTACTTATATATACAAAAGGGTTTTTCCATATTTTAGCAATGCGAGAAAGGAAGTTTCAAAAGTACCTAAAATATTTGCAATTGATACGGGGTTAATGAATTATGTGAGAGAAAACCTTTTAAATAAGACAGACATTTCCGGAGAGCTTTACGAAAACTTTGTTTTTGGGGAACTTTTAAAGAATGGCTTTGAGTTAAAATTTTGGCGCAAGGGAGGAGGGGCAGAAGTGGATTTTGTCATAAATGGCATTCCGATTGAAGTTAAATCCTCAAAACTCAAAAAAACTTCATTAACAAAAAGTTTTATAAGCTATATTGAAAATTATAAACCTCAAAAGGCATACTATTTGAATTTGAATCTTTATGGAAGCAGAATATTCAAAGAAACGGAAATTCTGTTCTATCCCCTGTGGTTAATACCCACAATCGTAAAATCTCTATCCCGGGTTTAAAAAACGGTAATTATTGACAAACAAAAAAACTTCCCGTAGACCACTGGTCAAAAGAGTGAATTTTCTAATATTGTGTCCACTGTAATCAATAAAGTTCATAAACACAAGATCCCTCCTTTCTTGAATTAGCATTTTTGCTTGAGTTTTCTGACTAAAAAAAATCGGAGAATGGGGATTGATGAAGTTAGAGAGGGGGATGGGGAAGAAAGTATTTAGGAAATGGGAATTTGGTTTAATTAGTTGTTTGTTGAGAGATTAGAACTTTAATTTAATTGTTTTTGTACATAGTCTATATATTATATTAATCTAATTCTCTCGCTCTATGTTCATAGTTCCATTCTTTCATTATGAATTTTTTTATTTTATCTCTTCTATATTCAATAAATTTTTGAACATCCTCTAACTTATTCCAGTTAAAACTACCTTCTTTTTTTAATATTTCTTTTTCAATGCTTTCGATTTCAGTATGAGACATCATAGGTGCTAAATTATACGCAGCTATTTTTTTCTTAATTTCTTTATTACTTTTTGCCGCATTTGATGCAACAGTATCAATTACAAGATTACCAATATTATCTAAAAATTTTTCTTTAAAATCCTCTGTAAGTTTTAAATTCTTTGCTCTTTTCGCATTTATATGCTCAATTGACAATTTGATTCTTTTATCGTTTTCAAAAAATACTCTTTTAGATAATAAAGGAAAGCCTTCTTTTTTTCTTAAACAATTTTCATATTTAAACAAAACATATTTTGTTACTCTATCATAATAATCAATATTTGGAACATTTTCCTTAAATAGAGAGACTATACGCCAAGAGTTATTCTTAAAAATATTTTTGATTTTATTACTTAAATCTTTAAAGTCACCATTAAAATCTCTTGCTATTTCATAAAAGTACTTTACACCTGTATCCGCCCGTTTTCCGGCGACAAGAGAAATAAAGGCATATAACTCTGCTAAACTTGCTATTTCTTTATAATTTTCTTTATTCTCATTTTCATCATATTTAAAAGAAGTTATTAACAAAGGATAAAAATTTGCTATTCTATTAAGCATAAATAGATCATCTATTTCAGATGAATTTACCTGGTTATCTATAATTTTCCCTACTATTTCAAAAGTTTCTCTTAAATCCTTTGTTATTTTTTTTATTAATTTAACTTGTTTTTTATCCTTTCTTTGACTATTTATAACTGTTTTTATAAAATCTTTTGGCTC
>CAZWJH010000083.1:0-1488 GCA_964634755.1 uncultured Clostridia bacterium
GTGCCTTGACATCAAAATTCATTCAATTTATACTTACCAAATGGACTATAAAGCTTTTGCAAGAGATATCATACTCTCAGCCAAAAAAAAGGGGATCGAACAAACAGAGATTCTTTTGATAATGGAAGAAGCAAAGGAAGTTTCCGTAAGAAACGGACAGACGGATTCTATTAATGAGAACATATCTTTGAGTTCAAGAATAAAATTGATAAAGGGAAATAGAGATTACCTGATTACTTTAAGCAATTTTGACAAAAAAAAGATAGGAAAGGCAATAGATGATAGCTTAAAATATCTTACACTTCAAAAACCTGATGATGCAATTTCCCTTCCCCTTGAAAAAGAATTGGGAAGTGTGAGCGGAGAGCTTTTTATTGAAGATAAGGGAAAAATCCCTTCGACCGATGCAATCAAAAAAAAATTAATAAAAATGGAAAAAAATGCTTTCGAATATGATAAGAAAATTAAATATTCGGAAGGTGCTTTTTATAATTTTTCAAGGATGAATATCCACATTGCAAATTCTCTCGGCTTTTACGGAGAATTTTCAAAAACAGCTCATTCATTTTATATTTCTGTGGTTGCAGAAGAAAAAGGAGAAAAGAGAACAGGAGGCTTTTGGTCTGAAAATGTTTTTTTTGATGCATTGGAAAATGAAAAAATATTGGGAGTGAAAGCCGGAGAAAGGGCATTGAGAAAATTGGGATCAAAAAAGCCTAAAACAGGAGAATATCCTGTAATTTTCGACAATATAACAGCAAGTTCCATAATAGAGATATTATCCGAATTGGTTAATGGGGAGAATGTGTATAAAAAAGCTTCTGTTTTTTCGGATAAATTAGGAGAAATTATTGGTAGCAGTATAATAACAATAATGGATAATCCTCTTATAAAAAAACTTCAGGGAAGCAGACCCTTTGACGGAGAGGGCGTTTATTCAAGGGAAAAATTCATTTTTAACAAAGGAAAACTTACAAGCTACATAGTTAACGATTATTATTCGAAAAAATTAAAACACAGAATAACCTCAAACTCATCTTTTGAAACAGAATCAATAAATGGAATAAGCCCTTCGAATTTTTACCTTATTCCCGGTGAAATAGATGAAGGGGATCTCATAAACTCAATAAAAAAAGGAATTTACATCACTGGTCTCTTTTCTGTGGACAGTATAAACACTGCCACAGGAGATTTTTCATGGGGAGCGGAAGGGTTTATGATCGAAAGAGGAAAACTAAGCTATCCAATCTCAGAATTCACAATTGCCGGAAATATTATTGATTTGTTAAAAAACACAATAGAAAAATGTGATAATATAGATTTTAACAGAGGAGAAATTGCTTCTCCCTCCATTTTAGTAAACAAAGGAATAACAATAGGAGGTAAATAGATGAAAAAAGTTACAGTTTTAGTGATTATTGTTTTCTTTGCTTTTTCCTTGTTTGCCATTGAAGATGTTTTCAAGGAAGCCGATCAATTATACAAAGA
>CAZWJH010000083.1:1588-10041 GCA_964634755.1 uncultured Clostridia bacterium
ATTGTAAAAGAGAAAAGAGAAAAAGAATTTTACCCGGGGAAAAAGGATTTTACATTTTTTGAGAATCCAACAAAAACAGAAAAAAACATATTTTTCAAAAAGGAAGGAAGTACAATCACAGGCGAAAAGGAAGTTTACACTCTTCCGGAAGATTTTATTTCCTTTTATATTGAAGGAAAAGATTTGTATCTTTTAAAAAGGGAAGGTGAATATTACATAGTAAAATATTTTAAAGTAAATGCAAGCAATCCCTATCCTCCCCTGAATGTGAGCCAAAGATGGGAGCACAATTATTCACTATATGCCGAAGAATACATAAATGAAATAAGATGGGCCAATAATTCTCTGAACAGTAATGTCCAATACTATAATATTTACAGAAAGTTAAAAACAGAACCTTATTCAGCGCTTAAAAAAATTGATAAGGTAGATGCAAATGTTTATTTTTACTGGGACAGAGGACTTAATAAGGAAGAAGAGAGTAAATATATTTACGGAGTCTCGGTAGTGGATATTACTCTCATAGAAAGTAATATTGCAACAACAGACGGTAAATTCATAGCACTCACAAAAGGACCTATTTATCAGTGGATCTTTAAAATAAACAATTAAGTAAAGTTATTTAAAAGGAGAGAGCTATGACTGAAGAGTTAAAGAAGTATCCTTTTTTTCACCCCGCAACAAAACTGTACAGGTTCACTATACTCATTTTTGTGAGTCTTTTAACATTCGGTAGCTACTTTGCTTATGACATCATAGGAGCAATTGCCCCCACCCTTGTTAAAGAATTGGGAGCACAAAGGGGAACAGTTGGTTCTTTCTACACTATGTACAGTATTGCAGCTATTTTATCTGTTTTTATCGGAGGAGTCTTAATAGATAAACTCGGTACAAGAAAAGCAAGTATGCTATTTTCAATCTTAGTTTTCATAGGTTCTGCAATAGTTGCTTTTGCTCACAGTATCCCAATGCTATTTTTGGGCAGATTTATTTTCGGTGCAGGTGCCGAGCCTCTGGTTGTTGCTCAAAGTTCCATCTTAGCTCGATGGTTTAAAGGGAAGGAATTAGCTCTTTCCTTTGGAATAGCACTAACAGTGAGCAGACTCGGAACTCTTTTCAGTTTTAACACAGGAGAGCTTATTGCAAAGCACTTTGGTGGCTATAAGTATTCTTTAATCGCAGCAATGCTATTTTGCGCTGTTTCTCTTATTGCCAATATTGTTTATGTCTTAATGGATAGGTACGGAGAAAAGAAACTTGAGCTCGAAGAGGAAGGAGCAGAGGAGAAAATAGTCTTAAAAGATATAAAAGATTTTAAACCTTCCTTCTGGTATGTTACCCTCCTTTGTGTAACCTTTTATTCAGCAATTTTTCCTTTCACAGCCCTTTCAACAGATCTTTTTGTGGATAAATGGCATATTCCGAAAGTCGCACCAAGCGGAGGAAGCTTCTTCCATCAGGTGTTCAACAATTTCTTCCATATGTTTAGCACTGCGGGAGGTATAACATCTATTATAATCTTTGCTTCTATGATTGCAGCACCGTTTGCCGGACATTTAGTGGATAAAATCGGTAAAAGAGCCACTCTTATGATAGTAGGCTCCCTTTTAATGATTCCCGCTCACCTTTCAATGGGACTCACCCATATTTATCCGGTCTATCCCATGATCATTTTAGGTCTTGCCTTTGTTTTGGTTCCAGCTGCAATGTGGCCTTCAATTCCTCTGATCGTACCCAAAGAGAAGGTAGGGACAGCTTTCGGACTTATGACAACAATTCAAAACATAGGCCTTGCTTTATTCCCATTCCTTAATGGAAAACTCAGAGATATTACCCATTCTTACACAGCCAGTATGATAATGTTTGCATCTTTGGGTGTATTCGGGTTAATTTTTGCAGTACTCTTGTTAAGAGCAGATAAAAGAGAAGGCGGTATATTAGAAAGAGCTTAAAACTTTTCCCAATTATCAATATACTGAAATAGAGAAGAATTGGAATGTAATAGAGAGGGAATTCTAATTTTCAGATTCTTTCTATAATAAACTTTAAAATAAGGAGTAGGCAAAAAAATCAAAGGTATTTTTTTCATTAGTTTTGAATAAAGAGTGGTATAAATTTTCTTCCTGACAGAAAAATTAATCTCTTTTATGCCTTTCTCTATCAAAAGGTTCACACTTTCATCATCCAACCCCGCATAATTGACAGCTCCCTTACTGTGCCAAATATCTCTCTGATTTGGGTCAGAATCAAACACATACCCCCCGATTGCCATCTCAAAAGCTCCTCCTTTTAACCTCTTCAAATAAGAAGCATATTCAAGAGATATAATTTTTACTTCAATTCCACATGTTTTAAGTTGCTCTTTAATTATAGTTGCGTAAAGCCTTTTTACTCCAGATTCTGAGTTTATTAAGATTGAAAAAGGGGGCCCATTAAAAACACTCTGCTGAAATTTTTTCCAGCCTTTTTCTTTTACATTATATTCCCCTTCCTCAAAAAAACCGGAAATTAACACAGGATATTCTGAATAGTAAACATCTCCTTTAAATGCTTCAACAATAGCTGAAAAATCAAGACATTCCTTTATCTTTTTTCTCAAGAAAATATCCCTTAATCTTTTATCTTTCAGATTAAAAACCAAATAATAGAGCATATTAATCTTATACCTTTTTTGAAGGATATTAGAATCATTTATCCTTTGTCTGAATTTATAACCAGCTATTAAATCAACTTCTCCTTTCTTTAATTTTAAAAGAGCTGTCATTTTATCTTTTACAAATATAAATTTAATAAGTTTTTCTTTCTTCTTTATAGTAAAGCTCCTTCCCCTCTTATATGAGAGGATTTCAAATCCTTTAGAAGAAAATGGGAATTTTGAATCATCCCCAAGAAATTTTTCTTGCACAATAGGAATTGTAAGATATGAAAGCACAGGAGAAAAAGGATATTTGAGATTTATAATAATGCTGTTTCCATAAACTTTTATCTTTTTGATAAAACCATACTCCGAAGAAAAAGGGAAATTTCTTTGGGGATTAGAAAAGTATTTTAAATTTTCCATAACCTGCTTTTCCGTTATCCTCTCCCCATCTGTATAATGAAAACTCTTTCTAATTTTTAAAATTAAAGTAAGATGATTTTTCCAAAAATACTCTTTTACCAAATCCTTAACAATTTTTCCACTTTCATCATATGTAAAAAGTGAATGGTATAATGGATAAAGCAAAAAAGTAGAGCTCAAATCTGTAGCAAAATGAGGGTTTCTGTGCAAAAGGTTTCCGAAAAAAGCAATTCTTATAATTCTTTTATCTGAAACCACTTCTTCCCTTTTCCCCAAAAAACAGCTGTTTAAAATAAAAAATATGGAAAAAAAGATAATAATCCAATACCTTTTTTTCATAATTTGTAAATAAAAAACATCTCCTTATGAAAAACCGGTTTTTTTGATGAGAAAAATTTAATAAATTTTTTATACTCCTCTTTATTTAAACGATTATACTCCTTTTGAAGCCTCAAAAATTCACCAAGAGATAAAAAGATGTAGTCAAAACCATTCTTTTTTATTTTCTGAAAAAACTCCTTTGGCGTACGACTATTGTCAAGATAAGGCTTAAGGATTGAATAATCATAAGGAGAGGATACTGAATAAGCTTTCTTTAAGTAAAAAGTTCTTGGTTCTCCCACTATCAGGATTTTTCCTCCTGGGGAAAGCATCATATTGATAAAGGAATATATTTTATATGCCGGGAAATGTCCTACTTTGTAAGTATATACGGAGGCCTTATGGGAATATAAAAGATAGGAAGAATAAACCATTTCAAGAGTAGTGAAAGATAATACAAAATTTATAGCTATGATTATGAAGAAAAGTATTTCTAATAGTTTAGATCTAGTTTGTTCAAAAATTTCCATCACAAAAGGAGTAAGAAAAAGAATTGAGATATAAAAATACCTTATACTACCTCCGAATAAACAACCGATAAAAGCAGAAATAAGAGCGAAAAATAATATCTTTAATCTTTTGGTTCCAAAAATAGCTATAAAAGGAAGGAAGACTAAAAAAATTGGACCGATTCTCCCTCCCGAACCATAATTTTTAAAAGACAATAAATAAAGAGATCTAAAAATATCTTTAAAACTATGAATAATCTTTCCTACATCTCTTTTCAGATAATAATTTCTATTCGAATCCCAATAATTGCTCTTAAAAACAGAGTTAAAGAAAGGATAAATAGGATTTGAAGTAAACACATAGTTTTTTATAAAAAGAGGTGAAATAAGAACTACTATTATAAATCCAACCGCAAAAACTTTTTTAATTCTTATTTTATCAAAAGGAAAAATTTCTAAGAACAAAAAGATTAAGATTGGAAACAAACTGAAGTATTTAATCCCTATGGAGAATCCGAAAAAAACTCCCGAAAACACATATCTTTTCTCCAAAAAATTTAGAATACCGAGAAAAATAAAAAGAGCCGCTATTATATCATTTTTTACTGTGGAAATGAGAAAAAGAGACACTGTCATTGAAAGTATGAGAAGAACAAGATATTTTCTTTTGCGGAGATTAAAATAGTTCTCGACAAAATCAATAAAGCATAAAATGAAAACAGAGGAGATCAAGAAGTGAAGCAATCGTGGTACAAGATCTCCTGTATAGACAGCAGGGATTAAAGATATTTCATAGTACACGGAAGTATTTGCATATAGAAAAAAAGGAGTTTTAACAAAGCCTCCATTTCTTAAATATAAGTTAGGTATCCCTAAATGATATACGAGAGTATCGTAAAAAGTTGAAGGTAAGGATGCAAAAAGGAAAGGTATAAGAAAAACAAGAAATTCAAGAGGGTTTCTCTTAAAAAAACTCGAGATTAATTTTATCCCTTTCTCCTTTAAATTCTCATTTTTAAATACAATAAAAAATATAATCGCTCCCATTAAATAATATAAACCGATAAAAAAAGAATTAAGAAGATGCAGAAAGGATATGATGTAAAAATAAAAAAAAGTAAAGATAATACCAGTACCTAAATTTTCAAGAATTGTTAAATCTTTTTTAATCAAGGAAGAAATAATAAAACCAATCAAAAAAATATTTAAAAACAGATATGTGGCTTTTATTAAAGGAATAATTAAAAAAATAGTATAATTAAAGAAGATAAGATGAATAGTAAAAACAACAGCTGCTATTGATAATATTATAAATGAAATATCTTTCGTTTTTTTAAATTTTTCCATGATTTTAGGTTATCATTTTTAAAAAATTTTTTCCAGAAAATATAAGATTCAGGATAGATTGTTATGCACCTGTTGACAATAAGCCCGTTAAAATTTATTATATGATACTTTATTAAGAGAGGTCTCATGAAAAAAATAGCTTTGGTTAAGTATGCAAAAAGGAAGGAGAATCTATACAAAGTACTGGATTTGATCTCAAAGGACATCCAACTTTACAATAAAGAGACAATTCTTATAAAGGTGGCTCTGCCCGGTTTTAAAGAAATATATTCAAACACCAATGTGGAAGCAGTTGAGATTCTAATAAGTTATCTTAAAAGGTTCCCTTCAATAAAGAATATAATAATCGCCGAAGGCTCTCAGGGGTTTTATTACAATAAGCCCACATCTGAAATATTTAAAAGATTCAAATACAATCAACTTGAAAGATTTAATGTCTCTTTGCTTGACTTAGATGAATTAGAACACAATGAAAGTGTTCCCGTCTCTTTAATTGATGGCACCACAGACACAATTAAAATTGTAAGGCCAAAATATGATTACATGATTTCCCTCGTTCCTCCGAAAACTCATGATTTCCTTATACTTTCACTTGGTATGCTAAATATGATAGGCTTTGTTCATCCGAAGGATAAAATCAAGTTATTCGGGGTACGTTATGAGGACGGAAGCAAAAGAAGTCTTTATTCAATGCCAAGATTTCTTCATGCTATTCGGATTGCCCATAAAAATTTGGTGGAATTAGTAACGAGAATTCACCCGGATCTTAGTTTAATAGATGGGCTCTACGGTATGGAGGGAAGAGGCCCCTTAAAAGGGAGTCCCGTATTTCATGGCTTTGCAATAGCATCCACTGATTTTGTAAAAACAGATGCTCTTTGCTCATACGTAATGGGCTTTAAGCCGGACGAAATAGGTTATATATATTATTCAAAAAAGAAAAAATTAGGTTCAACTGATTTCAGAGCTGTAATAGGAGAAAGATTAGACTATGTAAAATTCCCCTATAGAGCACATCCGAATTTTGAAAATCAAAAGAAATGGAAAGGGAATAATCATGGCTATTAAAGCTTCAACCTATAAAGGGATGAGAGATTTTTCTCCTTCCCAAATGATTAAAAGAAATTATGTAATAGACATAATTGAAAAAGTGTTTAGAAACCATGGTTTTGACCCTATTGAAACACCGGCCATTGAACTCTGGGAAACTCTTTCAGGTAAATATGGCGATGAAGAAAAGCTTTTATACACTTTTGAAGATAGAGGTAAAAGAAAGGTAGGGCTTAGATATGATTTAACAGTCCCTTTCTCAAGATTTGTAGCCAATCATCTTAATGAAATTCCACGACCCTTTAAAAGATACCAGATTCAACCGGTATGGAGAGCGGATAAACCCCAAAAGGGAAGATTTAGGGAATTCTATCAATGTGATATAGATATAATAGGTGTAAAATCAATTATTGCTGATGCAGAAATCATAAAAGTTGTTTACGAAGTATTGAGTAAACTCGGGTTTATAGATTTTAAAATTAATGTTAATTCGAGAAAACTTTTTAATACTTTAAGTGAATACATTCAAGTTTCCGAAGAAAAAGAAGTTTTCATCGCAAGAGCTATAGATAAACTTGATAAAATCGGAATAGATGGAGTTAAAAAAGAGCTTGAAAAATACGGTTTTGTCAGAGAACAAATAGAAAAAATAGAGGAAGTTTTAAATATTAAAGGAGATAATTTACAAAAGTTAGGGGAACTTGAAAAAATGATGGGGAATCTCCCAAGTTTCAAGAATTTTCAGAAAGAAATAGAAGAACTTTTTTTCTATTGCAAAGAGTTTGGAGTACCGGAAGATGTGATTTTGTTCAACCCCTTTCTTGCAAGGGGATTGGACTATTATACGGGACCTATTTTTGAGACTACTTTAATAACTCCCCAAATAGGAAGCCTCACCGGCGGAGGAAGATATGACAATCTTATAGGAATTTTCTCAAACATTCAAATTCCTGCCACCGGAAGCTCCTTAGGGCTTGAAAGGATCATAACTGTTATGGATGAACTCAATATGTATCCATTTTCTGATACAACATACACAAAAGTTTTAGTGGCAATCCAGGATAAAAACCTTTTAAAAGAATTAATAGAGATAACTGAGCTTTTGAGGAAAGCTGAAATTTCCACGGAATTATATTTGGGAAATAAAGACTTACGAGGCCAAATTAATTATGCATTAAAAAAGGGAATAGATCTTATGATCATTATGGGAGAAGAGGAGAAAAAAAAGGGAATTGTTAATATAAAAACTCTTTCAAAAAAAACACAGGAAAAAGTTAAAAGGGGAAAAATAGCAGAGGAGATTAGAAAAAGACTGAAATGAGCCCATTAAAAGTAGCATGTAGCATCAAAGAGAATGTTATCAAAGCCGGCGAAGAAATAATAAAAAAACTTCTTAAAGAAAGCAAAGATAGTGATCACTTTTTTTTCAGTGTAACAGATTCTTACAAAGAGCCTAATCTTGTCAGAGAAGTTTTCCTAAAAGAGACAGAAGGGAAAAACCTAATCTTTGGAGTAGTTTCTTCTGGCGCAATTATCACTTCTGATGGATTTTACAAAAAAGGAGTAATCGGAGGTAGGTTTAGATCCGAAAAATTAAGAATAGAACCGGTTTTAATAGAAGGTGGGAGCAAGAATCTTTATCAAAAGATAAGAGAATCTCTGTTTTACTTAAGAAGCAGAAAAAATCATCACAAATTGCTTGTACTAATTTTTGTGGATGATGGATTTTATTACAAGAAAAGTCTCTTCAAACACATAGCAAAATCTGCTGAAGAAGCAGAAATAGAGGTCGTTGGGGGGTTTGTAGGAGAGTCTAAAGAAAATACAGATGAATCTGGAATTTACTACAATACAAGAATTACAGAAAAGTCAATGTTACTTCTAGGCCTTTTTAAAGAAGGGGATTTTTCAATTAAAATATTTGAAGATGAATATGAAGATGATGAAAGAAACACAGGCTCAATTATAATAGGAAAACCATTTGTTGATTATAAAGAAAGAACCAAAGCAAAAGAGTTTTTTTCAAAGCATCCCTTTATTGGAATAGGAACTTCAGCTCAGTTTTATCATCTTCCCCCCCAAAAAAAAGGATTGTTTGAAGAAAGTATACTAAGAATAGATTTATGAAAAGAATCTATTTAATAGGAATCTGCGGCACAGGGATG
>CAZWJH010000084.1:0-10015 GCA_964634755.1 uncultured Clostridia bacterium
TTTATACCCATTTTCGGATGGTGTCTCCTCTTCATCTGAAGCATTGCTATTATTTTCCTCCGAATACTTTTATCTCTTTCCTCTTTATTCTTGAGCTTATAATATCCCTGTCTGTCTTGTCCTAAAATAGGTTAACAGTTATTTAGAGTTCCTAAAATTCCTTGTTTCCAATCTTTTCACCTATCTTCTCCCTTTCTTGAGTTTCGGTGAAATTATGTGAAATCTTGTAAAATACATTAATATATGATAGAAATAATTGAGATTTTTAAAATGAAATTTGAAATATACATAGCAGCAAGATATCTTTTTTCCAAAAAAAAGCAGAGATTTGTATCCTTTATCACATTTGTTTCTGTCTTAGGGATAACCATAGGAGTTACAGCTCTGATAGTTGCGCTTTCCTTAATCAATGGATTTCAAAGAGATGTAAGGGATAAATTATTTCAAACAAGCTATCATGTGATGATTTTAAACAGTTTTTCCAAAAACTTAAAAAACTATAAGGATATAATGAAAAGAGTTTCCAAAATAAAGGGAATAAAAGACCAAACACCGGTGCTCTACACAAATGTGCTTTTGAAATTCGGAGCAAATACTTCCGGAGGAATCATAAAAGGTTTACCAAACAATTTAATAAAAAGGGATTGGGCAAGATTTATAAAAGAGGGAAAATTCAGAGAGGGGGATGAGAAAACCATATACATAGGCTCTGAGATAGCAGATAATTTGGGAGTAGGAGTGGGAGATAAGGTAAGAGTCTTTTTCCCGTCCTTTAATCTCTCCCCTTTCGGGGCATTACCAAAGGCAAAGTATTTTAAAATCGGAGGAATAATAAACACCGGACTTTATGAATTTGACTCTGTTTCAATCCTTATGGAATTAAAAAAGCTTCAGAAGATACTCAAAGCCGGAGATTCCGTCAATTATATAGGAATTAAAATAAAAAAAATTTTTGAAGCAGAAAGGATAAAAAAAGAAATAGAAAATATTTTAGGAGGAAATTACTTTATTGTTACATGGCAGGAGTTAAACAAACCTCTTTTTTCAGCTTTAAAGCTTGAAAAGACCGTTATGTTTTTTACAATTGCTCTTATTGTTTTAGTTGCCGCTTTGAATATAATAGCAACACTTATTTTACTTGTTATTGAAAAGGTAAAGGATATAGGAATCCTCTCCTCTCTCGGTGCAACTCCGAATAACATAAGAAATATATTCTTTTTTCAGGGTAGTATAATAGGTGTAATGGGCACATTTTTCGGAGTGGTTTTAGGTTTTCTGATTGTCTTTCTTTCAAATACCTTCCATCTTATAAAAGTGCCAGAGGAAGTTTATCACATAGGATACATTAAATTCAGTCCGCAATTGGAAGATATAATTATAATAGTAATAGCATCACTTATAATAACATTCCTCACGACAATTTACCCTGCAAAAAAAGCCGCTGAAATAGAGCCTGCGGAAGCATTGAGGGAAGAATGATAGAGATTAAAGATGTAGTAAAGACATATGAATCCCCCGATGGGGAGCTTACTGTTTTAAATGGAGTGAATTTGGAGATAAAGGAAGGAGATACGGTAGTTGTAATGGGAGCTTCGGGCTCAGGGAAAACAACTCTTTTAAACATAATTGCAGGCTTGGATAGACCAAAAAGCGGCAAAGTATTCTTTGATGGAGAAGATATTTTCTCTTTATCTTTAAAGGAAAGAGCATTATACAGGAATAAAAAAATAGGGATGATTTTTCAATTTTTCAATCTTTTAAATGAATTTACAGCTCTTGAGAATGTTGCAATCCCTTTGATAATAGGTGGAGAAAACAAAAGAGATAGCTTTGAAAAAGCAGAAAATTTGCTAAAGAGATTTGGCTTGGAGAAAAGAAAGGAGCACAAACCGTACCAGCTCTCGGGAGGTGAGCAGCAAAGAGTTGCAATAGCAAGAGCACTAATAAAAAAGCCAAAACTTCTGCTTTTAGATGAGCCAACAGGCAACCTTGATTGGAAAAATGCCGATGGGACGATGAAATTTATAAAAAAGATAATTACAGAAGAAAAGATAACTGCAATCTTAGTTACTCATAGCTATGATATAGCAAAGGAATTCGGAGAAATTTACAAACTAAAAGAGGGAAAAATAAAAAAATCTCAGTTGACAAACTCATCTAATTTCCTATAATTAAAACAATGGCGCATAAAAGAATTAGATATTATGATATTATTAATGTCCATCCGACACCATTTTCGGAAGAGGACACAGAGCTCATAAGAAAAGCCTTTGTTTATGGTGCAAACAGACACAAGGGACAGGTAAGGCACTCGGGAGAACCTTATTTTTCCCATCCGGTGGCAGTTGCAGGAATTCTCTCAGAAATGAATCTTGACAGTGAGACAATAGTGGCAGCAATTTTACATGATGTTATAGAGGATACAGTCCATTCTCCCGAAGAGCTAAAAAAAATACAGGAAGAGATAAGAGAGTACTTTGGAGAAACTGTTCTTGCAATAGTTTTGGGAGTAACGAAAATCAGTAAATTCAAAGAGAATATTTCAAGGGAGGAAAGGGAGACAGAGTATTACAGAAATATGATTTTAGGAATGGTAAGAGACCCAAGGGTAATTTTAGTTAAAATAGCTGACAGATTACACAATATGAGGACACTTTTCTATGTTCCTTCCGAAGAAAAGAGGAAAAGGATTGCAAAGGAGACTCTTGAAATATACGCACCCCTTGCCCACAGACTCGGAATTGGTAAAATAAAGGCAGAGCTTGAGGATCTTTCATTCAGATACCTCTTTCCCGAAGAGTACAATAAAATAAAGGAAAAACTACTAAAAAGGAAGGAAGAACTTGAATATCAATTAAAAAAAATGGAAGAAAAGGTAAAAAAAGTTCTGAAAGAGAATGGAATAGAAGTAAAAATAAAGAGCAGAATTAAAAAGCCTTATAGCATATATAAAAAGATAAAGGACAAGGGAGTCACAATTGATGAAATTTTTGACCTTCTTGCTCTGAGAGTTATTACTAAATCGGAAAAAGAGTGTTCGGAAGTAGCAACAATAATAAAAAAATACTGGGTACACATTCCCACAAGATACAGAGATTTTATTTCAAATCCCAAACCTAACAATTACAGAGCCATTCATCTTACAATAATAGAAAATAGCAGACCATTTGAAATTCAAATCCGTTCGGAGGAGATGGACATAATAGCTGAAAAAGGGATTGCTGCACATTATTATTATAAAGACGGAAAAGTTGACAATGAAAATATTAAGCGATCAATTCTCTTTTTAAGGGATGCAATAGAATCGGGTCCCACCAAGGAAGTCGTGAATAAATTAAAAGATGAGCTTAAACAGGAGTTTATTACAGTAATAACTCCCAAAGGAGATTTTATCACTATTCCAAAGGACTTTACTGCTCTTGATTTTGCTTACTTAATTCATACAAAATTGGGTCATCATTTCAAAAGAGCTTTGGTAAATAACTCAGTCGTAAAGGCAAACTGGGTTTTAAAGGACTGGGATTATGTAAAGATAGAATCAGATCCGGAGGAAAAACCTAAAAAAGAATGGCTTCACTTTGTTAAGAGTCATAAAGCAAGAGTTAACATAAGAGACTACTTGAATAAAATAAAAGATGAAGAAAGGGTTGAAATAGGAAAAAGACTCATTGAGATATTCTTAAAAAAAACAAATATTGGGATGAAAAGCTTTGTAAAGAGGCTTGAGGAATCAGATTTTTTCAAGGAAAAGGGATTAACCTCTATTGAAGATTTTTACAAAAAAATCTCAACAGGAGCTATTAAAATAAATGAGAAATTGTTTTATGATCTTTTCCCCGAAAAAAAGAAGAAAAGAAAAAAAGGGTTTACGCTTCCAGTCATCGGGAATCTTAAAAAAGTGAAAAGCACAGATGAAAGAATCAAAATATATCCTGACAACAAAGTTGTGTTTTTGGGAAAATGCTGCAACCCAATAAAGGGAGAACCAATCATAGGCTATTTAACAAAAGACAATATAATAAAGGTTCATTCACAGAGCTGCAGATTATTAAAAAAGGAGGTTCTTAACCCTTCAAGAATCATTGAGCTTGACTGGGATAAAGATTACAATGAAAAGTTTGTTGTCAAGCTTAAAATAATTTCCGCCGATGTTTTCGGGGTGCTTTTCAAAATCTCAAGTGTTTTTCACGAAAAAAAAATCAATATTTTAAAATTAAATTCAAATTCGGATAATACGGGAAATGCTGTAATTAATATAAAATTTTATGTAAATGACATTTTCCAACTAAACAAAATTATTAAATCCATAGGTAAAATCAAAGAAGTTATAGTCGTGGAAAGAACAAGATAATTATCTTCCGTGAGGTCTCAAGTTAGGAAAAGGTACCTCATCCTTTAAGAATCTCCTAAACCAATGTTTTGTTTGAATAAAAACTTCGGGGCCAAATTCAGAAAGTGCATGGTCTCCCCCTTCAAAAAGTATTAGCCTGAAAGGTTGTTTGACTTTCAGAAACTCAGCAGCCAATTTTAGACTCATCTGTGGAATCACCCTCCAGTCAGCAGTTCCGTGTAAAATCAAAATCGGTGTTTTTTTACATATCTTATCAGCCCAAAAAACAGCTGATCTTTCTTTTAGGACCTTTTCTTTATTTTCTCTGTACCCGGGTATATTCTCAATATAAACATCCTCCATCTCAGGTCTGCTTTCCATCATCATAAATAAATCAGATAAACCTCCTCCGACAACAGCAGCCTTGATAAATTTAACTTTCTTAAGTATCAGATAAGTCATCATGCCACCTCTACTCCATCCGAAAAGACCTATTTTATTTGAATCCGCCTTTTTAATCTTTTTAACAATGGAAATCAGATTTAAAATATCATTAACATCCTTTCCTCCAAACTCCTCTTTCCCCTCTCCCCCCATATTTCCTCTGTACTGACTTGCGGCAACAACATAACCCCAACTTGAGACTCTACCTATTATATAACAGTAATAGCCCCAAAATTTTTATTCCCTCCTCTGTTGTAAATTATTATGGGGTATTTGCCTTTACCTTTCGGAATAGATAAAAACCCTTTGACCTTTAATCCATCACTTAAATAAGTAATGGAATAAATATCCACTTTATCCAGAAAAGAAAAAGGTCTGAAAAGTTTATAGTTTTTTTTCATTATCTTTTTAAGGGCTTCTGTTTTAAGCTCTCTCTTTGAGATAATTTTTCCATTATAAGCAAAAACCATTGAAGACAAACACAAAACAAGTAATAAAAAAACATAATACGATTTTCTCATTTTTTCACCTTTAAAAGATTTTTTCTATTAATTATCTTACCATTGTGAATTAACATAAAAATATCTTTCAGGTTTTCGACCCTCTTAAGAGGATTTTTATTTAAAATCAGAATATCAGCTTTATAGCCCTTTTTAATCTTTCCTATTTTCCAGCCAAAGGTATCGGAGAAATTGGAAGTTGCTGTGGCAAGTATCTCACAGGAAGATAACCCTATTTTTTCAAATGCTTTAAGCTCATAGTGCAAAAATATCCCCGGCATACTTCCCCAGACATCGGTTCCACTTCCCGCAAGATACCGTACACCCGCTCTGTAATACATTTTCTCAAGCTCATACTGTTTTATCGCAAGTTTAGTATATGCAATTTGATGCTTTTTATCATATTTGTGATTTCCGGAAACAGGATCAGCGGGATTATTTACTTTCTCTGGTTTTATTAAAATACTTACACTCTCATGCCACGGATTTTTGTGGGAGGGAAGATCAAGGTACAAAAGTCCGAAAGTCGGAATAAGAACAGGTTTTTTCAATCCAAATGATTTTATCCTCTTTTTTACGCTTTCCTTTCCCAAATCAAGATTTGCAAGCCACTTATAATACTTCCACTTCGGACTTTCCAAATCATCACTGAAAGGTTCCCTTGCAACACTTTTTCTCATTTTACTGTCTGCTAAAAAAAGAGAATATCGGGTTGTATGTACAAATGCATCTATTCCAAAATCAATAGCTTTCAAATAATCCGAAAAACCGAGCTCCCCTATTGTGGAAAGACCTAACTTATGCGCTTCTCTTATTGCAAATTTTAATTGGGAATTATTGAGTTTGTACATTAATAAAGCAACTTTATAGTTTTCCTTTTTAATTTTTCTGAGCTTTTCCGATATGGCACTATTGGAAATTTTATTCTCCCCTATTCCCTCCAATTTAAAAAGATTTGGAGAAGGATTTGCTTTTTCAAACAAAATTCCTCTCCTTCCTCCACCCACAGCTATTATAGAGGTAACCCCGCACTAAAGGTAAGCATTTGCATAATTCTGATTATTTATGGCAGCAAATCCATCTGCCAACCCCGGAAAAGCTATTTTACCCTTTAAATCAAACACTTTAGCTTTTTCAGGATATTTAATTTTCACCGAATATCCTATCTTAAAAATCAAATCATCTTTAATTACTATCGTGGAATGGGGATAATAAGCACAGGTTTTTCCATATTGGAGAGGATTTAAAATCGTAATATTTTTTAAAACAATATATTCTGATTTTACAATAAACGAAAACAAAAAAATAAAAACAAAGATAACAGTTTTTTTCCTCATTTAATAGAATAAAACAAAAAGAGGAGCTTATCAAATGGGAAAGTAAAGAGCTAAACAGCCAAACAGATTTTTTCATTAACTGCAAAAACTTTTGAAAGTGTAAATTCCATTTTTACTCTTGCCGAAAGGTAAAAAAGTGCTATAATAAAAATGGAGGGAGAAGATGGATATAACAATTTCAGATGAAAGATTCAAAGAGACTTTAAAAGAGGTATTGGTGGAATTATTACAGGAAAATAGAGGGGAGTTTATATCAATAATCTCAGAATCCCTGGAAGAATTTGCGATGGGAGAAGCTATAAAAGAGGGGTTAAAGAGTAAAACCATACAAAAAGAAAAAATCTTTAAGGAATTAGAAGAATAATTTATGAAAGTAGAATTTAAAGAAAGTTTTCTGAAAGATCTTAAAAAAATAAAAGATAGTGAAGTAAAGAAAAAAATTAGAAAACTCATTAGGGAGGTAGAAAAAACCTCTTTTAATATGATAAAAGGATTAAAGAAGATAAAAGGGTACAAGGATTACTATAGAATAAGGATTAGTAATTACAGAATCGGAATTAGTAAAGAGGGAGGAACTATTGTTTTCGTAAGAGTTCTTCATAGAAAAGATCTTTACAGATATTTTCCATAATTAGATCTTCAATAAAATGTCTGTCCCGTCCTCCAAGCTCAAAACTTTCAAGCTTCCAAGCCATTTTTAAGATTTCAAGCCTTAAAGTCTGCTTCTCAGATTTTTCACAAAAGCTTCTATTTTTTTAAAGTGCGTTCCTTTCCAGTAAACTTTCACACAATTATTGCATACAAAAAATTCTGAAAATTCTTCGTAAACTTTCTGCGGGACAAACCATCTGACATCCTCTCTATCTCTTTTCTCAAGCTCGGAACCGCAAACAGGACAATATTTAAAAGGTTTTAAGTCGGAAATCTTAATACCTGTTTTTAATAATACCTCTTCAATCATATCCTCTATCCCATCCGTCTCAATCAAAATTGCATCAACACCTTTCCTTTTTGATAGCTCCCTATCTTTTGTAAGAATCAAAAGGTTTTCTCTTTTTGAAGTGTAAATTATCAAATTATCATCGGCTTTATTATCATAGTTGACTTTTAGCCCCAAAATTCTAAGCCATTTTGCAAGATCTCCCAACATAACATCACAAAAAAATCCTGAAAAACCAAAGCTATTTTCCACTTTTTACCAAATCTTTTACTTTTTTTCCGAATTTCGGATGAACAATATTCTCTTCAATTTCAAGAAGAGGTTTTATGACAAAATCCCTTTCAAGCATAAGCGGATGAGGAATTTTAAGACCATCTGTTTCAATAATCTTACCTCCGAAAAAGATAATATCAATGTCAATTGTTCTCGGGCCCTTCGGTATTTTCCTCTCTCTTTTAAGTTCAAGCTCTATCTTATTTATAACAGACAAAAGCTCTTCGGGAGAAAGTAAAGTTTTGATTTTTATTACCTGATTTAAAAATTTGGGTTGATTTTCATAGTACATAGGCTCTGTCTCATAAACAGAGGACTCTTTTATTATCTCAATTCCATTTTCCTTTAAAAGCTCTATAGCTTTTCTAAGATTTCTTTCTCTATCCCCTATATTTGAGCCTAAAGATAGAAAACAGATTTCACCCATTTTTAAGGGATTTCCACAAAAGATAGAGAGCTTGCTGGGTGGATTGCCACTTTATTTTTTCCCTATCTCCTATGAATCTGTACCTGAAAGCTGAGGTCTCCTCAGGTGTTGATAGTGCGATATAAACAGTCCCCACAGGTTTTTCCTTTGTGCCTCCCGAAGGTCCGGCAATTCCCGTGATTGCAATTGCATAATCTGTTCCTGAAATCTTTTTTATGCCGTTTACCATTTCAAGGGCGGTCTCCTTTGAGACAGCTCCGTGATTTTCTATTGTTTCCTTATTAACGCCCAAAATTTCAATTTTTGCCTCATTTGAATATGTTACAACACCTCTTTCAAAATAATCCGAGCTTCCGGGAATATCTGTGATTCTGTGAGCTAAGTAGCCACCGGTGCAGCTTTCTGCAACTGAAAGAGTCTTTTCCCTTTCCCTTAAAAGCTTTCCTACAACTTCTTCCAATTTTTCCTTTCCATAGGTAAAAATATACTCTTTTAATCTTTCTGCTATTTTTTCAAAAACCTCATTAACTCTGTCCTCGGCTTCCGCAACTGAGTTTTTTCCCCTTGCTAAGATATTTATTTCAATCTGCCCTGGAATTGCAAGAATATTTATCCACGGATTTTTCAATCCTGAGATAATATCCTCTATTTTCTCCTCTGTCTCGGATTCGGTAAGCCCTACTATTCTCATTGTTTTTGAAAAATAGTGGTATGAGCCATATTTTTGAAGCTCTTTGATAAGAACATTTTCAACCATTGGCTTTAACTCTTTTGGAGGACCCGGCAAAAGGGCTATTTTTATCTTTTCTTCATCTATCCATAGACCGGGAGCAGTTCCCACATTGTTTTCCATAACCAAAGCTCCCTCTATTACAAATGCCTGTCTTATGTTGATTTCAGGCATTTTAATCCCTCTGACTTCAAAATGCCTTTTTATCTTTTCCAAAATTTCCTCTTTAAGAATCAGCTCTTTTTTAAGGAAATTTGCCACAACCTCCCGCGTTATGTCATCCTCTGTAGGACCCAATCCCCCTGTTATAATTATAATAGGAACCCTTCTTGAAGCATCTTTAATCGCTTTGTAAAGATCTTCTCTATTATCCCCCACCACTGTTTTGTATGCCATTTTAATTCCGACTTCCATAAGTTTTTCGGTTAAATAAAGTGAGTTCGTATCAAGCTTGTAAGGAGTTAAAAGTTCGGAGCCTACTGCAATAATTTCAGCTCTCATAATAAATACCCCCTAACAAGATATAGAATAATAGCAGAATAAATTCCTGCAAGTACATCATCCAGCATTACACCCCAACCATTTTTAATATTTCTATCCGCCCAGCTAACGGGAAATGGTTTTAAAATATCAAAAAACCTGAAAAGAAAGAATGCTACCACAAATACTTTATAATTAAAAACAACATTATAATAAAGAGGCAAAAGTGAAATCATCATTCCTATTACTTCATCAAGTACTATCCATCTCGGATCTTCAACTTCATACCTTTTCGTAATTGAATCAGCTCCAAGACTACCTAAAATAAAAAAAGACAAAAGTAAAAACAGATACAGAAATATGCTCAGATGTTTGAAAGCAAAAAATATTATCAAACCTGTGAAAAAAGATGCCCAGGTACCCGGAGCTACCGGGAAATATCCCACATAAAAGAATGTTAAAAAAGCTCTGTTTATCTTTTCCAATTTTTCCTCCTTTCTTAATGCTGATTATAGATTAAGCTAAAAGGAAGGTCAAGCGACCCATCTCATATT
>CAZWJH010000085.1:0-9797 GCA_964634755.1 uncultured Clostridia bacterium
ATACTTGATTTTATTACCCTTTTCAAGCACAAAATTTTTCGGGACAGTAATGTTTCCTTCTCTCTTAATTTTTAAACCTCTATCAAGTCTGTCTGTGATTATTCCGTCTAAGGATTTTTTTAGTAATTTTTTTAACTTTTTTTCAGAATTTACTGTCCATACAAATACAGGAATTTTAAGATGCTTCATTCTTTGAAAAAAGAGAAGTTTAGTGGTTGAATAATGGGCAATAACAAAGTCTGCTTTTACTTTTTTAAGCTTTTTTTCCGGAAAAAAACTAAAAAATTTTTTTATTATATTTTTATTTTTATCTATTAATAATCCTGTTTTTACTTCCGGAGCAAGTCCCTTTACTTTTAAAAGAGTCTCTTCGGAAAAAGATGATATAAAAAAATCCTTAGGGAAAAGATACTTTTTCACAATTTTAAGAATTTTTTCCTCATCTCCCTCTTCTTTAATTTCTATGTCAAATTTTAACTTGTTTTTATATTTTGATAGAATGTCTTCAAGTGTTTCAATCTCTTTTCTTTTTTCCTTGATTTCAATGAAGCTCATTGAAGAGACGGGTTCCCCATCTATATTTTCATCATGAAAGGCAATGAATTTTTCATCCTTCGTTTTTCTTACATCCAATTCAACCCATTCGCCTCCTAAATCAAGTGTTTTATCAAAAGCTTCATAACTGTTTTCTGTTGAAGTTAGGCCTCTTGTCCCTCTGTGAGCTATGATTAATTTTTCCTTATTCAATGAAGATTTCATCTTTTATATTTTCGAGTTGATTTTGCTTTTTAAGATTTGAAAATATGAAGAGAATCAGGGAAGCCCATATAAAGGAAAAGCTAATAAAGTGAATTATTCCAAATCTTTCTTTTAAAATAAAAACCCCTACTATCAAGTTCAAGGATGGGGATATGTATTGGAAGAAGCCAACATAAGAAAGCTTAATTAATTTTACCCCAGCTGAGAAAAGGTAAATCGGAATAGCTGTAAGTATTCCTCCGATAATGAGTAGCGTAAAATAATATATAGAGTTAAATGGAATTACCTGCATTTGTTTTACTCTGAATATTATTAAAAGGTAAAGGATAAATGGTAGAATGAACAATGTTTCAAGGTTTAAGCTTACAAGAGAATCTATTTTTGAGACCTTTTTTGTTAAACCGTAAAATCCGAATAAAAGCATTAGTCCTATCGCCACCCAAGGTACCTTTCCATAGCCTATTATCATTACCAGAACACCGATAATGGCTAAGAAAAATGCAAAAATCTGGACTTTATTTAATTTTTCCTTTAAAAAAAACATTCCCAAAATTATACTGAAAATAGGGTTTATATAATATCCCATGCTTGCTTCAATCACCTTTCCATGTGTCACAGCCCAGACATACAAGAACCAGTTAAATCCGAGAAGGAAAGAGGAAGCAGCTATGAGTTTTAATTTCTCTTTTTCCTTTAAAACTTTTTTTACCTGCCCTGTGTTTCTTTTAAGAAAATTGATGAATAAAAAGAATAAAAAGGCCCATAAAACTCTGTGAGCTAAAATTTCAGCTGAATTTATCTTTTTTAAAAGATTCCAGAATAGGGGTAAAACTCCCCAAATTATATAAGCTGAGGTAACATAAATTGCTCCGAGTGTCTCTTTTCTCATTTTTCAGAATCTTAAGGAGAGACAGCTTAAACCACCATCTATCTTTCTAAATTCTGACATATCAAGCTCTATTAATTTAAAACTTTCATCCTCAAGTTTCCTCTTTGTTCTGGGAAATCCTTTTGCAATAAAGAGAGTTCCATTTACCATAATACTGTTTGCAACATAATCTTCCTCATCAGGAACAAAAATCTTTTTATATTCATTAAATATTGAATTTTCCTTTAATTCTCCGGCAATCAAAAGAGTATTATTTCCTAAATATGTAATTCCTGTTTTTAAATGAAGATATTTTTTTAATTGTATAAAAAATGCATTATATCCAAGATTTTCAAGAATTTGTTTTATTTGTTCGGCTCCATCCCTGTTCGTTCTTTTTGATAGTCCTATGTAAAATTTGTTATCCACTCTTAGAACGTCTCCTCCGTCCAGTGTTCCCGGAGCTTTTATGTAATATAAATTTGAGTAAAAATTTTTAAGTACATTTTCAATTGCGTGAATTTCTCCCTTTCTTGTCTCTGCACCGGGGTTTGTAATTATTGCTGCTTTTTCTGTTACTATTGCTGTGTCTTCGACAAAGCATGAATCAGGAAATTTTTCGTCAGGCTCTAAAACAATTGCCTTTACACCTAAGTTTTTAAAAGCATTGATGTATTCATCATGTTGTGTTAAAGCAAGTTCATAATCCGGTTTTCCTAAGTTTTGAGTGGTTAATCCATTAACAAAGGTTTTCGCCGGTCTTTTGAAAATTGCATTTTTGAATCTCATTTTTTTATCCTTTTGCATAGGTTTATTATAATCCAGAAAATTAATAAAATGATTACTATAAAAACAAGAGATAATTTTGGCTTGCAAAAATTGCATAATCTTTCTGTTAAAAAAGAGAATGCAACAACCCATATGAAAATTGTGTCTTTTTCACGAAAAATGGCTTTTTTCAAGTCATATTTTTCTTCAGGAAATTTTATTTTAAACTTTTTTGGGATAAAGCGCGGTACATCTTTTAAAAATTTTTCATAATCTTTTCCAAATTTTTTTCTTAGAAAATTCTCTTCGGCAATTACTATATAATAATAGTAAACCCAGAATATAAGAGCGCCAAGAAGTATCATAAAAAGGTTTTCTGAGAATAGAAGGAATCCGAAAAATATGAGAAAATTTCCTATGTAAAGGGGATTTCTTACAATTGAGTATAATCCATAGTTAACAAGAGTTGATGCCTCTATTGTCATTCCACGTCCGCTTGTTTTCTCCTTTGCAAAACCGGCAACAAACATTCTGATTATTTCTCCTAAAATTGAGATTAAAATTCCTAATATTTTTAATGTATTTGATTTCAGTGGAATCGGGGCTGATCCGAAAACCAAAAGCAAAATAATAAATGGAACTGGCAAAATCCCTCTGTGTTTAAAAAGAAAATTTCCTATCTTTACTTTTCTGTTATCTCTCATTTCAGAATAGAGTATAACATTAATTTTTTTTCATATAAATACAATTATACTTAGATTTTTAAATAGGGAAAAAGAACTCTGAGAAGGCGAACAGCAGAAAACCTTTTATAACAAGACACAGAAAAAGTTGCTACTCGTTTTAAGGATTATCTTTGCGTCGCCGGTCAGTTTTCTTCTTTTTCCTCTTTTGCGATGAAAAATTCAAAAGCAGAGATAGTAGCGGAAATCTTAATCTCTTCAGCAACACTTCTTCCTGCCCATGAATTATCCTGATTAATATACATTGTCTCTAACTCTCCCTTTATTCTTTTCAGGGAAAAATTAGGATCTCTTTCTTTTCTGAATTCCAGCTTGGCTAATACACTTTCATAAATTTCCCTGAAAAGCTTATCTTCCCAATCCTTTATCTCCATTTATCCTTTCTCCATTATATCTATTAATTTCCCAATCTCATCAATAATTTCCTTAATATTTGCTCTTTTTTCAGGGGAGAATTTTGCTCTTTCAATATGGCCAAAAATATTTTTCACTTTGCTTGAAAGCTCATCTCCCTTCTCTTTTTTTATTATTTCAGTAAGTTTTTCCACTGTAATGGCAGAATTCTCTATATTTAATTTGTTAATCAGATAATCAAATAAAAAATTGTAAGCGAAAGCGAAAAATTCCTTTTCCTCTATCTTTTTTGCTTTTTTCTTCCACTTTCTTGCTCTTTTTGAAGCAAGAATATTTCTTTTGAGTTGCTGGTTTTTTTCAACTTTTCTTTCTCTTATGAGAACGGCTATTTTTATTAAAAACATAATAATTGAAAGTGAGAAAATTGCCCAGAACCATCCTTTGTTGTAAACAGGTTTGAATTTTCCTTTAATTTTGTTTGCTGGTTTTAAAAAGTAGATGTCTCCTGTTTTGATTTTTATTAGCTCTCCCTTTTCCGAAGGTATGTAAATATAATTATCTGATTTTAAAACTTTCATTTTTATCTTCTTGGTCTTAAGTGTTATGTATTTTTCTTCGGTTATATCAAAATAAGTTATGGAAATTTCCGGAATCTCAAGATCTCCCGAAACTTTTGGAATTATCAAATATTTAAAACTTATTCCGGCTGGTAATTCTTTCACCTCAGGCTCATAAATCTCAAACAAATCGGATTTTTTGAATGTGGGGGCTTTTACCAGATCCTTAAATATTTTCCCCTGAAGGGTTAAGGTATATGTTATTCCCTCTCCTGCTTTTACCTCTTTTTTACTTATTGAGCTTTTTATTTTTAAAGAATTTGAAACAATTCCGGAAAAATTTTTCCCTTTTAGCGGGGGAAGCGGTTTAACCTTTATAGTCTTTTTCTCTGGCAGCAATATTACTCTTTGAGGAACAAAGCTTTTTCCAAATCCGAAGAAATCATCTTCAAAAAAATTATCGGGTTTACTTATAATTCCCTCAAGTGTAAAGAGTGGTAATTTTAAAACACCGCTTTTTGAAACCGCGATTTCATATTTAAACAAAAGAATTTTTCTATATCTTTTTCCATTGATTGTTTTTATGGAACTTATTATATCCTGAGGCCTTTGCTTGAAAATATCATAAAGGGAATGAATAAAAAAGTTGTTCGGATTTTCTTTGCCTCTTAGGTTTATGTTGGATATTTTGAGGTTGGCTTTAACATAGAGGGAAAAAGATAGGGTGAATGGCTCAAATTCATATACTTTTTGTTTTGAGATATCAGTGCTTATAAAATAAGCCTTTTCTAATCTATTGTTTAATCCTCTGTTTCCCCCTCCCACAGAGATTTCAACAGGGTTTGAGAAATATGCTTTATTGTTTACGATTACTTTTATTCTTGGAATTTTTATTTTCTTTTTATCTCCTAAATATACCAATTGAAAAAATATTTTCAGAATGTCTGAACTTGACATTTTACCATTTATAAAGGAATAAGAATGACTTGATGAAGTGTATGTGTTCAGAATTTTTAGCCCTTTAATTTTTGGAAATCTAATATCAGAAGGGTTTGTTTTTAATTTTTCATTTTTTGCCTCTATTGTTAGTATAAAGGAAAAGGATTCTCCTGAGTTAACGAACTCTCTGTTTATATCTGCTGTAATTATGATTTCTGAAAATAAGTTTGTTCCGAGAAGATAGAGAATTATTATAAAGGTTAAGAATTTACCAATCCTTTTCGCTTTGTTTTTTTCCATGTTTTTTTCTCCTGTTTAAAGCTTTCATCATCTTATCTCTTCTCTTTGTCTCCTTTTTCTTTAAGTTTTCGAGTAGATTGTTCAAAAGCTCTTTTTTCAGGTTTTCCTGTTCCTTTTTTTCACTTTTTTTTGTTTTATCTTTATTTTTCTTTTTTGGGGATTTATTATTATTGTTTTTCTTATTTTCTTTATTCTTTTGGTTTTTTGATGATTGTTTTTGTTTTTTATTTTGTTTTTGTCTTTTGAGCTTTTTTAGCGCAATTTCCAGATTATTTTTTGCTTTCTTAAAATTTGGATCTATTTTTAAGGAATTAATATAATTTTTAACGGCTTTTCCAAGCTCTCCTTTATTATAGTAAAGATTTCCAAGATTATAATATGAAAATTTCCTTATTTCCTTGTTTTTGCTTTCTATTCCGCTTCTAAAATACTTTTCCGCCTCTTTACATTTTTTTAATTTGTAAAGAGAATCTCCTATATTAAAATCCAACTTTTTATCATAATACGCATACTCTTTTGCTTTTTGAAACTGGGATAAAGCTCCTCCGAATTTTTTTTCTTTATACTTCTTTATACCTTTTTTATTATAGTGATTTCCCTTGTCTATAATAGTGAAATTAAGGTTAAAAGTTAAAATGACTAAGAAAATGATAACTTTTTTTACCTCTTTTTTACCGATAGGTAAGGAAAATGAAAATAAAAGAAATAAAAAGCCTATAAATGCAAAGTAATAATATTTTTCCTTGTAATCTACCACAGAAACATTTATTCCTTTTTCTGAAGATATCCCCTGAGATTTTATAGCTTGTTTTATACTTTTATATATATCGGATGATAGATAAAATTTCCCCCCGCTTTCTTCAGCAAGTTTTTTTAAAAATTCGGGGTTTAGTTTTGAAATAACATAATTGCCATCTTTATCTTTCTTGAAGCCTATTATTTCCCCCTTTTTATCCAAGATGGGAATTCTTGCTCCTCTCGGAGTCCCAACTCCTATTATAAAAATTTTAATTCCACTGTCTTTAGCTATTTTCAAAGATTCTCTTAGATTTCCCTCCGTGTCTTCTCCGTCTGAAATGATTATAAGTTTTCTTTTTGTCTCTCTACTTTTAAAAAGGAGGGATACGAGAGATAATAAGTCTTTGAAGTTTGTCCCTTGAATTGAGACTGTGGTTGGAGTTAGATTTTTTACATTGTACTTTACAAATTTATAATCAAGAGTCAAAGGAACAATAACCTTGCTTTCTCCAGCAAAAGCTATTAAGCTGATAAACCCTCCATAATAATCGTCTAAAATTTTGCTCAATGCATTTTTTGCTCTTTCTAATCGGGAAGGAG
Organism: uncultured Clostridia bacterium; assembly: GCA_964634755.1. Classification (GTDB taxonomy): domain Bacteria; phylum Acidobacteriota; class Aminicenantia; order JAMOAD01; family JAMOAD01; genus JALXDT01. The sequence goes on from CAZWJH010000085.1 coordinate 6,627, forward strand.
TAAGATCTTGCGATAGCATGGAGTTTGAAACATCTACTGCAAAAATTGTATCAGTCCCCTTTAGTTTTACTGTTTTTTCTTTAACCCCCCATTGTGGTTTCATTAATGCTATTATGATAAATAGTAAGCCTATGTAAAAAAGCAGATTTCTTATGAAAATTAATTTTGAATTTTTTTCGACCATCAGAGAAAGTTTCCTGAATTTGTTTAATTTTTTTATTGTCTTTTTTTTGAAAAAAAATGAGGTAATTATAAAAATTAAAAGGACAAATACCCAAAGGCCATTATAAATATTTCCCCAATGCATTTCTTATTTTATCATACTGATAAAAAAAAATATCAAATCAAACTTTTTAATTTTTTATTTCAGCTCTCTTTTTTTCGGAAGCATTCTATCAGATATTTTAGATATTTCATTAAATTAAAATAAAACTTCTTATCTTTATTAATTGTATGACATAATATTTTGTAACTTTTTATGACATTTTATTTTATAACTGCAGCTATTATTAAAGGGATTAACTTAATAGATAAAAGATTACTCCTGAAATTGCTCCGAGATAGTTTTAAGATATAATAAGATATAAAATAGAGCAATTTGGGATTTAGTTTTAAAAATTATAGTTTATTCCAAAAGAGATACTTCTACCTTCCTGCGGAGGAATCTTTGGGTCTGCATTTGCATAATAAAAAGCATTAAAAAGATTAGAGATTTTTAAAAATAGATACATTTTGCTTGAATAATAAAATCCCGATTTAATGTTTACTATATTGAAAGAATTATTTACAACCTCAGCAGGCCCCGGATTATCTTTTTTAGAAGAATAAAGATAATTTGTCTCAAAATAAAATCTATCGTAAAACAATCTTACCTTTAAAAAAAACTTTGGGGAAGGGACATCATTTAAATATAAACCGGAAGTATCAGTCTCCCCTTTATAATTTATGTAATTTCCTGAGATCTCCAGAAATTTAAAAGGATATAATTGAAATTCTGTCTCAAACCCTTTAACAGTTCCGGAGTTTATATTTTTGTAAGTATAAAAATCTCCACCAAGATCAAATTTATCTATAATATTTGATATATTATTTTTAAATAAGAAAAACCCGAAAAAAATATCTTTATCATAAATTTTTATTCCTCCATCTATATTCAAGCTTTTTTCAGGTACAAGATCAGGATTGGCTATAATAGTTCCTCTTCCAGAAATCCCTGAATATGCTGCTTCTGAGACAGAGGGAATCCTGTGTCCGTTTCCGATACTTGAAAAAAGAGACAGGTGCTTGCCAATTCTTCTCGTAATACCTAAGTAGAGAGAAAAAGCATTAAGGTTGTTGTTATATTCACTGCTATTTATTCTATAATAACCATATCTTGCTCCGAAAATTATATCAGTATTTTTTATTCCCCCATAATCAAAAGTTGTAAAAACTCCATAATCTTTTCTCTTTCCGTTTTTTATAGGGAAAAAATCACTGATTGTTTCACCTGATTTAATTTCTATATTTTCAATATTTATATTGGTTCTCGAATAATAATCCAATCCTGTTTGAACTATTAATTTACCATAAACTTTTTTAATCAATAGCTTAAGACCTCCGTTGAGGCTTTCAGTTTTTGAAATAGAGCTTTCATCTTTATCTATTTTATCAAGTTTATAATTATAAGGATTAATAAAAAGATTAAATTTTATTTCACCATCATTAATTAGAGCTCTGTTATTATATCCTAAATTAATAATATGATTATTTTCATAGGGATAAGTTTTAGTTTTACCCGGATTATTCTCTCTACTTGGCTTTCCTATGTTTTTTCCATGAGAGCCTATATATTCAATATAAAAATTGCTGTTTTCCCCTTTTTTTTCAACTTTTAAAAAACCACTAAACATTGAGTATCTGGAATTATATATCTCTCCTTTGGGAGATGAATAATTATCTGAATTCAAAAGATTGATACTTGATAGTATATTTATACCTCCTAAATTTTCATTGAAGGAAAAATTTGTGTCAATTCTATTTGAAGGAATTTTATAACTTAAATAAATACTGTGTTTATTATAATTAAAATCATTTTTAAGAGAAAAAATATTAATAATACCTCCAATAGCATCCGTTCCGTACAATATACTAATCGGAGATCTGATAATTTCTATCCTATCTACAAAACTTGTAGGCATAAAGGATGCGGAAGTTCCGACACTCCTATCACTTACAATTCTCACCTCATCTATCATAGTTAATATTCTTCTTCTCCCCAATCCTCTAATCGAGGGAGTAATGGAATATCCCCCTTTTCCGATAAAATAAACCCCCGTTGTATCTTTTATAGAGCTGACAATATTCTCGGGAATTTTCTCTTTTATCTCTACAAAGTCAACCTCATTTTCTGTGATAGGGGTATTAATACTCTTTTCTTTATAATTTAAAGCTGTTACTGTTATGCTCTCCTTTAGAGCTTTCTTAGGTATAAGATATATTTTAACTATCTTCTTTGATAGATTTTTCAATAGTACTGTCTTAGAAAAATACCCTTTTTTCTCAACCTTTACCTTGATTTTTTTATCCTTTTCCGAGATATCTATTATTGCTTTACCACTTGAGTCTGTTTGAAAAATTTTATTCTCCTCTTTTAGTATTATGTTTGCTTTACTTAAAGGTTGATAATAGATATTCATTACTTTTATTTCGATAATTTTTGATAAAGCAAAAGAGCAAAGGGATAAAAATAAAAAAATTGCCAATAATTTTCTTTTCATTGTTATTAATCCTCCATATAGAATTATTATAAAATAAATAGTACGAAAATTATAAAAAAAAGGTTTCGAACAGTAAAATTTTTCATAGGAATTGATAATTTTTCCTTTTTCACATTCCAAAGGATGTGAAGAAAGTAGGAATATTGTGGAGCGGATAGAAGTAGGATAATTTATTTTGTACTGCCCGCTGGAGTTCCTGCTGAAAAGGATTATCTAAAGAAATTTTTATTATACTTTTATTACAAAGCTTATAATATTAAAGATGTGTGATGATAACTGTAGAAAATAAATAAAAATAAAAAAGAAAAGATTAAAAAATAAAAGATAATTTTGATATTTTTTAAAAAAAACTATTTTACTGTTACAAATATAAAACATGTCACATAAAAATACAACAAAAAATGTCACATTT
>CAZWJH010000086.1:0-9794 GCA_964634755.1 uncultured Clostridia bacterium
TTTTCAGCCTCCTATCTTCACATTAAAATTATATTTTTCAAACATATTTTTTATTTCATTGATTTTTTCTTCGGGAAGAGGTTTTATCTCCTCCAAAAGATAGGGCATTCCCAACCTTTCGTACTTTGAAACCCCTGCCCTGTGATAATTTAAAAGGGTCACTCTGACAATATTTTCAAGCTTTTTCAAAAATTCAATTATTGCATCAATGTTTTCCTGAGTATCAGTAATGCCTTCAACAAGAGGAATTCTTATCTCAATATTCCTGTGAATCTTATCCAATTTTTCAAGATTTTTTAGGATGACTTTGTTTGAAACTCCTGTGTACTTTTTATGAAGCTCATTATCCATAAGTTTTAAATCATAAAAGTACAAATCAATAAGGGAGTTTATCTTTTCAAACCTTTCAAAATCAGAATAGCCGGATGTATCAACAACAGTGGTCAAATACCTCTTTTTGCTCTCTTTTAAAAGACTTTCAAGAAATTCAATCTGCAAAAGAGGCTCTCCGCCGGAAAAGGTTATCCCGCCTGAAGATTCATCATAAAAGAGCATATCCTTATCTATCTCCTTCATTACATCATCCACTGAAATCTCCCTTCCGGAAACTTTAATCGCATCAGAAGGACAAATCTCAATACAATCTCCGCAAAGATCACACTTATCTTTGTCTATCATTATCTGATTGGTCTTTTTAAGTGCTCCCGTATGACAGGCTTTTATGCATAGATCGCAGGAGTTGACACATTTATCAGGATATAGCATTATTTCGGGCTCAAGTTTCTGACTTTCGGGATTATGGCACCACCAGCATTTAAGAGGGCATCCCTTTAAAAACACAGTGGTTCTTATTCCGGGACCATCGTGAATCGCATACTTTTTTATATCAAAGATAATTCCCTTAACCATCGTAAAATGAATAGTACTGTTTTACAAACTTCTCCTGAACTTCATAGGACCAGTGAACATCCCTCATATAATCCGCTGCTGATTTAAAATCACTTTTTTTAATAAAATCTATTATTGCCTGATGCTCTTTAACCGAATTTTCCTCCCAATCTTTTAGTATTCCTCTCTTTCTCTGAAAATCATAAAGCCTTCTCTTCTTTATTTTGACAATTTCAATAAGCTCATCATTATCGCATAGATTCAAAAATACATTGTGAAAATCAAGATTATAGCTATAGTATGTATCAAAATCTCCTTTTTCAACAGCTTTTTTCATCTTTGAATTTAAAAGCTCAAGTTTATCTATTTTTTCATTGTCCAGCTTATCCTTTACTGCAATGATGCAGGAAGATTCAAGAGCTCCTATTATCTGGTAGAGTTTTCTTATGTCTTCAAAGGAGAGTGAGTTTACAATAATTCCCTTTCGCGGCTTTATGGTGACAAAGCCTTCAAACTCAAGTTGAAGGAGTGCATCCCTTAAAGGAGTTCTGCTGATTCCAATCTTTGCACTTGTTCTTTCAAGGTTTATCGTCTCTCCCGGCTTTATCTCTCCGCTCTGAATTTTGTCCCTTAGGTATTCGTAAACCTGCTCTTTCAAAGTTTTTGCAAAAAGTGGCCTCTTTTCCTCTTTCATTTTAACCTCTGATATGTAATATATCACATATCCGAAAAAGAAGCAAGAACTTTATAAATTTGCTCAAAAACTCGAATTAAAGCCAAAAAGCATAAAGCTTCCAAGCGTTTTTTGTCTTGTATTGAAATAGGTTTAAAGTCAATTTAAAAGTGAGAGCTTTCCCACAAAAAAATTAAATCTTTATTTTAGGCTATAGATTATTTATCTAAAATTGGGAAATTAATACCCTATTCCAAAATTACAGCTGTCCCGTAAACTAAAATCTCTGCTGCATTCTGCATAATATACGATGTTGAAAACCTCACATTAACTATTGCATTCGCACCCAATTTTTCAGCTTCCTCTATCATACGATCAAGAGCCTGCTCTCTTGCCTGTGCGAGGAGTTTTGTGTAATCTCTTATCTCTCCTCCTGTTATGTTTCTGAAAAGAGCTAAAATATCCTTTCCAATATTCCTTGCTCTTATGGTATTCCCTTTAACAAGACCCAATACCTTTTTCACACTTTTCCCATTAACTTCTGGAGTTGTAACTATTATCATTTCTCTACCTCCTTGTATCTTTCCTTTTTTCCAGAGAATAATTGTTCCCTTAGTATAGAAACAAACAAAACAACAGCACCTAAACTGAGTGAAAATATTCCTATTTTCAATATCAGCGGAGTTTTTGGATCTTTCAAAAGCTCATCAATAAATTGATAAACTCCGAAAAACAGCACTATTATCGCCCCCAATGAAAACAATATCCAGCCTATTTTTCTTTCAAGTCTGTTATAAACAGATGTCCAGTAATTTTCCCAAACTCTTTCATCAGGCTCTTTTAATTTCATCATTTTAAGCCCCCCCTCAATTTCTATGTATTTTTTTATCTCAGCTTTACATTCCTCGCATACTTTCAAATGCTCCTCAACCTCTTTTCGCTCATCTTCCCCTAATTTTCCTTCAAGGTAGGGAAGCAAAAGCTCTTTTATCTTTTCATGATCTTTCATACCTTTCCCTCCAGCTCTTTTTTGAGCTTTTTCTTTATATAAAATAGCGATGACATGATTGTTCCGAGCGGTTTGTTTAATGTTTCGGCTAACTCTTCATAGGATAGCCCTTCGATGTATCTTAGTATTATAATTTCCTTTTCCTCAGGAGCCAATTTATGAAGTGCTTCTGAGAGTATGTCCTTGAATCTATCATTTCCATTAGGATTATAAACTATTCGGAAGAAATTATTCGAGCTTATGTTTTCTCTTTTCTTCTTTTTTGTATAATCAAAGCATAATCTTCTTATTATCTGATAAAACCATGGAAAAAAATCCTTTGAGCCGTCAAACTTTTTTATACTTCTGAATGCTCTTATAAATGCTTCCTGAGAAATATCAAGAGCATCCTGCTCATTGTGAACAAAGCCCAATGCTATATTGTAAGCCCTTTTCATATAAAATTTAACCAAAGGCTCAAAAGCTCTTTTATTGCCTTTCTTCAGTTTTTCTATTATCTCTCTTTCATTCTCAAGTTTATTCTTCATATTATATATACTACACCTTTTGTGTTTTTATTCAAAAAATAATAAGAATTCTTTGAATTTACACAAAAAAACTGTACCCGCCCAATTTTCCTGCTCTTCTCTTTATCTCTTCGGAATTTATTAAGTCGAGGAGTATTTTGAATCTTTTTGTTTGCGAAAACTCTTTTGTAAAAACAAAACCGTACTCTTCCTCTGCTATCGGAATAAAATCCAGACATAGAAGTTTTGCTACAGGTTTAATACCGAGTCCTGTATCAGCTTCTCCTCTTTTTACGAAAATTCCAACCTCAAGGTGGGTGAAAACCTCTCTTTCGTAGCCTTTTATTTGAGTTTTATCAATACCTTCTTTTCCCAAAACATAATCAAAAAATATTCTCGTACCAGCTCCCCTCTGTCTGTTTATAAAAACCACATCTTTATCCAAGAGCTCTTTTACGGATTTTATTTTCTTAGGATTACCTCTTTTAACAAGAAAACCCTGCTCTCTTTTAACAAAAGGAAGATAAACATACTCTCCTTTATTAAGATGTCTCTTAAGAAAGGTTTTATTGTACTCTCCGGTTTTAGTATCAAGAAGATGAATTCCGGAAAACTGAGCTATTTTTTCGGATATTGCCTTTATTCCCCCCATTGAACCCGAATTTATTATCGCAATATCAAGGGTATTATCATAACGCCTTAAAATATCCCTTAGCTCAGAGATGAGAAAATCATTGGAGCCTATGAAAATTATTTGATTATCAATTAATTCTTTTTTCCTGTTTATTATAATTTCAATTTCCTCGCCCCTGTTAATACCCTCTGTTTTCTCCTCCACCTCGGCAATGCCATCTTTTTCAACAAATGGCTTTAAAAGGGATGAGCCTCTTTTCAAAGGATAAAAATAATATTTATCCCCTATCTTCCCAACCTTAATCTTTAAAAATTCTCTCATTCCCAACTTCGAATATACTTTAAAAGCTGAGACAGCATTTATTTTTTCCCTTTCAAAATCATAAAGTGTAAAGTGATATGCAGCATCTTCCAAAAATTCATTTAAAACTCCCACAGCTGCTCCCGGATAGCCGGGGATACAGAAAACGGGTATATCTTTAATCTGACCAAAGCAAAATGGTTTTCCCGGAATATAATTAACTCCGTGAAAATGAATCTTGCCATACTTTTCGATAAGAGATGGGATGTAGTCCTTTGCTCCGGATGATGTTCCGGCTGAAAAAACAATAATATCGTATTTTGGGGAAACATCCTTGAGAATTTCCTCTAAATCTGATATTACATCCTTTACAATATGATGAACATCTAAATCAACTCCCCACTTCAAGAAATAATCTTTTATGAATATTGAATTTGTCTCATAAATTGAATTTTCCTTTAGCTCAGAGCCTCTTTCAAGAATCTCATCCCCCGTGGGAATTAAAACAGCTTTAAGCCTTTTAAAAACTTTAATCTCCCTTATACCGGCAGCATAGAGCAAAGAAACAGTTTCAGCTTTTATTCTGAAAAAAGAGGGAATTATCATCATCCCCTCTGCAATATCCTCCCCTATGTTTCTCACATTATTGTAAAATGGCACAGGCTTGAATATTTCAACTGTATTATCATCTATAATGTTAATATCTTCTATCATTATAACAGAGTTGAATTTTTCAGGAATCGGATAGCCTGTGTTCACATATTCAAAATCCTCGCCTTTTTTTAAAACAACAGGTTTTTTAGGAAGGGCTGACTCTGTCGTTTTGTAGTCAACCGCAATTCCATCCATAGCTGATGTTGAAAAGGGAGGAACAGAAACTTTAGCATAAACAGGCTCAGCAGTAACCCTTCCGATTGCATCTTCAAGATTTATTCTTTCCTCCCCTACCCTTTCTAAAAGCCGCATCTTTTTAAGAACAGAGTTAAGAATGCTTTTTGCTTCTTCAAAACCCACCTTATTAAAATAAATTTTTCTTTTAAAATTCATAATATAAGAGCTCCTCACCTGCGTATGCTCCTTCCCTGTTTTCAGAAATTCTCACAAATCCGGTTGCTTCGGCAATCAAGGAAATAAGACCGGATTCACCAAAAAGAGGGTTTGCAAAAAATTCACCGTTTTTTTCATACTTTTTCACTAAAACAAAACTTTCCCTTCCGACCTTTTTTGATATATTTTTATCAATCTTCAAATAACCCGAAAGTTTTATTTTAAAATCCTTTGTACCTTCCCATAAAAAAAGAAGAGGGTAAACTATTGTAAAAATTGAAACAAAGGAGGATACAGGATGTCCCGGAAGCCCTACAAACACTTTATCATCACCTTTACCGAAGATAAGAGGCTTTCCCGGATAAACCCTTATTCCGTGAAAAAGTATTTCCGAATAATCCGAAAGTACATCAATCGTTATATCTCTTGCCCCCATTGAACTTCCGCCTGAAATTAAAAAAAGGTCAAAATTATTTATATTTTTATCAACAAAGCTTTTAAGCTCCTCTCTGCTATCCTTTGAAATCCCCAAAAAGGTGACCTCTTCGCCTATTTTTCTCAAATACTCTGAAATCAAGTATGAATTTGTATCCCTTATCTTTCCCTTTCCTCTTTTAGTGATTTTATAATCAATTATCTCATCACCCGTTGATATGACAGCTATTCTGAGTTTTTTAAAAACAGGGATTTCATAAATACCGGAAGATAAAAGCGCCTGAATCTTTGAAGCTGAAAGCACATCACCTTTTCTAACAATAATATCATCAAGGGCATAATCCTCATCTTTTTTCACAGTATTTTCGCCAAATCCCAATGATTTGTAAATTTCAACCCATTCTCCCATCTCCTCTGTATCTTCCTGCATAACGACAGCATCAGCACCTTCGGGTAAAGCACCACCTGTTGAAATTTTAGCAGCCTCTCCGTCATTCAATCGAAAATCCGGAAGCTCTCCCATTTTAATCTCCCCTATTAATTTAAGCATAGTGGGGACAGAGGGAGTTGAGCCCTGAGTATTTTCATACTTAACTGCATACCCGTCAACAGTCGAGCGAAAGAACCCTGGAATTTCCTCTGTGGCTCTAATATTTTCTGCGGCTATAAAATTTGCGGAAACTTCGGATCTCACTAAAATACTATCTCTTTTTAAATTCAGATTTTCAAGCAGTTTTTCGTACTCTGAATACGATATTGTCTTTAAAAATTCTTTCATTAGCTATTATCCTATAAAAGGGATTAAATGTGAAGTATATTTTTTCAAAAAAAGGAATAAATTTCCGCAGGATTGTAATTTTTTCCATTGTAATTAAAAAGAGCATAACAAAAAACATTAATTATTAAAGGGGTTTTACAACAAAGATATAATGGCACGGATTTTGATAGAAGATAGCACGGAGGTTGACGATGATAGATCAAATTGGATTGAATGATGTTTATGCCAGTAAAAATAGTTTATCCCAGACAGGGGGAGATCCCTTCTCAAGCATTGGTGCAGATGATTTTTTTGAGCTTTTGATTGCAAAAATGCAGAATCAGGACCCTTTAAATCCAATTGATGATAATGAATTCATTTCACAGGTCACCCAGTTTACCCAATTGGAAGAGTTGAAAAGTATGAAACATACAATTGAGAACCTTGCTATGACTCAGGGAGCAGCAGCAAGCACAGAAGCTGTTAATCTTCTCAACAAATATGTGGTTACAGAAGGAAATGAATTTTCAATAAGAGAGAAAGGAGAAGATTCAAAAATAAGATTTGAACTTGATAAGGATGCAACGGATGTTTCACTCATTGTTTACGATTCTTCAGGAAATGTCGTTGATGTGAAATCTCTTGGTCCTATGACAGCAGGCTCTCATGATTACATTTATGATGGAAGAAATATTCAAGGAGATCAACTTGACAAAGGTACTTACAGATTTCAGATAAAAGCATATAGAGGTTCGGATGAAGTGGATATAAAAACATACTCCATAAGATTAATAGATGGAATAAGGTTTGAAAACGGAGATGTAATTTTAAAGTCTGGAGAATCACAGATAGATTTAGGCGATATAATAGAAATTTTAATTTAAGGAGGAGGGCAAGATGTTAACATCATTTTACTCGGGACTCTCAGGTTTAAGTGCTTATGCATCAGCTTTAAATGTGGTCGGTAATAATCTTGCAAATATTAACACACCGGGTTTTAAAGCATCAGCAATAAATTTTTATGATATTGTAACAAGAACATTCGGAGGTATAGCAGCAAATGGAGCTGGAAATCCCATGCAGATAGGACTGGGAATTTTCCCTGCAGAAGTTTCGGGAATATTTTCTCAGGGAAGTATTCAGGTAACTCAGGAAGGAACAAATGTTGCTATTGAAGGAAACGGATTTTTTATTTTAAGCAATGATTCATCTTCCCAATTTTATACCCGTAATGGAGCCTTCTCCTTTGATGATGCTGGATACCTTATAGATTCTAATGGTAATTATGTAATGGGATATACAGACAAGGATCCCACAACAGGCCAGATTGTCGCATCCGGAGAGCTTTCAAGAATTTTCCTACCGGCAAACACAGTAAGCTCTCCAAGCGAAACCACTATGTTTCAAGTATTTATGAACCTTGATAACAGAGTAGATCCAGGAACAACCGCAACAGCATCCATTGTTGTTTATGATTCAAAAGGAGCACAACACACTCTTACAATAACATATACACACAATGCTGGTTTACCCGATTCCTGGGATTATGAAGTAACAGTACCCGGCGAGGATGTCGTAGGGGGAACATCAGGGACACCTTACACATTAGCAACAGGGACATTAACCTTTAATGCAGATGGTACCTTAAACACCCCTGCAACAGATGTCACCATAACAACACCGGCATTTACCAATGGAGCTGATCCTATGTCAATAAACTGGGATATCTGGGATGATGATGGAGTGGCAAGTTTAACAGGATATCCGCTTCCTTCAGGAGTTTCTTCAACAAATCAGAATGGTTATCCTCCGGGAAATCTTACATCAATAATAATCAACAGAGAGGGGATGATACAGGGAGTATTCTCAAATGGACAGGTGGAAGAATTGGCTCAGCTTGCTCTTGCAACATTTAATAATCCAAAAGGGTTATTGAGAATGGGTTTAAATCTTTATGCGGAAACAGAGGCATCAGGAGTTCCGTCAGTTGGGGCCCCCCAAACAGCCGGAAGAGGGTCAATAAACGGAGGTGCGCTGGAATCCTCAAATGTTGATATGGCAACAGAATTTGTAAATATGTTAGTTTTTGAAAGAGGTTATCAGGCTAATTCACGAACAATAAGAACTTCTGATGAAATGATTCAAGAAGCCCTTGCTCTCAAGAGGTAATAGAGTTTAATACTCTATTCCTCTCCTTGCTTTTACCCCCTCTTTATAATAGTGTTTAATTTCCTTTATTTCAGATATTAAATCAGCATAAGGGTAAAGCTCAGATGGAGCATTCCTTCCTGTTAAAATAATTTCAACTGAAGAGGGTTTATCTTTTAAAATATTAATAACATCTTCCAGATTAATTAAATTATAGCAAATAGCCATATTAATTTCATCCAAAACAACCAAATCATACTTTCTTGAAAATATAGCCTTTTTGGCAAGCTCAAATCCTTTTCGGGCAGCCTTAACCTGCTCCCGAGAAGGATTTTTCTTATTTACGCAAAATTTGCTAATTCCACATAAAAAAACATCAATACTTTCAGAATGTTTTTTCAAAGCCCGAATTTCTCCGCTCTCCTCCCCTTTCATAAATTGGCAAAAAAATACCTTATATCCTGAAGCAATAGCCCTTAAAGTAAGACCAACGGCCGCAGTTGTTTTTCCCTTTCCATCACCCGTGTATATTTGAACAAAACCTTTTTCCAATTTTATTTTCTTTGATAATAACCCATGATTTCAGCTATAGCAAGAATATGCCCTTCAATCTTTCTTAATAAATCTTTTTTTCTAAGAGACGGAGAAAGGTTAAGATTTTCATCAAGAGCATAAAGCTTAAAATAATATCGGTGGGGTCTTCCCGGCGGAGGACATGGTCCATCATAGCCTATCCTTCCGAAATCATTAACTCCTTGAGTTACACCATTTGAAAAAGTTTTTTCTCTTTCTATCCCTCTTTCCAACTTTTTAACTGAAATTGGGATATTATAAACAACCCAATGAACAAATGTCCCGAAAGGAGCATCAGGATCATCAACAATTAGAACAAAACTTTTAGCATTTTGGGGAATATTTTTCCATTCCAATTCGGGTGAAATGTTTTCTCCCTGACAGGTAAATTTACTTAAAATAGTTTTCCCATTTTCTATATCACTACTAAATATTTTAAAATTAGCCTCTGAAGAGAATGTGGAGCCTACAATAAGAAGAGTAAAAGACAGCATTAATAAAAGTATTTTTCCCATTTTAACCTCCTTTTAAAAAGCCCAAAGCCTAAAGCCAAAAGCTTCAAAGCTTTTTTTGTCATTTGTCACTACCTTTTTGTATTTATTTATATCTCTTATTTTACTATTTATCAGTATTTTAGCTTCGATACTTAGAACCTTTTTACTTTGAGGCTTTCCCATCGCCATTAAATCTTGAGCTTGCATCTTAAAAACAAACCCATAGTCATTCATATAATTAATTTTACAACCAAATTTTAATTAAATCAAATACTCTTTTTTATCAAAAAACGCCCAAAATAATGTAGAGCCGTTACACGTAACGGCTCT
>CAZWJH010000087.1:0-1404 GCA_964634755.1 uncultured Clostridia bacterium
TATCCTTTCATTTGTCTTGTCCTAAAATGGGCTGACGGTTCTTGTAAAAAAATCCAATGTATAAAGGAAGGTTAGCTTGGATGCTTCGAGACTTTTTGCTTTTAGCTTCCTGTTATCCTTTACTTTTTACGATTTTTCTTATTTATTCTTAACCATTTTCGCTTATTTGAGTTTTTGGGTGATATAAGTCTTGACTAAACTCTTAATTTTAATTATATTTTCCTGTTCGTGCCGAAGTGGCGGAAATGGCAGACGCGCCAGATTCAGGATCTGGTGGGCTTCGGCCTGTGGGGGTTCAAATCCCCCCTTCGGCATTATTTACATTTAAGAGGTCAAGATGAGAAGAAAATCACTTATCTTTTTTTTCATCTCTGTTTTTTCACTCTTTTCTCTGTTTTCAGGCGAAAAGTCAAATTATGAATATGTTAATCCGTTTATAGGTACGGATGGTTATGGTCATACATACCCGGGAGCTGTAGTTCCTTTCGGAATGGTTCAGGTATCTCCTGACACAGCTTTAAAGGAGGTGGGAAAGAGCTATCCTTGGTGTGCAGGTTATCAGTATTCTGATAAAACCATTTTGGGGTTTAGCCATACTCATTTCAGTGGAACAGGACATTCGGATTTGGGAGACATACTTTTGATGCCTGTTTCGGGAAAACTTTTGATGGAGCCGGGAGAAGAGGATTCTCCCGATACAGGGTATAGATCAAGATTTTCCCATAAAAATGAATTTGCAGAACCCGGATACTACAGGGTGAAATTATCTGATTATGATATTGATGTTGAACTTACGGTGACAAAAAGAGTTGCCTTTCATCATTATTCTTTTAATAAAAAATCTTTTTCTTATGTGATTTTGGATTTGATTCATTCGATTTATTATTTTAAGGAAAAGAATGTTTGGTCATATTTAAGAGTTTTGAATAATAATCTTGTCGTAGGATACAGGCAGACAACCGGATGGGCTAAAAACAGGAAAATATTTTTTGCAATGGAATTTTCCAAACCTTTTTTGGATTACGGTTATAAAAGATATGATGAAAATTTTTATTATTTCAGGAGCAAGGGCAAGCTTATAAAATTGAAAAACAAAAGGGAAGCTCATGAGATTTACGGTAAAAAGTTAAGAGTGTTTTTTGATTTTTCAGGGGTAGAGGAGCTTTATGTTAAAGTCGCAATTTCCGGAGTGGACATTAAAGGTGCTTTAAAAAATTTAAGAAAAGAGATTCCTGATTGGAATTTTGAGAGGGTAAGAGCTGAGGCTAAAAAGTCTTGGGAGAATGAGCTTAACAAAATCAATGTGAAAGGTTCTGAGAAAAATAAGAAGATATTTTATACAGCTCTTTATCATCTTATGATAGCTCCTATGCTTTATCAGGATGTTGACAGAAGATACAGAGG
>CAZWJH010000087.1:1504-9477 GCA_964634755.1 uncultured Clostridia bacterium
ACAAACAAAAATTATGGAGGGTTAAGATATTATGAAAAATACGGATATATTCCTGTTGATAAGGAAATTGAAGCAGCATCAAAGACACTTGAGTACGGTTATGATGATTATGCAATCGCACTTATGGCAAAAAAAATGGGAAGGGAAGATATCTTCAGAAGATTCATAAAAAGAGCCTTTTTTTACAAAAATATTTTTGATAAAAGATTAGGTTTTATGAGAGCTAAAAAATCGGATGGAAAATTCAGAGAACCTTTTGATCCTCTAAGGGCTAATTATGGAGGCGATTATACTGAAGGCAATGCATGGCAGTATAGCTGGCATGTACTTCAGGATCCGAAGGGACTAATACAATTGATGGGTGGTTCGAAAAAATTTGTAAAAAAATTAGATAAGCTTTTTAAAATAAAAGGTGATGAGGAGAAATACGGCTCTGTTGAAGATATGTCAGGTTTTATCGGACAGTATGTACAGGGCAATGAGCCAAGTCACCACATAGCATATCTTTACAATTATGCGGGATACCCTTGGAAAACTCAGGAAAAGATTAATCTGATAATGAAAAAGATGTTTGACAATACCCCTTCAGGAATGCCCGGAAATGAAGATTGCGGACAGATGTCAGCTTGGTATATTTTTTCAGCTCTGGGATTTTATCCTGTATCTCCGGTTGAGAAAATATATATTATAGGGAAACCTCTTTTTAAAGAGGCTACGATTAATCTGGAAAATAATAAAAAATTCAGGATAATTGCAAAAAATCTCAGTAAAAAAAATATTTACATAAAAAAAGCGTATTTTAATGGTAAAAAGTTAAAAAGGGCATATATTACTCATGATGAATTAATGAAAGGAGGAATTCTCACATTTATTATGTCTTCAAAACCAAACAAAAAATGGGCATCTGATAAAAAACATCTTCCCCCTTCTGCTTATTCTCGATTCAAAGCTTATGTTGAGAATTAAATTTATTAAAAAATACGAACTCTTTTAAATCCTTCCTTTTCGGCTTTTTAAGTTCAGCTTCTTTGATCATCGGAAATTTTAAGTATTTCAATATAATTCAATAAGAAACAAAAAGCAACTATCTTTTAATATACAAATCATTGAGATATAATAAAAAATGTTAATTAAAAGAGGTTTTGCTCTTATTTTTGTATTTATATTGTTTGTAACAAGCGTTTTTTCAATTTCAAAGGAAGAGCTTTTGAAGGCTGAAAATTATTATAGAAAAGGGGAATATGAAAAATCTCTTGAAATTTATCTAAAAGCTGAAAAGGAAACTCCCAATTTTGAGGTTTACTATAATCTTGGGAATATTTATTTTAAGTTAAATAAATATGCCTATGCAAAGCTTTATTATTTGAGAGCTTACAAGATAAGACAGAATGATTCTGATTTGTTGCACAATTTAAAGGCTGTGGAAATGAGATTGGAGGATAAAATAAAGCTTCCCGAAGAGGACCCATTTACAAAAATCTTAAATTCAGTAAAGAATTCTTTTACTATGAATACATATTTGATAATTTCTTTAATTCTCTTTTCTATAATAATCCTGATTTTTGTATTCTTTAATTTTAAATGGAAAAGGTATGTGCTTTTTGCACTTTCCTTTTTATTAGTTGTTTTGTTTATTGTTGACATTGTAAAGATTAATGAGTATAAAAAGAGTCAGTATATCCTTGTTTCTTCTAAAGTTGATGTTAAAAGCGAGCCTTCTAATATTGGGAGTACTGTTTTTATTATTCATGAAGGTATAGATTTTGAAGTAAAAGATAAAGTGGGAGATTGGTACCTTATTGTGCTGAAAAATGGATACCGAGGGTGGATAAAAGCTCGAGAGGGTAAGGATTTTCTTAAAGTTTGAAAAATTCTCTGATTTTTTCGCCTATGTAGTCAATATCTTCTTTTTTTAAGTGGGGGTACATAGGTAATGTTAAAATTTCTTTGGCTATTTTTTCACTTACCGGAAGAGAGCCCTCTTTATAGCCTAAGTATTTAAGTGCAGGCTGAAGGTGAGATGGGATTGGATAGTGAATACCAGCTCCAATTCCATTTTTTGAAAGATGCTCTTTTAGCTCATCTCTTCTTTCGGTTCTTATAACATAAAGGTGAAAGACAGATTTTTTATGCTCAAAAATCTTCGGGGTTTTTAAAGGGAGCTCTTTTAAAATTTCATTGTAGTATTTTGCAAGCTCTATTCTTTTCTCATTCCATATATCCAATCTCTTTAATTTTAGTCTTAATACTGCTGCCTGGATCTCATCAAGTCTTGAGTTATACCCGATAAATTCATGAGTGTATTTGTCGGGCTGACCATGGACTCTGAGCATAGAGGCTTTTTTTGCGATGTTTTCATTGTTTGTGAGGATTATTCCTCCTTCTCCGAGAGCACTGAGGTTTTTTGAAAAATAAAAACTGAAAGCCGCTGTATCTCCCAATCCGCCTATTTTTTTACCTTGAAATTCTGCTCCGTGAGCCTGCGCACAATCTTCCAAAATCAAAAGATTGTATTTTTTTGCAATCCCTTGTATTTTATCCATTTCTGCAGGTGTTCCGTAAAGGTGAACCGGAATTATTGCTTTTATTATTTTCCCGGATGTTTTATCCTGAAGGGTGTTTCCATCAAAAATTGTATTATTTTCAATATATTCGGAAATCTTTGCCGGTGATATGTTAAAATCATTTTCATCAATATCAATCATTATAGGGTGAGCTCCCACCTGAATAATTGCTTCTATTGTGGCAAAAAAGGTAAATGATGGTGCGATTATTGCATCTCCTTTTCCTATTCCCATTGATTTTAAAGATAGAAAAAGAGCTGCTGTTCCCGAATCAACGCCAATACCATACTTTGCCTCGGAGTATTTTGCAAATTCATTTTCAAAAGCCTTCATATTAGGTCCTAACATAAGGTGCATTGAGTCAAAAATCTTTTCCCACTCTTTCCAAAGTTCCTCTTTAATCTCTTCGTATTGAGGTTTAAGATCAACGAGTTTTATCTCTCTTATCATTATAAATCTCCCCGTAAAGTAATACGGTATTCTATCACCTTAGGTTACATAAAAAAAGATTTTTCAGCAGAAACTATTTTCTTTCCTTCTCTTCAAGAAAATTAACTAAGATTAAAAGTTCTGAAATTATGAATAAAGTTAAAAGTTCGTAAAAAAGCATATTTCCCTCCGAAAAATTAGTAAACTATTTTATAAGATGTTATGTATCAAATAGTGATACACATAAAATAATCCGGCATAAAAGCTCTAATCCTTGAATAAATTATGGCTTTGTGGTAAAAATAATAGGGAAAAAAGATGAGAATAGAAAACAATAAATATAAATTTAAAGATAGAGACTTTTTTCTTAAACTTTTCGGAGAAAATGTATATGCAGTGGGGGGATTCGTAAGAGATTTGTTCTTAGGAAAAGTTCGAGATGATGTTGATTTATTGATTGTAAAAGAAGACATTGACTCAATTATAAAAAAGCTAAAACCACATGGTAAAGTTGATGTGGTGGGCAAGAATTTTGGAATAGTGCTTTTTACAAAAGACGGAATTAATTATGAAATTGCTCTTCCGAGAATTGATATAACGGACACTAATAAAAAAGCTGATCACAAAAACTTCATAGTAAAAGCTGATCCCAATTTACCAATCGAAAAGGATCTTGAGAGAAGAGATTTTGTGTGCAATTCCATGGCTCTTCATTTAAAAAGCGGAGAGCTTATTGACCCTTTTGGCGGAGTGAAAGATATTGAAAAGAAAACTTTAAAAATGACTAATGAAAAGAGCTTTTTTGATGACCCTTTAAGAATTTTAAGAGCCGCAAGATTTGCTTCCACTCTTGAATTTGAACTTGATGAGAGGATATACCCTAAAGCTAATGAAACAGATCTTACCGGTTTAAGTATGGAACGGGTAACCGAAGAGTTCTTTAAGATGATTATAAGGTCCGAAAAACCTTCCATAGGATTGTGGGAGTACTTTAAATTAGGGGTTTTAAAACAGCTATTTCCTGAGCTTTTTAAGCTTACTCTCACCATACAGGACGCAGAATTCCATCCGGAAACTGATGAGCAAGGTCACCACACAGTTTGGGCTCACACAATGCTCGTTATTGACAATGCTTCTTTTCTTGCAAAAAATGAACGGTTTGATTTTGATGAGACTGAGAGGCTGATACTAATATTAGGGGCTCTTTTTCATGATGTAGGGAAAATAAGTACTACTGACTGGAATTGGAAAAGGGGTAGGATGACAATTACGAGTAATAATCATGATTATGTTGGAGAGAAGTTTGTAGAGAATGTTTTTAAGCGTTTTAATATTGTCAAGTATAAAGGTTATAGAATGAAGGATTTAGTAAAAAAAATGGTAAGATTCCACCATCGAATTCATGATCTCTGGAAAAACAGAGAGTTTATATCTAAAAGATCAGTTGCCAAAATCTATCTTGAATTCAAGGATGATATAAAATACCTTCTTATTTTGGATATTTCTGACAAGGAAGGAAGGGGGCAGGGCAGACCGGAAGTCCTTGATGAAAGAGGAGAATGGTTTATGGAAATGATAGATAAGTATGAACTGAACAAAGAAACAATAAATCCTTTAATTATGGGAAGGGACTTAATTTCCCTCGGTATGAAACCGGGGCCGGCGATGGGTGAAGTTTTAAAGGAATTGTATGAATTACAGCTTGAGGACAGATTCAAAACAAAAGAAGAGGGACTTGAATTTGCTAAAAAATATATAAAAGATTATATCTTTTCGGAGGAAGCTAATGAAAATCAATAGGAGTTTTTTATTTAAAGTATCTTTCTTCGCTTTATTGTTTTTATTAATTAATTTAGGCTTTTCAAAGGAGAAGCTATCACAGGCAGAGGTTAATTATTATAAGGGAATATCATATTACCTTTTGGGGGACATCAATAGTGCAAAAGAGTATGTAAATGCTTACTTTGATGCGGTAAAAAAGGAAGATTTGAGAAATGCCTATAAGTATCTTTTTGAAAATGATAAGCTTTCGGCATCAAGAATATTTGAAAAATACATAAGAGAAAGATACAAGAGATTAGATGCTTTGCTGGGCTATGCTCTGTCAATAGGTGAATTTTCATTTTATTATGAAGAGTACTATTTTTCTCTTGCAAATGATGTCTTTTCACGAAAATCAATCACTTATCTTACTTATGGATTTTTTTATCTTAAAGAGGGAGATCTTGAGTCCGCAAGAGAATTAATCTTGAAGGCAATTAGAATTTACGATTTGCCAGAATATCATCTTATATCTTCCATGTATTATCGTTATAGTGGGAAGCAATTCGCAGAGTTAAAAGAGCTTAAGAATTATCTTGTTAAAACCAATTATAGAGAAGGTTATTTAAGAGTTGCAGAGATTTTATCCCTACAAAAGAAGTATAAAGAAGCTATAAAATTTCTTGAAAATTGTCCTGACTTTGACGAAAAAATTATTATGAAAGCAAAATTATTTAGATTAAACGGTGATATAGAAAAGGCTATTTCAATTCTTAAAAGGGTGAAAAACAAAGATTCTTTTGCCTACAAAAAGGAACTCGCTATTAATTATTACCTTAAAGGAAAAGCAGCAAAAGCTGTGAGAATATTTAAAAAATTAGAGTTTTTAGCACCTGAAGATAAAGAGTACTTTTTATATTACGGAAAAGCACTTTTGAAAAAGAATGCTGCTCTTGCAGGAAAATGGCTCTTCAGAGCGGCTGCTCTTGGGGAGAACAGTGCCTTGGAAGATATAAAAAACACTCCGCGAGCAGAGGAGTTAATTAATAAGATAAATAAAAGAGCTATTCTAAAATTTTTCAGAGTGGATGATTTTAAATGGATTGATGAAAGTAAAATTATCGTTTGGGGAAAGAAAAAGGCCAACTCTTATCAAAATTTTGTTTATTTGGTAAATTCTAATGGAAAAGTATTTAAAACATTCCTTTTAGATGAGATTGTTCAAAATGTGGAAATTTCGCCAGATAAGAAAAAGATTGCTCTTGTTACTTTTTCAAAAAGAAAGGATATTGCTAATTTTTATATAATAAATCTTTCAAATAAGAGTATAAGAAAGGTTAATACTTATGGCCTTGATGAAAAGGTGTGGAAACCGATTTTTTCGGATAACTCTTCCCGCCTATTTTTTGTAAGCGAAGATTATATTAAAAGTGCGTTTAAAGCTCCTTTTAGTATAGAGGATAATATGGGAAAAACCTTTTATTTTTATCCTGATATAATTCTCTCCGGATATTTTTACAGTATCGGCGGAGGAATTTTTGCTCCGATTAATAGAAGAAACATTGATAGAAGCATTCCTCTTTTTAAGGATATAACGAAAATTTCAAATTTATATTCAAGTTCTGAAAATTTCAAAAATTTAATAGAAAAGGGAAAAGGAATTTCTATCTCATCATCAAGCAGAATGTTGTTGTTGACTGATAATGATAATATCGTGGTTTTTGAAGCTACTGATACCCAGTCTTTTCTTTATCATATATTCAAGGAGGATGGAAGTATTGTTGAGGGAGATAGCAGTAAGATTATGAAAAAAAGCTCGTACGAATACTGTGAACCTCTTTACTTTAATACTGATAATAATATGCTCTTTATCAAAGGGGAAGAAAAGATAATTATTATTGATACATTAAAACATAAATTAAAGAAAGTTGTTAAGGGCATTGGAAATGTAAAATTATTTAAAAGTCGTTTGTATTATACGAACAAGGATTTAAGGGTTTATTTTATTGATATTGATAAATTAAAAATTAAAAAGGCAATGAAAATGAGAGGCTATAGTCAGATTATAACAAATAACAATTACATTTATTTTGTATATAAAGGTTTGTGGCTCTATTCAGAAGGAAAAAAGAGGGAAGATTTTAAAGGTCTTTTTCCTAAAGTAGAAAAAACCGATATTTCTCCTCTTGGAAGCATGATTGCCTTCTCAGTTAACAATAAATTAGTGATATTACCTTTAAATTAGAGGTAAAAAATGAAAGAGGAAGAATTTTTACCTGTAAAGCTTTATACAGGAACAATATTCAAAGATGAGAAAATTCTAAAAGATGCTATTGAAAAGCTTGAGTGTAAATTTGGTAAAATTGAGGAAAAATCAGAAGTTTTTGATTTTAATTTTACTGATTATTATTTTAAAGAGATGGGTAAACCTCTTTACAGACAATTTTTTGTTTTCGAGGGTCTTATTGAGCCCCAGCTTTTACCGGATATTAAGATTTTTACAAATAGGTTGGAAGAAGATTTGATGAAAAAGTATAATCTTACTGGAAGAGGTATAAACCTTGATCCCGGGATAATAACAGCAGGAGCTTTAATTGTAGCCACAGCAAAAAATTTTTCACATCGCGTTCCTCTTAAAAATGGCATATATGCTCATTTGGAATATTTATTTGATAAAAAAGGAGTAAGAACACTTGATTGGACATATCAGGATTTTAGATCAGAAGAGTACAAGGACTTTTTCTTTAAAGTTAGAAAAAGGTATATAAACGAGTTAAAAGGAGGAAACTAAATAAAGCCGAGCAGCGGAGCAGCTCTGAGCTAAGCAGCTTTTGCATAACTGAAATCTAAGAGGATGGATTATTATATAATAGGGGTTGAGATAAAATGATGAAAAATAAGAAAGTAGAGGGCAAAAAGAAAATATTTAATTATTTTGTTATCTTTACATTAATCTTTTTTATTTTTCAGGCAAACTCTTGCAAAAAAGATACGAAAAAGGAAAGGATAAAGAAAATCATAATCAATGCTGTGGATTTTTTAAAAGATGGAGACAAGGAAAAGCTCTTAAATCTTGTTGATGAAAATTACAAAGACCCCATGGGAAGGGATAAAGATGAGGTTGAGTATTTACTTAATAGGCATTTTGAAAGATTAAAGAGAATTAGGTTTAAGGTTTTGGGAATAAGGTTCACATCTGTTGAAGATGCGGAAAGTAGA
>CAZWJH010000088.1:0-9260 GCA_964634755.1 uncultured Clostridia bacterium
TTTCACCTATTTCTTCTCTTTCAATTATCTGTTTCGCAAGAATGTATTTGGCATCCCATCTTCTTTCATGATTAACAACCACAGGAATTTTATATTCTTCCCATTTGGACACCATCTCTTTCCCTTCTTCTGAGTTCCTTGCAATAGGCTTTTCAAGAACAATACCTTTCACACCGTTTTCAAGAGCATAGATGAAAATATCTTTGTGTGTTTTGGTCCAGGAAGCAATAGTTATTATATCTGGTTTTATCTCTCTAATTGCCTTTTTATAATCAACATAGTAAGGCACATTTACCTTTTTCTCTTTCAAAAATTGCCCTTTATCTTTATCAATATCACAAACAGCGGAAAGGTGTAATTCCCCCGGAAAAGCTTTAATCCCACCATAATGGGAAGCAGGTTTTTTCCTTTTAGGATCAAACTCATACAGAAGCCCTGCATTTCCACCCCCTATTAAAAGAACTCTATACATTAGTATTTTTCGTTAGAAATCTTAACCATCTTAAATCACTTTCTTCAAGAATTTTTATCCCACCTAAAGGAATTCCCTTTAAATAAAATTTCCCTATTTTTGTCCTTTTTAATTTTAAAACAGGATGCCCTATCTTTTCAAACATTTGCCTTATTTGATTCTTTTTCCCCTCTTTAAGCCTTACCTCATACCACGAATTTGATTTGGTTTTTCGCAAAAATTTTATTTTACAGGGAAGGGTTTTTATTCCACTTTTTAATTTCACACCTTTTCTTAATAGTCTTATCTTTTTCTCATCGGGAAAACCAGAAACTTTCACTAAATACCATTTTTCAAGGCCACTATTCAGAACAATATTGGCGATATCTCCATCATTTGTAAAAAATAATAGCCCTTCTGATTGAAGATCCAATCTTCCAACTGGATAAACTTTTAGTTTCCTGAATCTGTGGGGAAGCAATTCTTTTACTGTCTTTCTCCCTTTTGGATCCTCAAGAGAAGTAATGTACCCTTTTGGTTTATTCATAAGGAGGTAAACTTTTGGTAGAAGAGGTGGAAGTTTTCTTCCTTTAATCAAAACAATATCCTTTTCACCAACTTCCCAAGATAGGTCTCTTACCACCTTACCATTTACCTTAACATACCCATCCTTTATAAGATTTTTAATCTTTCGTCTTGAGCTAACCCTCCTGTCAGTCAAAAACTTAATCAGACTCGTCACTTTTTTTACCTGATGATAAATTCAATCTTTTTAACATTTCATTAAAAGTAGTACTCTTTAATCCTAACATCTCTGCTGCTTTTTTCTGAACTCCATTTGCTTTTTTAAGTGCTTTCAAAATCAAATATTCCTTTAATTGCTCTATTTTGTCTTTCAATGGTATTCCATTAAGCTCAAGTAAATTGTACAAAAAAGGAATGGAGGAATACCTTTTTTCAAGGGGGATATCATTTTTTGTTAATATTGATTTTTCTGATAAAACCACCATGCTTTCAATAACATTCTCAAGCTCTCGAACATTGCCGGGCCAATGATAATTTATTAAGTAATCAAGTGCAGAATCATCAATCCCTTCTATCTTTTTTCCGTTTATCTCAGAATATTTTTTAATAAAAAAATCAGCAAGAAGAGGTATATCCTCTTTTCGTTCTCTTAAAGGTGGAATTTCTATTCTTATTACATTTAATCTATAATAAAGATCCTCCCTGAATTCCCCCTTTTCCACCAATTCGTTTAATTCCTGGTTAGTTGCAGCAATAACCCTAACATCAGCTTTCCTCACCTTGGTATCTCCTAAGACAATATACTCTTTTTCTTGAATTACCCTTAAAAGTTTCACCTGTGTCTGAAAAGGAACAGTAGCTACATCATCGAAAAAGAGAGTACCTCCCTTTGCAACCTCTATCAAACCTATTTTATCAGCTATTGCTCCAGTAAAGGCTCCCTTTTTATGGCCGAAAAGATTACTTTCAAAAAGTTCATCTGGAGCTGAGTATGCTACCACAAAAGGCTGGGAACTTCTTAATGATTCCATATGAATAGCTCTTGCAACCAACTCTTTCCCCGTTCCGCTTTCACCATATATAAGAACTGTACTATTTGTTTTAGCCACTTTTTTTGTTTTCGCTATTACTTCTTTTATGCTCTCACTTTTTCCTACTATGTTATGAAAATAAACACTCCCTTCAAAACTTGTTTTTAATTCTTCAATATCTTTCTTTTCTTCAGAGAAAAGAGCTTTTTCTATTGTACTTATTAAATGCTCATTATCAAAAGGTTTGTTTACATAATCAATAGCCCCCATTTCAACTGCTTTAACAGCTGTTTCAAGAGTACCGTATGCAGTCATTATTATAACTTTTACATCACTATCTATCTTTTTTAGCTCATTAAAGATCTGAATTCCTGAAGTTCCGGGAATCATCAAATCTAAAAGAACAAGATCATAATGTTTGTCTTTGTGCTTTTCAAGAGATTCTTCGATATTCGTAGAAGAATCAATCTCATAATCCTTATCTTTTAATATTCTTGAAATAATATCGTGAATTATTGGCTCATCATCAATTACATGAATTCTATAACTCATTTCCTCTCCTTACAAAAAATAAATTATATACAGTAGTCTCTTTCAGGTCAATAGAAAAGAGAAAAGGGGAAGCGTTCTTCAATCTTTTTTGCTATATATTTCATAATAACAGAAGGGCGTTGATCAGCATTAATGTAGTGAATATCCTTTCCCCAGAAATCATAATAATTCTCTCTCACTTTCTTAAGAAACTCAATGTTTTCAAACAAATTATCCTTTTTCCGTTTTTCAATTCTCTTCCAAGCTATTTCAACTGGTAAATCCAAGATGAACAGCATTTCAGGAGGAGAACAAATTCTCAAATTTTCTTTTAAAATCTTTTTTTTATCTATCCCAAAAGCTCCCTGATAAGAATATGTGGAATGATAGTATCTGTCCAAAATCACTAAATACCCTTTTTTCAAATAGGGCAACAAATGATGAAAAAAATTGTATTCTCTATCTTTTAAAAAAAGGTTCAACTGCTCATATGGAGATAGGCTATCCTTTTCCGATGATTTTTCTCTAATCAATTTTCCCCACTTTGAATCAGATGGCTCTCTAAATTTGACAATTTTTATGCCTTTGCTCTTAAAATACTCAAGCAAAAGCTTTGCCTGAGTGCTTTTCCCCGTACCATCAATCCCCTCTATAACAATAAGCGCTCCTCTGTAAGAAAGCCTCTTTAATGAGTAATCATTAAAAACCCTGAAAGGAGTAAATACTCTCTTTGAATTGAAAAGATTCTCATTCCCATTAAGAGCAATAAAAAAAGAGCCTATTCCTTTTCTTTGGAAAGAGTCAATGATGTTTTCCACATACTGTCTAAAATCAGCAGTAGTTATTTCCCCTTTTATTTCTTTTTTTACCAAATCTTTTAACTTTGCGGGCGACTCCTTAATTAGAATATTTTTACAATTAAATTTCCACTTTTTATCAGAAACAATAAACCCAATTTTACCCTTTTTTTTGCAAAAATAGTACTCCGCGTCAGCCAAAAGATTAAAAACACTTTGATCCACTTGCTCCTGGTAAATATTATAAAAAGAGGAATCAAAAGATACTGCTAAGTCAAAGGAGGATAAAACATCTTTTTTAAATTTAAGAGGCGAAATAAACCAAAAATTATCATACTTTTTGTTTAGCAGCTTTTCTAATTCCTTTTCATACCGTCTCAGATCTTTAACTGCAATTAAAAATTTTTTCATTATTTTGATTAATGTACATAGCTTGCCGCATTTATATCAAAAGTAGCTCCTGTTGCATGATCAGCTAAACCACTGGCAAGAAAAACAACAAAAGGTGCGATATCTTCAGGTTCAGTAAGTTTTGGAAGTGCTATATCGTCAAGAGCAATTCCTTCTCCATATTTATCTATAAAATCCTTTGCCATATCTGTTCGAACAAAGCCTGGAGCAATCAAAAAAGCTTTTATATTTTTCTTTCCGAATCCCCTTGCAATTGACCTTGTCAATGAAACAATTCCACCCTTTGAAGCTGCATAAGCTACATAATCAGGTGTATCCCCCCTGAAAGCTGCTCGCGAAGAGATATTGATAATCCTTCCACCTTCTATTTTCTCAAAATGATTTATCGCAAGTTTGCAAAGGAAGGCAAGGGAAGTTAGGTTCACTTTAAGTGTCTTTTCCCAGTCCTTAAGCCATTTTTCATCCTCTGATTTTATAGGAGAATCTATCGCAATACCTGCATTATTTATCAATACATCTACCCTTCCGAATTCATTAACAACATCGTAAAATAATCTTTTTACTTCACTTAAATTTTCCAAATTCGCTTGGAAAACTTTCCCTTTTCCTCCTTTCCTCAATAAATTATCAAGATTCCTGCGATCTTTGTTAAAGTGCAGAGCAACTTTTGCACCACTCTCGAGCAATAATTTTGCTATCGCAAACCCGATACCTCTGCTTGCTCCTGTAAGGAATACATTTATACCATTAAGTTTTATTTCCATCTTTTTATGGGAAAATCACGGCATCCTTTAGTTTCCTTCCTTTTATTTCCTCTTCATATTCAATAATGGCTTCTGCTAATCTCTTAATTCCTTCCCTTATCTTTTTAGGAGAGGGATATGAAAAATTCAGTCTAAATGCATTTTTCATTTTACCCTGCGGATGAAACGCATCCCCAACGACATAAGCAACTTTCTTATCAATAGCTTTTAAGAAGAGCTCTCTAGAATCCATATACTCAGGAAGAGTTACCCAAAGAAACAACCCCCCGTCAGGCTTAGTCCATTTTAAATCTTCCAGTTCAGGAAGTTCTTTTTCAAGAGATTCAAGCATTATTTCCATTTTCTCCTTATAATTCTCTTTTATTATTTTAATCTGTTCTTTTAAATAACCTCTCTTTAAATATTCATAGGTAATTGCTTGTGTAAATGGAGAGGTGCAGAGATCAGCTGCCTGTTTTGCCATAATTATTTTTTCTATAAGCTCTTTTGAACCTACGATCCATCCGAGTCTGAATCCGGGAGCAAAAATCTTTGAAAATGTGAAGAGAGAAATTACTCTATCCTTTGTATCCAGTGAGTAAATAGGTGTTACGCTTTCACCTCTGTATCTAAGCTGCCTGTAAGGGGTATCCTCAATAACAATAAGGTCATACTTTTCGGCAACTTCAAGTAGCTTTTTTCTTCTCTCTAATGAAGTTGTGATTCCGGATGGGTTTTGAAAATCAGGAATAATGTAAATAAGCTTAAGCTGGCTTCTGAATCCATTCTTAATCAAACCTTCAATTGTTGTTTCTAACTCATCAGGTAAAATCCCATTTTCATCACTTTTAACTGCAACCATTCTTGCTCCGTATGAATTAAAAGCTTGAATCCCTCCAACATATGTGGGTTCTTCCACAAAAACAATGTCTTTCCTGTTAAGAAATACCTTTGCAATAAGATCAAGAGCCTGCTGGGAAGCTGATACTACCAAGACATTTTCAATATTGGTTTTTAAGTCTTCTTCCTCCATGTGTTTTACAAGCTCTTCTTTAAGCCTCTGATCTCCCTCCGTAGGGCCATATTGTAAAGCTATTTTCCCTTCTGTGTCCAAAATATAGTCTGTCACCTCTTTGACCTGCTCAACAGGAAAAAGCTCCGGAGCAGGAAGACCTCCTGCAAAAGATATAATTTCAGGTCTTCTCGTAACTTTCAAAAGTTCCCTTATCTCGGATCTTTTCATCCCCAATGCATTTTTTGAAAAAAGTTTTTCATAATTAATCATAATTCCTCCTCTTATTTATTAATTCTTTTAATTTTATATTAAAGGTAAAATCATAAAACATCCTTTCCGGAGAAGAATTTTGATAGATCTCTAAAAGTCTAATGCCTCTGCTAATTTCACTTTTTTTCTCTCTATCACTTATTTTCCCTTTTAATTCAGATAAAAATTTAATAGTATCTTTAACTAAAAGCTCAAAATCTCTGGGTTTTTTTTCTCTTTTCATAGATAAAAATACACTTCCCCATCTTATTAAAAGCTTGGAAACCTTCTTTTTTAACATTGGCTTTTTATTTAAAAAATCTTCGTATTTTGAACTGAGTTCATAGTAAAATTTAACATTTTCCCTTGAAATATCATTTGTCAAATATCTTTTCTTCTCTTCTCTTAAATTTCTGATAAGCTCTCTTTGATACGGGATAAAGGAACTATAAGCACAGGCTTTTTTTCTCTCTTTCTCATCATCACTATCATCTTCAATAAAATCTGATTCATTGGCAATAAAGTTTTTGTATGTATAGAAAGCTTTTTTGGGGGTATTATTAGATTTTAAAATTCCGTAATAGGATACATTTTCAATATCTTTAATTTCATAAAAAAACACCCTGTCCACAGAGGGTGAGTTTAACACCCTTTTTAAAAGCTCGAAATAATTTGTAGCTTGCTGATCCTCTGTAACAACCGCTGTCGTCCATCCTGTTTCAGTAAGCCAAAGTTCTTTGCCACCATATCCGGTAATTGTTTTAAGGTTTACTACAGATGGATAAACAGCATCGCCCTCCTCTATTTTTTTCATTATAGCTTCAGCTCCACGATTGTCATATATGTGAATGGAAACTATATCAATATAACTTTTTCCTTTGTTTAAAACAGCTTTCATATATGTGTCCCACCTGGATTCAGGAGCTGTTGAATAACTTATTTCAGGAGCTACTATTTTAGCATTAGGATCAGCTTTTCTTATCTCTTGCCCGGCAGGAGTAAGGATTTTCTCAAGATAATCTGTCGGGCTTCCTACAAAAAAACCTTTTAAATTTGGTTCATTCCAGACAGCCCAATAGTGAACTTTCCCTTTATATCTTTTCACCGTTGTTGAGACAAATCTTCTCCAATAGGATACATCAAGAGGAGGATAGCTTGGACTCTTCCCTCCGTTTGCCCATGATGGAGTATAGGCAAGCACACACAAAACTTTTAATCCATTGTTAGCTGCATAATTTATTGCTTGGTCAAGTCTTGAGTAATTAAAAAATCCTTTTTTTTCTTCAATTTCATTCCACGAAGCATCAACTCTAATCCATCCTATCTTGGCTTCTTTGACCTTCTGCAGAACAGTTGGTCCCCACACATGGGTATTTATGCCATATATATCAGCAGAGAGTAAAATTCCATTTAAAAATAATAGTAAAACAAAAATTATAATGGTTTTTTTCATAATAAAATATATCAATAAAGAGCTTCTCAGTCAATCTCATACTGATAGGTAAAAAGCCTCTGTATTATTTTTTTTACAAATGTAAAAATTCTTTTTCATAAATCAATAAGAAATAGTTGTAAAAAAGCACTATTAAATATGGTATGATTTTTGAACAAATAAAAACTTGAATTAAGGAGGTCAGTATGAAATATAAAGCAAAAAATGCAATCACAGTTTTTCTTATTTCATTCTTTCTATTTCCGGTGTTTTTACTCAGTAAAACTCAAGCTTTCGGCACATCTGAAAAGATACTATTTTCATTTAAGGGTAAAATTTATTATCTTAATGATGGCACATTAAAACTACCTGATTTCTCAAAATTAAAGCCTGTTGGAGAGATATTTACAAACTCTCTTAATATAACCCCACGAAGCTTTTCAGAGGGGTTTCCGGGGGTAACAAAAAGATTTGAATGGTTCGCTATTGATTACAAAGGAAAGTTTTATATAAATAAAACACAGGAGATAAATTTTAACCTTTTAAGTGATGATGGTTCAAAATTAATAATTGACGGTAAGTGCATAATAGACAATGATGGTGTTCATCCTCCGAGAAAAGTCTCAGGTAAGGCTCTTCTTAAAAAAGGCTTTCACACAATTGAAGTTCAGTACTTTCAAGGTCCCCGATATCAGGTGGCATTGGTTCTCACTTACATAGAAAATAACAGGGAAAAGGTCTTTAATATTAAAGATTTTACCCCCCTTAAAATAAAAGAGAGTGCTTGTGAAATAAATTTAAGGATAGGTGATAAAATCTTGTTTGATTTTAACAAATACACTCTTAAAAAAGAAGCCAAAGAACTTCTTGATGCTTTATATCTTGAACTTTCATCAATGAAATACTCAAAAATAATAATTGAGGGACACACAGATAGCATAGGCACAGAAGAGTATAACCTTAAACTTTCCCGAAAAAGAGCCAACGCTGTTGCAAACTATCTAATAAAAAAAGGAATTAATAAAGAAAAAATTAAGACAATAGGCTATGGGGAAAGTAAACCTATTTTCTCAAACAAAACAGAAGAGGGAAGAGCAAAAAATAGAAGAGTGGAGATAAAAATCATCAAGGAGTGTAAGACAGGGGAAAAGCTCAGTGATAATAATAGTCTTTCTCTTCTCAAGATAGGAGAAAATCCCTTGAAGTTCAAAGATAAAATTGTGAAATTATCCGGATATGCAAAGGGATGGGCAGTTAATAATATTCCCGAAAATATTAGAAAACTTTTTTTAAAACTACCCTTTGCAAAGAACAATACAGGGCTTTCAAGGAATTGGGGAAGCTTTACTGATGGCACAGCAGTAATTCTGTTCCCTATCTCTCCGGCATCCTTCGGGAAATATAAAATAAAGGCAAAAGTAATAATTACTCAAAATAACAAATGGTATGTTAAAGTACTATCAATGAAAAAGATAGAGGAGGATAAAAAATGAAGAAAAAGCTAATATTTATCTCTCTTTTTCTTTTTTTCATCCATTCCTATATTTTTTCAGGTAATTGTCTCAATGATGCAAAAAAACTCCACGATTTACAGAACGAAATCATAACAAAGGCATTTTTCAATCTCCCTCCGGGCAGCTGGGCTCAACACGGAAATATAAAAGCTATATATCTTGGGAAAATGGTCTCTCCAAAAACAGGCTTAAAATTAAGGGTTATTGAATTTCAGGGAAGACCGGCTGGGCAGCTTTGGTTTAAATTAACAAAAAAGAAAGAAAGCTATAATGGGCAAACATATGAATTCTGGACAATAGAGTCAATGGAGGCATACTTCCTCTTAGGAGGAAGACTTTTTTACATATCCAAACCTCTCATAGAACTTTTTATGCAGGGAAAGAGCTGGAGCACAATTATATTTGAAGGACAGATTTTAACACCCCCAAATTGTGAAAATAAAGTAACAATCAAAGAAGAGATTGAGATTTTTCCCGGTGGCAAAAAAATAAAAGCCACAATAATAGAATCAGATAAAAATCATGGAAAAGTTTACTGCTCTCCGGATGTTCCATTCGGTA
>CAZWJH010000089.1:0-9211 GCA_964634755.1 uncultured Clostridia bacterium
GGGTCCAGAACAGGATTAAAAATCCCGTAATCCCTTCTCATCTTATAATCTTCAGGCGAAGAGGCAAGTTCGGGGTAAGCCACAATCCAGCTATAAGTATGTCCGGGAATATCAAACTCAGGCATAATCCTTATACCCCTTAGATTTGCATACATTATTATTTTTCTCATCTCCTGCTGTGTATAATAATTACCATCCGAAGCTTTAAGGTGAAGTTTCGGAAATGTCCTGCACTCAAGTCTGAATCCTTGATCATCACTTAAATGAAAATGCAAAACATTCATTTTAACAAGTGCCATTGTATCAAGAACTCTTAATATAACCTTCACAGGCATAAAGTGCCTTGATGTGTCTATTAAAAGCCCTCTCCAGTAAAATCTCGGAAAGTCTTTAATATTAACATAATTAAAGTAAAACCCTTTCTCATCATAAGAAAGTAGTTGGTAAAGTGTTGAAAATCCCCTTAAAATACCAATATCTGTGTTAGCTTTGAGATTAATTCCGCTCTCTGATACAGAAAGCTCGTATGATTCATCCATTTTCGGAGAAAGTTTTATCCTTTTTTTATAAATTATATTAAGTGATATTTCACCGTTTTTATCTTCATAAATATATCTTCCGCTTCTTTCGGAAATCAAATTCAAAAGATTTTTTTTACCAAACTCCACTCTCTCACTGTAAGGGCCTTTTAGGGAGATTTTAAATGTGTCTTTAAGATAGAATTTGCCATTGTCAACTTTTATATCCTGCGGATAAGGCATTAAAGGCAGATTGTTTGAAAGTAGAAGAGAGGATAAAAGGATAAAAACAGTAAGATAGAATAATCCCTTTCTCATTTTAACTCCTTTGTTTTTTTGTATGTTCTTTAATATATTTAACCGTTTTGCTCTTTGTACCTTTTCAGGATATCAAGTACATAATCAATATCGGATGGAGTATGATCAGCATTAATCTGAAATCTTATCTCCTCATCTCCCTTAGGGACAACAGGATAGTTAAGCCCTGTTGCAAGCACTCCGTTTTCAAGAAGGAATTTTACAATACCCGATGTCCTTTTTGTATCCCTTACCATCAAAGGTACAATAGGATGCTCACTCTCTATTATTTCATATCCCATACTTTTAAGTCCTGATTCAAACCTTTTTGTGAGATCTCTCAGATATTCAAGTCTCTTTCTTCCGTTTTCACTATCAAGAAATTCTATAACCTTCAAAGCAGTGGCAGCCTCTGCAACAGTAATCGGGTTCGAGTAAACATAGGTAATCGCCCTTTCCCTGAGATATGTTGTAATTGTTTCATCCGAAACAACATATCCTCCGTTAACTCCGAAAGCCTTACCTAATGTACCAATCAAAACATCAACTCTTCCGCCGGTGTATTCTTCAGTTCCTCTGCCTGTTTTTCCGAATGCTCCGACACCATGGGAATCATCGGCAATAACAACTATGTTCTCTTCAAACTTATCATCATATTTTTTAACAATATCCATAATTTCATTTAAAGGAGCATAATCTCCCCGCATACTGAAGATTCCATCCGTAACGAGCACTATTCTCTTGGCTCTTCCAATTGCGGATTTTATTTGCTCCTCCATCTCTTTCATATCCAAATGTTTGTAAATAGCTTTATCGGTAGGTCTTGAGAGTCTTATGGCATTAATAATACAATTATGATTTAGCTCATCACTTATAACTATGGTATCCTTTGAAATAAGAGCTGTTAGAGTGCCTATCATTGTAGCGTAGGCAGCACTGAATATAATCGCATCTTCTCTTCCGTGAAAATTGGCAAGCTTTTTTTCAAGATCTCTGTGGGCTTTGTAAGTTCCATTTATGAATCTTACTGCACCGGGCCCCACTCCAAATTCTCTTGCAGCTTTTTCTTCGGCTTCAATTATATCCTCTCTAAGCGCCATTCCCAAATAGGAATTTGAGTTCATCCTTATGAATTCCTTTTCCCCAAATCCTTTTAAATAATATCTGGGTCCTCTATCACCCTCAGGTTTTTTAACTTTTGTTATGATTAATTCCTTTCCTTTAGTAATACCTTTTTCCCTAAGCTCATTTAATTCTCCTTCCAATACTTTTTTAAATCTGTTAAGTGGCATAATTAACCTCCTTTATTAAGTTAAAATTACTTTTCCTGCCTTACCCTCTTCCATTAACAATAGCCCTTTTTCTATCTCTTCCATAGGAAATCTGTGGGTTATGATTGGAGAAAGATCTATTTTCCCTGATCTTAAAAGTCCGTCCATTCTATACCATGTATCATACATCTTTCTTCCGTTAACACCTTTAATGGTAATCCCTTTGAAAATTATAAGTTCATTAAAATCAACAGTAACATCTTTGTTAAAAATTCCAAGAAGGACCAAAATACCACCCTTTTTTATAGCTTTAAATCCTTCCAAAAGTGCAGGAGCTACACCTGACATTTCAAGCACATTGTCAACACCTTCGCCATCCGTAAGCTCCATTACAATTTCAACAAGATTTTCCTCAAATGGATTTACAACAACATCAGCCCCCATCTTTTTAGCAAGTTCTCTTCTGTATTCATTTGGTTCAGAAACTATAACGAGTGATGCTCCCGCTGCTTTGGCAATACCCGCTGCCATTCCACCTATAGGCCCTGCTCCGGTAATTAACACTGTTTTTGTGGGCATATCTCCTTCAAAAACAGTGTGTACCGCATTTCCGAAAGGATCGTAAATGGCAAAATACTCTTCTGGGATATCTTTTTTCACTCGCCAGAGATTTAAAGCAGGTACCGCAACATAATCAGCAAAAGCTCCATTTGCATCAACTCCCAAGATAACAACATTTTCGCAAAGGTGAGCCTTTCCCGTTCTGCAAAGATAGCAATGATTGCAAACAACATGCATTTCAGCTGTTACAAGCTCTCCAACTTTAAACTCTTTTACATTTTTACCAATTTCAACAATTTCCCCGTAAAATTCATGACCTATAATCACAGGAGGTTTGATTCTGTTTTGAGACCACTCATTCCACTGATAAATGTGAAGATCAGTTCCGCAAATAGCCCTCTTTTTAACCTTAATTAAAACTTCATTATCCTTTATAGTGGGGATTTTGGCTTCTCCAACCTCTATTCCTCTCCCCGGTCTCCTTTTCCAAATTGCCCTCATTTTTTCAGACATTGACCACCTCTCTTATTTAGTAAAAATAATAATTCAAGATAAATCTGTTGTCAAGCAAAAAAACACCTGAATGCCAAAATAAATTAGCAATAAATAGAATAAATTTAAACATAGTTCCTTAATCATTGCACATAAACCACTTAAAAAACTTTTTAAATAAATCTCTTTCTGACAATTTTTTTCACTTGTTTTAAAAATTTCGTATTTTCATATAAACTCTCATTATAAAAAAATGACAAGTCTTAAAGAAAAAGGACAATTTCTCAATAAAAATTTAGTGTGTTAAAATATAGACAATCATGAAAAGAAAAGAGCTCTTTTTTCTGTTTTTACTTCTTGTTTCTCTTTTTGCTTTATACTTTAATGGTCTTAAAGCTGATTTTATTATGGATGATGAAATTTTCATAAAAAATAATATCAGAATAAGACAAGAAACAAATATTCTGAATTTTTTCAAAACAGGCTATTGGACATACTCCGGAGAGATAAGAGATTATGATTACTATAGGCCCATAGTCCTTTTATCATTCTATCTTGATTTTAAAATATATGGTACTAATTACGAAGGATTTAGAATAACAAATATACTTTTGCTTTTCTTTTTCTCTTTCTTCTTTTTTTTGTTTGTAAAAGACATATTAAAGCTTGATTATAATACATCTGCAATTTCAACAATTCTAATGGCTTTCCATCCGATTCATTCGGAAAATATAGCATGGATAGTGGGAAGAAATGAGATAATGTACCTTATGTGGGGATTCGCTTTTCTCTATTTTTCGGGAAAATATCTTAAAGAGAAAGGTAAAATAGCTCTTATTATTTCTCACATGGTTTTCCTCATCGGACTTTTTACAAAAGAAACTTTCATACTTTTTTTCCCGATTATCATTCTTCTGGATATAATTGTTTTAAAATCAAAAAATTATAAGTTTTTTATCTCTTTCACTCCCTCATTAGTTCTCATTTATGCAATCAGAAGCTCTGTCATTAAAAACTCATTTCTTTTCTACAAAATTAAACCTTTATCGGCAAGTATCTACAAAATCATTGCCTCTTTCGGCTTTTATTTGAAAAATCTCCTTTTCCCTCTTTACTTTGACAAGCTCATGGAGCCATACAATCTCTCAAATATAAAGAGTCAATTTTTCATCGGAATTATTCTAATCCTTTTGAGCTTACTACTGTTTTATAAATATCTAAAGGAGAAAAATAAAACTGAGCTTTTCTCCCTTGTTTTTTCACTTTTTTTCGTTTCTTTTTTTGCTACAATGGTTTTAAGATATTTTCTTCCGGCAGTCACAAGGTATCTTTCAGCTGCTGTTCCCGGAATTGCAATCTTGGAGGCAATATATATAAATAAATTAAAAACCAACTTAAAAACCACCATTATAACAATAATTTTCATAGTATTTACGATTCAGATAATCCTTAACAACTCACTCTTTTTATCTCAGGAAAGATATTTCTCATACATGATAAAAAAAGTACCCTACTCCGCCTATCAAAAGATTCACCTTTGCAGAATAAAAATAAAAAAAGGAGATTATCCGAAAGCAATTGATACTCTAAGGAAAATGGAAGAACAAAAATTAATGAGGTTAAACTTTATTCTATTTAACTTTTGCAAATCTGACATCTACAAGAGAGCTGCAATGTATGACAAAGCCCTACTTTACCTAAAAATGGCAAATAAAAAAATCGGAAATAGAATTGAAAAGAGCTGGATTTTAATCCACCTTGTTGATATTTTAAGAAGAGTTGGCAATTATGAAAAAGCGGAATCACTTCTTTATGATTATCAAAATAAATTTGGTGATCTTTATGACTTAGATGCAATTCTTTGGGAAATAGAGATATCTCAATTAGAATGGGAAAAAGCTAATAAAATTGAGAAAAAAATCAGGGAAAAATTCGGTTATTTCTCAGGGAAAAATACCTATCTACTCAAAAAGATATTTGATAAATTTAATGAATTAGAAAAGATTTCCTTTTTCGAAAAATATTTAAACTATGAAAAAGCTCTTGAAAATCTCTATATTATTAAAAACAAAACCTCACCTTTCGAATACAAATTAAAGGAAATAGAATTATTATTCAAAATTGGAGATGAAAAAAAAGCAGTAGAACTAGTTAAAATTCTTTACAATAATACATCAAACCCAAAAGAATTATTTATTTGCTCTAACTTTTTTAAAAAAGAGATTATAAGACCAGATTTTAGCATTTTATTTTTAAAAAAATTAAAAAATAAAATATCCGAAAAGAGGGTTAAAAACCAGATTCAAAAAGAAATTAACTTTCTTTCAAGATATAAGTACTTTTTTGATTAATCAATGTTTAATTTTTCAAGATAACTTACAAGTTCTTTTAATTTTGGTTGGTCTGGATTCAACTCAAGAGATTTTCTAAAATAAAATAAGGCATCCTTAACTCTGTACATTCTTTTTAAAAAAAAGAAACCAAGTTTTTTAGGCCGCGTATAATCCTTTTCATTTTTCAAAAATTCACTTATAACTTTTTTAGCTTTATCCATTTCCTCAATTCTAAAATAACCTTCCAAAAGAAAAAAATACTCCCTCTCTGTTTTCTTTTTGATGCTTTCAAGTAATTTAACAGCACTTTTGTAATTATGCCTGGTTAAATAAAAAACAACTTTTTGGTTAACATTCATCTTTTTAAACATATTTTTTAGTCTTAAAGTATTAAAATATTTGTTCATAAGAAACTTATGATTCATTTCCTTCTCAACAAACAAAGCTTTATCCCATTGTTCATAAGCACAATAAAAATTAAACAACTTTTGGAAAACGAAAAAATTTAGAGGTTCTAATTTTTTTATTATTAACAATACTTTTTCTGCCTTTTCGGGGTAGCCTTTATAGGTATATAAAGTTCCTATTCTGAAAAGCTTCTCCACTTTCAGATATAAAGGTGTATAAAACATCTTTTCAAGTTTATTAAGTCTTTTTATCCATACAAAAGCATCTTTATATTTCGCTTTTTTTATATTTATAGAAGAGAAAAGTAAACTAATATAATAGGCAGTTGTTTTTTTCATAGGGTATTTTAAAGCTTTTCTTAAATAGATCTCAGAAAAAACAGGATTCTTGTTCTTATAATAACTTGCAGCAAGAGAATATATTACATAACTGCTACTTTTATCAAATTTATAAGAATATCCCCAATAATCAAGTTCGTTTTTATAAGCATTAATGCTTTGTAAGTCAAAAAACATAAACAAGAAAAGAATTATGAAAACCACTACCTTAATATTTTTCCAAAATTTATTAAGTAAAATAAAAATTAACCATAAAAAAGCAAAATAAGGTATCATCATATAACGAGGTGAAATTTTAAATGGCCAAATATTTGTGAAAACAAGAAAAAGATATGGAGCAAAGGAAATAATAAAAAGGCTAAAAGGTGATGTAAGCTCTCTTTTTCTAAGTAAGCTAAAAAACATATACAAAAGCAAAACAAAAAATAAAAAAGCTAAAATATAGTGATACCAATAAAGTTTTATAACAAAGTAAAATTTAGGAATAAATACAGGAAAAATAAGAATCCTAAAATAAGTACCAAGAGCGAAAATACTGAGTTTAATATATGCTATTAAGTCTTTCCCTACACTCAGAGAAAGTGTCCCAAATTTTAAAAAATAATTCTTTATTAAAAAAAAACTTATTACTATAAGTAAATTCGAAAAGTGATACCACACCGTAATCTTTTTTCTTTTAATATATTCGTAAACAGGTAAAAATGTAAACCAGATTAAAAAAGTTTCCTTTGAGAACATCCCCAAAAGGAAGAATATCAAAGAATAAAGATAGTAAACTCTCTTTTTATTCTCAATCCCCAAATCAAGCAAGTATAAACTCAAGAAACCAAACAATAGCAAAAACAAATCATACCTTGAAACAACCCAAACAACATTATCAACATTTATAGGAGACAGCGCAAAAAGCAATGTTATAAACTCTGCTGAATATTTCTTAAGCTTCTGTCTTAATAAAAAAAGATATACCATTATAATCCCAAATATATAGATAACCACATTTGTTAGATGGAGTGTTCTCGGACTAAAATCCATTAACTTTTTTTCAAGATAAAAAGTTAATGTTACGAAAGGTCTGTAATACATAGTATCCCGATGATTAACAAATTGGCCGCCATCAAAGCCACTCTTAATTACATCAAAAACAGAAACATTGGAATTGTAAATAGGAGCTTTTTCAATATAAGTTTTATCATCAAAAACAAGTTCTGCGGAACTTATTGCTTTAAAATATATCACTAATATTATAAAGCTTAAGAAAAAAATGAAATATATTTTTTCATTCTTTAACTTCATAATTAAATATATCATAAAATATAATATATATCTTTATCTGTTGTTATAAATATATTATGAAAATTTAAGTTTTTCCAAGTAATTAACAAAGGCATTTAACTTAGGCTGATTAGGATTTAGTTTTAAGGATTTTTTAAAATAAAACAAGGCATCCTTAACCCTGTACATCCTTTTTAAAAGGAAAAATCCAAGTTCCTTGCTCGAAACATGAGCTTTCCTGATCTTTAAAAATTCACCTGAAACACTCCCAAATTTCTTCTTATCCCCTACTCTCAAATATGCTTCCAAAAGGTATAAATACTCTGACTCTGTTTTTTTACTTTTTCTCTCCAAAAGAGTAATGACTTTCTTGTAATTTTTATTAAGAATATAAAAGAGAATTTTTTCATCAAGTTTCATACGGTAAAACTTTGCTTTTCTCTTAAGTGTATTAAGATTTTTATATCTCCTAAACTTCTCTTTTATTTCCTTTTCAAGTTTTAAAGCTTTCTTCCATTTTTCAAAACCACAGTAAAGATTGTAAAGTTTCTCATATGTTAAAAGCTTGTAAGGAGCTATACGCTTAGCTTTTTTTAATATCTTCTCAGCTGTCTCAGGGTTTCCTAAATATAAATAGTAATCCGACATAAAGAAAAACCTCTTTAATTTTTCATAATTTGGTATGTACAACATATTTTCTAAATTCTCAGCAGTTTTTATCCACTTCATGGCATTTTCATAATCAGCCTTTTCAAGCTCTATATATGAAAAAAGAAGAGCAATATAATAGGCTGTTATTTTCTTCATACGGTATTTAAGTGCTTTTTTTAAATAAAACTCAGAAGTCAAAAGATCTCTTTCATCATAATAACTGTTTGAAAGAGAATAAATCACATAACTACTTTTAGGATGGTATAAATAAGCATTTTTCCAGAATTCAAGTTCACTCTTATAAGCAGATATACCTTGCAAATCTGAAAAAATAAATAAGAAACTCAAAATTATTATTACAACTGACTTTGTTTTCCATTCAAACTTTTCTACGAGCAAAAAAATAATCCACAGAAATGCTAAATACGGTATCATCATATAACGAGTTGATATCTTAAATGGCCAGAGATTTGTAAATACGAGGTAAAAATAAGGAGCAAAAGAAATGATAAAGAGTATAAGTGGTATAAAGATTTCTCTTACTTTAAAAGAATAAATAAAAACGAAGATAATAAAAAAAGCAAATAATAGAGAAAAAAAATAATGAAGAAAATTTGGATTGTTTACAAAATAAAACTTTGGTATAAAAAATGGTAAAAGCAATATCTTAAAATATGTACCAAGAGTAAATATTCCCATTTTAAAATATTCTAAAAATCTTTCACCATGTATTAATGATAAAGTTCCAAACTTTAAGATAATATTTTTTATAATAAAAAAAATTACTACAATAAACAAGTTAAAAAAATGATATAAAAAAGTAATTTTTCTTCTTTTTAAAAACTCATAAATTGGTAAAAATAAAAACCAAATTAAAAATGTTTCTTTAGAAAACATCCCTAAAAAGAAAAATACTGCTGAATAGAAATAGTAAATTTTTCTTTTACTTTCAACTCCCAAATCAAGTAAGTATAAAGTTAACATCCCAAATAACAGTAAAAACAAATCGTATCTTGAAACGATCCATACAACATTATCAACATTGATTGGAGAAAAAGCAAAAAGAAAAG
>CAZWJH010000090.1:0-9201 GCA_964634755.1 uncultured Clostridia bacterium
CTGCTTTATGAAGGGTTTTCCTACAATCCGGCAAAAGCTGACAGAAGTAAGTTAGTAGAAGCACTTAAAAATCAAAAAAATATTCGGAATATCTTGATCAGGCTATAGAAACATGGATTGGGCTTGATAGACCAAGTTTAGAGGAAATTGATATTAACTCACTTCCAGAAGCACCGAGATATTTGGAAGTTGGTAGAGGGTTTGATTACTACTGGAATGAAATAGAGTCATATTCAAATAAGAAAGGAGATATTTTATGGATCAATTTTAATGAAGATGTTGCTAAAAGTATTGGACTTGGAAAAATTATGATAAATAAAAAATTCAGTCTTAATCATATTTTTGGTAGAGAAGATAGAGAAAAATATCTTTTATATGCTTTTAAAAACAATAATTTAGCCTTTTGAAGTTTGGGATGATGGCAAAAAGATTAAATTTATTGGATTGTTCAAGATAGGAAAAGGAGAATTTGTTAGGACATTAGTATTAGTTGATAAAGAAACTAATGAGATTATTACAATGTTCCCTATTCCTTTTGAGCAAATTAATAAAAATAGAATTGGGAGGTTAATTTATGAGTAATAAGATAAATAAAAGAAGAGTAATCTTCCTACCCCTTCCCGGCGGAAGATATCCTTGTGGAGTTAACGGGGGAAGGCCGACTCCACAACGGACATTATTAATATACGGAAAAATTGAAAAAATGTCAAGATTTCTTTTCCCCCTTAAATCTTTATTTTGAGCTCTAACTAATTACAGTTAGATTGTTTTTGAGAGGAAAAAAGTAACTTTGACTTTGTTATTAAATACCTGCGAAATAATATTGATTTTTTAAATTTATTTCCTGCTACTTTACCATTCAGCCACAAAAGGCTGGTAAGGTTTTTCTCCGATAAGATGTTTTTCAAGTTTGTAAAGCTCAAGAAGAATGAGCCTTCCGTATGATACCTTTCTTTTGAGATTTTTAAGTTTAATTGTGGTGTTTAATCTTTCATCGTATTTTTTTACTATTTCTTTCATTGCATTCTCTTTAAATCTTATCCCCCCTGAGCGAGTATCAAAATCACTTTTTTTTACAATACCTCTATTAATAAGGGAAAAGATTAATCTGTCTCCTATAACAGGCTTAAAAATTTCAGCAACATCCAGATTGAGGCTAAATCTTCTAAAATTAGTGGTGTGAAGGTATCCTATTCTCGGGTCAAGGTGGGTTCTATATATGCGGGAGAGAACTTCTGTGTAAACAAGTGTATTAATAAAGCTTATCATTGAATTAATAAAATTGCGGGGAGGTTTTCTGCTCCTCTTTTCAAACAAAAAATCAGGATTATTAATTATCTTGTCAAAAGATTTGTAATAAATGTCCTTTATATTCCCTTCAAGAGCCATAAGTTCGGAAACCGAAGGTATTTTATCAAGCATGATTTTAAGATTTTCCGTGTTTTTAATATTCTCTTCCAAATCAGCCCCTCTGTTGTAATAATACTTTAGGTTTTTAAGAGAATTTTCAGCAGCTCCTTTTACAAACTCTTTTGCAAGTTCAAGTCTTTTTTTCTCATCATTGTAAAATTCAGCTTGCTTTAAAATCATATAACCTGAGTTATAATGCTCACGGGGATAGTATGAGCCTATGTAATAATCATAATGATTGAAAAAGTGAAGGATAATCTCATTTTGTGTGAAAAATTCAAGTGCTTTTTTGTTAATATTTGCCTCTCCGAATAACAATATCTCGGAAATATTTTCAACAGGCAAAAATTTCTTTTTTCCATCCTTTGTTTCGAAAAATACGGTATTTTGCTTTCTCTTAATCTCTCCAGAACTAAAAACATAAATCCTTTTTTTCTCCATCCCCCCTCCTTATTACAGAGTCTAAACATATAATAAAATGAGAAAATTAAAGGGATGTGTCAAGTTTATCACTTTTTTAAAAATGGTATTCTCAAAGATACTAAAAGAGGATGATTTTTTAATAAGAAGTCATTGTATTTCTCCTATGTTTTTAAAAAATATTAAAACAAAGCAGAATTTTTTGTTGGATTTGGAATATGCATGTAATCTTGTCTATATTTAAATAACACATTTAAGCAGAGAGGATTAAGATAAAAGAAATACTACAATACAAGTATTAAGTAAAAGTGATTATTGAACGGAGAGAGCAAAGATTGCAAAAGATGCAAGCCAATGCTCTCCACCGTATTCTCCGCTTGTGATATAACTTAAAGATGCTTTAAAGTGAGCATTAATTGATTTATCTAATAATGGGGCAACAGGATCATTGGAAGGTAGAGCCTTTTTTATCCCTATAAGGCACCATGCCCTGCTTAAATTAAGGCCATCAAGGTGAACTATCTTGGGATCAGATCTATCTGAGACAATAGCTGGTTTTAAAAGATTTGAATTTTTAAGATTTGGTAGAAAAGCCTTAAGCCATTTTTCAAAACCTTTTTTGTCCAGTACTCTTCTCATTAAATCAGCTTCCATAAGACAAGGAGAAAAAAAGTCTTCTCCTCCCGGTTCCCAGTTAGCAGGGCAGTTTTTATCTGAAAAGTAAAAAGATTTTGCTTTTTTCAGAATAAGCTTCTCAAGCTTTTTGTTTTTAATTGCTCGAGCATAATCCAATCCAAAAGCAAGAGCAAAGGCAGTGTTTGGGTGAACTCCGGTTCTTATGGGATAGGTGAGTTTGGGTAAAAAGTTCAAATATCTTTCCACTATCTTATCTTCAAGAGGTTTTATGATTTCCCCCCATTTTTTACCTAAAGTGCTATCCCAAGTGTGGAGCTCTTCAGCCAATTTCAGCAGCCATGCCCAACCGTACATTCTCTCAAAGGATTTCCTGTTCTTCTGATTCAGATAATTAACTTCCTTTTTTATATTGTTTCCAGTAAAGCTTAGATTTAAGGATTTGATTATTTCCTTACTGTTTTCCAACTCAGGGAATTTTTTTAATAATTTTACCAACATCCAATGCCCGTGAACAGATGAATGCCAGTCAAAACAGCCGTAAAATGCAGGGTGTATTTGTTTTGGAGAAAGAACATCCTTCGGCCCATTTATCACATGTGATGGTTTATTGGGAAACTCTTTATGAATGCATTTTAAGGGTAGTTTTGAAAGAGAGAGAGCCACTTTTTTTGTAAGATAAAATTCATTTTCAGCAGCTGTTAAAAATGAAACCAACAAAATAATAATTAGTAAAACAAATTCTATTCTTTTCATTCT
Organism: uncultured Clostridia bacterium; assembly: GCA_964634755.1. Taxonomy (GTDB): domain Bacteria; phylum Acidobacteriota; class Aminicenantia; order JAMOAD01; family JAMOAD01; genus JALXDT01. The sequence continues at coordinate 3,223 of CAZWJH010000090.1, forward strand.
TTAATATAATTGTAAATTTTTTGAAAGTCAATAAAGTATGCTAAAGCTTTTTAAAGATTGTAATTTTTCAAAGTTTTTGAATTCTGGTTTTTCATTATTTCTTCCGGAGTTCCATCTGCTACAAGGTAACCGCCATTATCTCCTCCTTCTGGCCCTAGGTCAATAACATAGTCAGAGCTATAAATGATATCCGGATTATGTTCAATAATAATAACGGTATCCCCTCTTTCTGTGAATTTTCTTAAAGTTTTTAACAATTTTTTAATATCATAAAAGTGTAGTCCTACACTTGGTTCATCAAGAAGATAAACAGTTTTCTCTTTTGTATTTTTCCCTAATTCCTTGGCAAGTTTTATTCGTTGGGATTCACCTCCCGAAAGCTTTGGTGTCGGTTGTCCCAATTTTATATAACCCATTCCAATCTCATTAAGAAAACTTAATTTTCTCTTTATGGGTGGTATATTTTTAAAGTGTTCAAGTGCCTCTTCTACCGTAAGATTGAGTACATCACTTATGCTCTTTCCTTTGTATTTTATTGATAAAACCTCTCCGGAGAATCTGTTTCCATTGCATTCTTCACACTTTACATACACTGGAGGTAAAAGTCCGAGCTCTATCTTTAATAATCCTTTCCCATCACATTTCCCGCACCTGCCTTTTGATACATTATAGGAGAAGAAAGAGGAGTCATAACCTCTGGCCCTTGATTCCGGTAGCATAGCAAACAATTCTCTTATATCTTCAAAAACCCCCGTATAGGTGGCTGGTGTTGATCTTATGTTTTTTCCTATCGGAGATTGGTCCACTGATAGCATCCTTTTTATATTTTCCAAGCCAATTATTTCATCACAATCTGTGAAATCCTGTTTTTTCTTAAATCTTAAATAGTTTTTGTAAAGTACATCAAAAATCAAAGAGGATTTTCCGGAACCGGAAACTCCTGTAATAGATACTATTGCTCCCAAAGGAATCTTTACATTAATGTTTTTTAAATTATGTGCTTTTGCTCCCTTTAAAATTATCCATTCTTTGGTTATGAACTCTGTCTTTTTTTCAAGATAGGGGGATTTTTCTCTTCTTATGTATTTTGAAGTTAAAGTTTCAGATTTTAAAAAATCATTCAAATATCCGGAAAATAATATCTTTCCTCCTTTTTCTCCTCCTGCCGGTCCCATATCTACTACATAATCAGCATTTCTTATGGTTTCTTCATCATGCTCCACGACGATAATTGTATTTTTCTTTTCTTTTAATTCTTTTAATACTGATAAAAGCTTTTTATGGTCATATGGATGAAGTCCAATACTCGGTTCATCCAAAATATATATAACACCTCTGAGATTCAGCCCCAATTGGGAGGCAAGCCTTATCCTTTGAGCTTCTCCACCTGAAAGGGAATAAACAGGCCTGAATAGCGTAAGATAATCAAGGGAAAGCTTTTTCATTATCTCCAATTTTGTTTTGAGCTCGGATAATATTTTTTCCGCTATTTGTTTTTTCTTTCCCTTGAATTTTAGTGAATTAATTTCTTCTCTCAGTTTTCCTATGGATATTTTACTGTAATATGCAATGCTTTTGCCATTAATTTTTATATTTAATGAGTTTTTATTAAGCCTGTCTCCTTTGCATGAAGGACATACACCTTTAATCTCAAAACTATTTCCTCTTCCTTCCCTGATAATAAAGCCTAAACCTTTACAAACAGGGCAATAGCCATAGGGAGAATTATAAGAAAAATCTCTTGGCTCGGGAGTTTTCACCGAAATTCCGCATTTTGGACAAAAGTATTCTGTAGTAAAAATCTCCTCTTTATCATTATATTCAATGGAAACTCTGTTGGATGTGAGCTCTTTTGCCCTCTGAAGAGCTTTTCTTATTCTTTCTACCTTACCTTTTATTATCTTTACTGAATCAATTAGGACGCTAATATTGTGCTCATAATTTTTATTTAGTTTTTCTATTTCATCAAGCTCGTGCCATTTACCATCTATTTTTACTCTTGTGTAACCATTTTTTCTTAATTTTTCAAATACTTTACCAAACTCACCTTTTCTTCCTATTATAATTGGAGCAAGAATCCTTATTTTTTGCTGAGAGTAATTCGTTAATATAAAATCAAATAGTTCCTTTTCAGATGTTTTATTGATTTTTTCACCGCAGACAGGGCAATGGACATTCCCAACCTTTGCAAAAAGAAGCCTTAAATAATCATAAATTTCCGAGACAGAGCCAACAGTAGACCTTGGATTAGAGGCAATTGTTTTTTGCTCAACTGAAATCGTAGGAGAAAGCCCTTGAATGCTTTCCACATCAGCTCTCTCAATTTGTTTTAGGAACTGTCTTGCATATAGGGAAAGGGTGGAAAGATATCTTCTCTCACCTTCGGAAAAAATTGTATCATAAGCAAGGGAAGATTTTCCCGAACCTGAAACACCTGTTATTACTGTAAATGTGTTTTTAGGTATTTTAAGTGAAATGTTTTTTAAATTATTCTGATTTGCTCCTTTAATTGTAAAGTATTTCAAAAACAACTCCTTCTTATTTTTTAGAGTTTATTATACAACCGCATTGACTTAATTTCCATAGAAAAATTTTTACAATATCCTTCCTGATTTTTTTTTATTTATTCAAATAATGCTTAAGAATTGAAAAAGCCTTTTCCACTTCATGGTTATTGAGTATTATTGTGAACTCGTTTAGTGTAGAAATTACCTCAACAATATTGATATTTTCCCATGCAAGGTGCCTTATTATATTAAAGTAAATACCGGGAGTTGAATAAGCATTGGATGGTAACTTTAGAATAATAGCCGAAAGATTCTCAATTTTAGAGATTAATTTTTCATTTTTAAATGTTTTAGATACGGATTTTTCATATTCTGAGCTTAATAGCATTGTTACTTCAAATAATCCGTGAGTAAAAGCAAAAAAGCCCTGTGAATTTCCTTTTGCTTCGGAAATAAAATCTTCCTCTGCTGTTAAAATTGTTTCGGATTGTAAAAATGTAAACTCAATTATATTTAGCTTAACTGTTATATCTGAGATTCTTACAGTTGTTTTATCCCTTCTCCTTTTCATGTCTTTTAATTTATCAGCGACTCTTTTTGTCCCCATTATCACAGCACTATCGCTTAAAGGTTTCATTAACTTTTTTTCCAATTCCGGCTTAATTTTTCTTGAAAAGGCAGAAATATTTATTAGTCCAGAAGCAATTAATTCTTCTAAAAAAGGGTTTTCCCTGATTTTTTCTGTTATTAATTCCTGAATTGTCCACATGTTAAAATTTTAACATAAATTATGAAAATTGTGAATAATTTATAAAAATTTGACATTAAAAAGCGAGAAAAAATATAATTTGTTTTGTTAAGGAAAAAGAAAATGAGGAGAAAGATTGATTTAAAGTTGTTTAAAGGCTTTATTGATACCACATTAAGGGAGGGACAACAGTCTCCTCTTCTCTTTGATTCGAGAAAGTATAATTTTGATATTGAAGACAAAAAAACAATAGTAAAGGGGTTAGTGGGACTCGGAATAAGATATTTTGAGTTCTTTTCTCCTATTGTGAGCCCTTTGGTAAAAGACGATTTGTTTATATTAAAAGAATATGTTAAAGGTCTTACCAAAGAAAAGTTGTTTTTTCTCTCTCATTGTAGAGTACATCCTACTGATATTGAAGCTTCCATTAAAGCAGGCTTTGACGGTTTAAATTTGTATCTTTCTTTTTCCAAATTAGCTCAAAAGCACAACTATAATAAAACATTCTCTGACCTGCGAAAAAGAGCAATTAGTACTATTAAGGATTTGAAGGAGAATTATCCGAAAATTTATATCAGATTCAGTGCAGAAGATACATTCAGGACTTCTTTGAGTAATATTTATAGAATTTATGATGAAATTAGTGAGTATGTGAACACCTTTGGAATTCCTGATACAACGGGAATGGCAACCCCGAAAAGGGTTCGTGAAATTGTGAGAAAAATAAAAAAACGATATCCGAATAATTATCTTGAAGGGCATTTTCACAATGACAGAGGTTTTTCCCTTGTAAATGCTTTGACTGCCATTGAAAGCGGAATAGATTTTGTAGATACTTCAATCTGGGGATTGGGAGAAAGGTCGGGTATCACATCCGTGACCGGTATTCTTTTTAATCTTTTTCATTCTGATAAGAGGATTGTGAAAAGGTATAATATTGCACTTTCTTATCCTTTGAATATTCAAATGGGTTCTATTCTAAATTTACAGGTTCCTTACAATGAGCCTGTATCCTTGACTAACAGGACACATATTGCAGGCGTTCACCAAAAAGCTGTTCTCAATAATAGCATTGCCTATGAAGGTTCCTCTCTTGAGAGGTTTGGGGTGAATAGAAAGCAGGTTCTTTTGGGCCCTCTCTCAGGTTGGCATTCCATTTATTATTATTTGAATGAAATTCTTGATTATGAAGTTTCCAAAAAAGATGCTCTTATTATAAGAGACCTTTTCAAAGGCAAAATTGAAAAAGAGGATATAAAGAAAACACCGGTTGAGATTCTCAAGGAAATAGCTGTAGAGATGAGATTGAAAAAAAGAGAAATTCCTTTCGAAGAAAGTGAAAGAAGATTGGAAATAATAGAATAGTTTGGAGGTGTGTTATGATTTTAAAAGGTAGAGTTGTGAATTTTAACGATGCTCTATACGATGGGAAAGGATTGGTAGGTATATTGACTAGAATTAAAAAAAGGAGTGGGGAAGACTATTTTCTTCTGACGGGTGAGATTTTCGGATATGGGATGGAGGATGATGATTACGGGGTTTTAAGAAATAAAGGTTTCAAAGCTGTTTTGGCGCCCTCTTTTTCTCCTCTTGTATTAAGAAAGTTAATAAGTACCCGTGTTTTTCCTTTGAAAGTCTCTTCTCATTTTGAGAAAACAAACTACGAAGAGATTTCTATTAATCTTAATGAGTGGATAGTTGAAGATAAAATGCGAAAAATTCTGGCGAAAATTAAACCCCTGAATGAAGAAATTTTAAAAATAATGAAAAGTGGCTTATTTAAATATACTTAGAGGTTTTTTGAATTTTCTTCAATGTTTAATATTTGTTCTTGGCTTTATTAACTTAGGATCTTTTTTGACAATGGAAAAAGGAGAATCACTAAAATCAAAAATGGAACGGTTTGCGGTAGAATCAATTTTTATTTTAAATCCGTTTCCCAATACATTGGCTCTCCATAGAAAAGAACCATTTTTTTCTTGGTTTGATGCTATATATCCTAAGAATGCTCCATTTTTATAAAGTGCTATTCTGACTTTTCCTCGTAATCTGTTGGATTTCCATTTTATCCTGTATAAATTGTTTTTGTAAAATACTTCTCCTCCGTTCGGGCTTATTACTATAATTTCTCTTGAATTTGGGGAACGGGAAATTGTAAAAGGATAGCTCAGGCTTGTAATCTTTTTGTCTTTTGTACTGATTCTTATTTTATATTGCCCACTTGTGAAATTAGAAGGAACAGTGAAGTAATAGAATCTTTTGTTTGATGTTTGTTTCTTGTAAACAGGAAAATTGTTTTTTAGTATTTCAATCCTCAGAATCTCCGATTTAGGGATTTGATAGTAAGTCCAAGTTATTTTGTAGGAGTCTCCAATATACCATGTAGTATTTTTTGATGGATATATTATTGTTATACTCTTTGAAAAGAGGAAAAGGGAAGTAAGAAAGATTAAAATTAAGATAAAATTCATTTTTTTCATTTTTTTCTCTCCGGCGTTTTTTGATTAAAATAAAAGAGTATCAAGTTTTATACCATACCGGGAATCATTTAATACTCTGGTTCTCTCCGTCATAAATTAAGAATTAATTCTTACAATAAAGTCGGGAAAACGACATTTTCGTAGTGTAGCGCTGAAGTACTATTTTTTTGTTTCAATGGCCAAAAAGATTACCCAAAAACTCGAATAAGCGAGAATAGTTAAGAATAAATAAGAAAAATCGCAA
>CAZWJH010000091.1:0-9106 GCA_964634755.1 uncultured Clostridia bacterium
CTGAGCCAGCCGAGCAGCAGAGCAGCTTCAAAGCTGAAATATTTAAAAGTGGTAAAGAGGAAAACAAGAGACACAGATGAATACGAAAAGGTAAGGGACAAGAGACTCTGAGGTTCGTGGCTTTAAGCTCTGAAGCTTCGTAAGATTAAATGTCAAATATTATATTAGCATGATAATATATTCTCTTTTTCACTATTTTAAGATCATGATAGGTCGCGGCTTTTATATCATAAAAAGGCGTGAAATTGCCATTTCTGAGATTTATGAATTCAATATCCGCAATAATTTCCGAGTCAGAAAATCTGTGAAATTTTGTATTTGTAAAAAGCAAAAATTCTATTTCATAAAAAAATAGCAATTCATTGAGAAATTTAACCAAAAGACCTTCTGTTGACGGAGCTTTTAATTTTATTTTCTTTAAAGAAAAGCTGTTTACGAAATTAAATTTTTTTACCAAAAGGTAGGAAAGCCCCCTTGCAGCATTTTCAAATAAATCTTCAAGAGTTTTTCCCTTTACGGAGATTCCTATATCCGCTGTTGTGTAAAATACTTTAAAACCTTTATTTTTCAACTAACTCCTTGAGAAATTTTAATACATCCTCTCTTGTATCATCTCTTTTTAGAGCAGCCATTATATTTGCCTTTACAAAACCTGCTTTGTTTCCAGTGTCAAATCTTTCGCCTTCAAAAACATAACCATAAATCGGGATTTTTTCTCCCATCTTTTTTATGGCATCCGTAAGCTGAATTTCTCCCTTTTTCCCTGCTTCAAGATTCTCTATAATATCAAAAATTCCCTTTGGTAAAATATATCTTCCTATTATTGCATATCTTGAAGGAGCTTCCTCAAGTGAAGGCTTTTCAACAAGATCCTCTATCTTTATTACTCTTTCATCAACAAAATCTCCCTTTACTATCCCATAAGAGCTTACATCCTTTTCTTCAACTTCCATCAGAGAGATATAAATTCCGGGTCTTTTTTCAAAAGCTTCTATCATTTGAAGGAGTACAGGTTTTTCAGCAAAAATCAGATCATCCGGTAATAGCACTGCAAAATAATCCTCATTTACTATACCTTTTCCATATCCTATCGCATCTCCAAGCCCTTTGGGAAAAATCTGTCTTACAGATATTATCTTTATCATAGAGGAAAGATGTTTTAATTTATCTTCATATTTTTCCTCAAGATGGGAATAATCAAAGTAATTTAATATTGACTCTTTACCGAGAGAGGTGATAAATATTATTTCATCTATTCCCGAATTTTTGATTTCAGCTACTCCATAATAGATAACCGGCTCATTTACTATTGGCAAAATTTCTTTTGGAATTACCTTTGTTATGGGAAGCATTCTGCTTCCTATTCCAGCCGCAGGTATGATACACTTTTTTACCATTTGGAATTCTCCTCCAAAAATTTTGTTTTGCACTCTTCAGAGCAAAAATAATATGTTTGGCCTTTATACTCTAATTTAATGGCTTGCTCTTTTGGCAGATATATTCCACAAACAGGATCTTTAACAAGTTCTCCCTTTATAACCTCTTTCTTATTTTTATTCTGTGTTTCCTTATGTATTGGTTCCGTAAGAATTTTATAAATTAAATAGAGAACATATCCTCCCAAAAACAGGAAAAAGAGCTTAAAGAATATTCTTATCATTGACTTTCAAGCTTTTCTCTTATTTCCTTTTCTATTTTTGCTGCAAGCTCTTTTTTGGTTTTTAAAAGATTCCTAACATTAGCCTTTCCCTGTCCCAATCTCTGACCTTTGTACGAAAACCATGTACCAAGTTTTTCAATTACTCCTAACTCCACTCCGAGGTCTATTAGTTCTCCTTCTTTTGAGATACCTTCTCCGTAGATTATTTCAAGAGCAGTCTCTTTAAATGGTGCTGCAAGTTTGTTCTTTACTATTCTTGCTCTTGTCATTATTCCGACCTGTCTTGTTCCTTCCTTAATGCTCATAATTCTTTTTACCTCAATTCTAACTGATGAATAAAATTTAAGAGCTTTTCCTCCTGTCGTTGTTTCAGGGCTTCCCATAAAAAACCCTATTTTTTCCCTTATCTGATTTATGAATATAAGGCAAGTTCTTGATCTTCCGACAATAGCTGTGAGCTTTCTGAGTGCCTGAGACATTAGTCTTGCCTGAAGTCCCATATGGGCATCTCCCATCTCTCCCTCAAGCTCTGCTTTTGGTACAAGAGCTGCAACAGAGTCTATTACTATAATATCAACAGCTCCGCTTCTGATAAGAGTTTCTGCAATTTCAAGTGCCTGCTCTCCGTAATCTGGCTGAGAAATATAAAGATTTTCAATATCCACTCCAATAGTTGATGCATACTTGGGATCAAGAGCATGTTCAACATCTATAAATGCAGCAATTCCTCTATTCTTCTGGGCTTCTGCTACAGCGTGGAGGGCAAGTGTTGTTTTACCTGATGCTTCATTTCCATATATTTCCACAATTCTTCCTCTCGGAAGTCCGCCTATTCCCAGAGCAGCATCAAGGCTGATTGAACCTGTCGGAATAGAAGGAATATTTATTACATCCGTATCTCCCAATCTTCTTAAATATCCTTTTCCATACTGTTTTTCTATCTGACCTATTGCTGTTTCAAGAGCCTGTTTCCTTCTATCCTCAGGCACCTTTGATACTTTTTGATCCTTATTCTTTTTTTGTGCAACCATAAATACCTCCTAATTTTCTTAGTTTAATAATTTATATCTTATTTCATCAAAGTTTTCAATTCCTTCTATTTTTATGAGTTTTGATTTTTGTTTTTCTCCTTTTATTATACTTATTTTGGATTTCGCTATTTTAAGCTTTTTCGAAATAAATTCAATCATCTCTTTGTTAGCTTTTCCATCCTGCGGTTTTGAGTTAATTTTTATCTTAAATATTCCATTTTCAAAGCGAATTTCTTTTTTTTTAGCTGAAGGTATAACTTTGACTTCTATGTTCAAATTATTCTCCGAGTATGCTTCTTATTTTTTCTTCCTGCTCTTTTCTCAACTCTATTCTTTCCTTAATCCTTTTTAAATCTTCAATCAAGCGTGTTATTTCGGATAATGTGTCCATTTCTGTCCTTTTAAGATCTCCGATTTCATCTTCAAGCTTTCTGATTTTTTCATAGGCATCTTTTGTTATCTCTTCTGCTTTTAATTCTGCCTCTTTAATTATAAGCTCACTTTCTTTTAAAGTTTTCTCTTTATACTCATCCACCCACTTTTGCGTTGACATTATGGTTTTTTTCAAAAGCTCTTCTCTACTCATAAGGTCTTTTATTGTTTCCTTTTGTTTGATATTCTCCTCTTCAAGCCTATCCCTTTCCCTCTGTAAAATTTCAAATTGCTCTGCAATATAAATTAAAAAGGATCTTACTTCTTCAGGATCATAACCTTTGAATTTTGTTTTAAATTCCTGTTTCTGGATATCTGTTGGTGTTAAACTCATTTTAACCTCCTATTAGGCCCCTTCTTAAAAGAGCCTCTCCATACGCATAAAGCGTATCAAAAATTGTAAATTTAATAATATAAATGATTATTATTACGATTATAGGTGAAAAATCTATTCCTCCATAAACAGATGGTATTCTTCTTCTTACCCATCTGAGTGGAGGATCTGTTATCTCATAAAGTATTCTTACAATTGGATGAACAGGAAATCTTACAAACCAAGATATGAAGGCAGCAGCTACTAAAAGAAAAATATATATATTTGCAATAAGATCCCCCACAGCTCCTATTGCCCTGAGAAAATTCCCTATAAGAATCATTCATACCTCCTTTCTCCAAAAATTCCTCTTCCTATTCTGACCATTGTAGCGCCTTCTTCAACTGCAATGATATAATCTTCACTCATTCCCATTGAAAGTTCCTCCACACTTATATTATCGGAAGAAAATGGTTTATACTTTTCATAAATTTCTCTCATTTGAACAAAGTATTTTCTTGAATTTTCAGGATTAGGATCATAAGGAGGAATTGTCATAAAACCTTTCATTAAAACATTATCTTTTTTGCTGATAAAATCAAAAATTTCATCCAATTGCTCTTTTAAAAAGCCCGATTTACTTTTCTCCTCTCCTATATTAATTTCTACAAGAAATGGAAATTTTATCCCCTTTTCCTTTGCTATATCATCTATCTTTTCTATATGTTTGGTTTTTGAAACTGATTGAATTATTGAAAAACTCTCCATAATTTTTCTGATTTTGTTAGTCTGTAAAGTGCCTATGAAGTGCCAATTAATGTCAAAATCCTTAAGTTCATTTATCTTTTTAATTGCTTCCTGATAGCGATTCTCTCCTATCTCCTTTATCCCTGCTTTATAAGCCTTTTTAATAGCTTCTGACGGAAAGGTTTTTGAGACAGCAATAATCTTAATCTCGTGCTCTACACCTTTCTTTTCTTTAACCGAACTAATATTTTCTCTTATTTTTTCTATTCTCTCTTTTATTCCCTTCATTTCCTAAAAGTTTACAGCAAACAGCTCAAATAGTCAATATTTTTTCTGCTTGAATGATATAAAAGCTTATGATTCCCTGTATTTTTCAGGAACATCAATTGAGTATACAAGAGAAACTCCCGGCTCATTCATAGTTACCCCGTAAATTGCATCTGCTATCTCTAATGTTTTGGGATTGTGGGTAACGATTAAAAATTGAGTGGTGCTTTTCATCTCTTTTATTAGATTTAATAATTTTGATATGTTTGCTTCATCCAAAGGTGCGTCAACTTCATCAAGTACACAAATAGGGGAGGGTTTGAATCTGAACATTGAAAAGAGAAATGCTATTGAAGCAAGGGCCTTTTCCCCTCCTGAAAGTAGGTGAATATTTTTAAGTTTTTTACTGGGAGGTTTTACTTTTAGCTCAACTCCTGAGTTTAGTATGTCCGATTCATCTAAGAGGTTAACCTTTGCGCTTCCTCCTCCGAACAGTATTTTAAAAACTTCATTAAAATGAAAGTTTATTTTATCAAGTGTATTTGTAAATCTTTTAATACTTTCCTGATCTATTTTATCAATGGCTTCCTTAATGCTATCTATGGAATTTTCAATATCCTCTTTTTGTTTTGTATAAAAATCATTTTTTTCTTTGAATTTTATGTATTCACTTTCAGCTTCAAATCTTACCTCAGAAAGCTCTTCAAATACATTTTTTAACTCTTCCTCTTTCTTAAGGAGACTTGTTTCATTGTCCGTTATCTCAACTTTTTTCAGCTCTTCAAAGGTCATAGTAAGTTCATTCCAGATGTTTTCTTCCAAATTTATAATATCTCTTTCAATCGTGGCTCTTTCAATTTCTTTGTCATTAACACTATTGTTAAGAGAAGTAAGCTTCCTGTTAAGTTTCTTAAGGCTCTTTTCAAGCTCACTCTTTTTTGCCCTGATCTTTGAGCCCTCTTCCGTAATTTCATCAAGCTCGGATCTTTTTGCTTTAACTATCTTTTCTTGTTGCAATATCTCATTTTTTAAGGTGTTTATTTTTTTATCAAGTTCATCCTTTTCTTTTTCAAGAATCTTTATTTCTTCATTAAGTGTTATTATTCTGTTTTTTTCTGATTTTATTCTTTCGTTTAAACCTTCAAATTCTTTTTTTGTGGAAACAAATTCTTTTTCACTCTCAAAATATTTATTGTTTAGGATTTTGTATTCTTCCTCTATCTCAGCTATTTCTGATTCAAGAGTAGAAATTTTTTCCGAGATAATTTCTTTTTGCTCCTCAATTGCTTCCTCTTCTTCACTTATTTTTTTAGCTTTGTCAACTAATTTAGTGTATTGTTTTTTATAAGTGAAAAGCTCTTTTTTTATCGTTTCTTTCTCTTTTGTAATAATAGAAATCTGTTTTTCCAAATTTTCCAATTTCGTATCAAGTATTCGGATTTCCTCTTCATTTTTTCTCTTTTTTTCGATTTCAGAATTTTGCTTACTCTCAAATTCTTTTATAAGTTTGTTGATAGCATCAAGCTCACTTTTAAGTCTATTGTGTTCGTTTGTTAATTTATTGAGGATTTTTTCCTCTCTTTCAATTTTTTTTAAAGTTTCATCTAAAAGTTCTTTGTAAAGAATAAATCCTTTTTTCTTGCCTTTGTATATTTCTCCATTTATCGTGATAAGAAAACCATCTTCTGTTATGTAATTGTTTTTTTCTTTGTTCCAGAGTTCTATTGCATTTGAAAGATTCTTTGCCTTTTTAACTTTCGGAAAATAATCTGAAAAAGGTGAGTCTATGTATTCTTTATAGATGTCTTCTCTCTTATTTTGCTTTAATATATAAGAATTCCCTTCTAAAAATTTACCTTCGAAAGGTAAAAGACTTAATAATTCTTCTAAAAAAAAAGCCAGCGGTTCTGGTAAGGGCTTTTTGATTGAAAGATTGTTCCCTATTCCTGATTTTCTTTCCTTTTCTATTGAAGTAAGACTCTTTTTGTATTCATTCTCCAAAGCAATGAGCTTTTGAAGGGAAAATTCTATCTTTTTTATTTCCTCTTCTTTTGATTTTATTTTTTCTTGGAATAATGCTCTTTTTTTCTTAAGCTCGGCTATCTTATCAGTAAAATCCGTATATTTGATACCTTCCTTTTCCTCTTTTTCTTTCAGAATTTTTTCTTTTTCTTTCAAAAGCTCTTTTTTCTCATCTTCAATTTTCTTTATTTTATTTGATGATGTTTTTGTAAATTCTTCCATATAAACTATTTTGTTATTTATATCACTTTTTCGGGAAATCACATCAAGAAGATTTGATTGAATCCTGTTGTATTCTTCTTTTACTAAATTAAGCTCTTCTTTTTTACCTAAAAGATTTTCTTCAAGAGTCTCTTTCTGCATTCTAAAGGTTTCTGTTTCACTCTCAAGAGTTTCTATTGACTCTTTTATGTCTTTTAATTTGCTTTCAAGTTCACTTATAAGTTTGTCAGAGTTTTCAAGCCAGTTTTTATTTTTTAAAAAACTATCTCTATTTGTCTTCAGTTTTTCTTCTGTGGAGAGAAGTTCTTTTCTCTTTAACTCAAGATTTTCCTTTTCTCTGTAAAATTCCTCTTTTTTTAAGTTTATTTGCTCCTCAATTTGCCAGAACTTTGAGTCTAATTTTGAAAGCTCTTTTTCTCCCTCTTTATAAAAAGTCCTCAATGATTCCATCTGCTCCCATTGGGATTTTAAAACCTTTTGAATGTCTGCCTTTCTTTTTTCCATGGAGTTTAGTTTTAAAAGGAAGATTTGTTTTCTTATATCCCTAAAATCTTTTTTTAAAGTTTTATAACTTTTAAGTTTTTCGAACTCTTTTTCCCATAGTTCAAGCTCTGCTTTTACCTCTTCAAGTATATTATTAAGTACATTAAGATTGTTTTCCGCTTCTATTAATTTTCTGTATGCCTCTTTCTTTTTTTCTCTATATCTTGAAATTCCGGCTGCTTCCTCTATTAGTGCTCTTTTTTCAAGGGCTCCCATGGTTACTATATTCCCTATCATCCCCTGTTCAATAAAAAAATATTTTCTGTCACCTATCCCCAATTTATAGATTTCCTCTGTTATGTCTTTTAATCTAACCCGTTTTGAGTCCAATCTGAAGATGGATTCACCATCTCTAAAGGCTTTTCTGAAAATTATCTTCTCTTCTCCATTCTCATCAGAGAAAACAAGAGAAACTTCAGCAGATGCAAGAGGTTTTCTTTTGCTATTTCCCACAAAAATTATATCTTCTGTTTTCCCCCCTCTTAAATTGGAGATTTTTGTCTCTCCCAATGCCCAGACCAAGGCATCTAATATATTACTTTTGCCACTTCCGTTAGGTCCTATTATTACATTTGCTCCCTCTTTTAAAAAAATCTCATTTCTAAGAGGGAATGTTTTAAATCCAAAAATTTCTATCTTTTTTAATAATACCATCGATTAAAGATACTTTTGTGCAAAAAAAAAGGGGGCTTTTTACAAAGCCCCCTTTTTTATTCTTTCTAAATTAAAGATTGATTTTGTAGCTAAAGTTGAGATACTTTACTGAAACAAAACCGCCATCTGCAAGATGTGCCCAGCCATTATCAACTGTTACAACCTTTACGACATCTCCTTTTTTAAGATATCTGATGGGTTTAGAATCAACAGTCCCCTGCTCTCTTACTGTTAAAACAGAGCAATTCGCGACTGTTCCATAAATTTCAACATTTCCCTTTGTGATGTTCTTTAAATCATTGATAGCTTTGACGATATCATCGCCTTTTGCATTGAGCTTTGTGAAGTTATCTTTGAGGAGTTTGTTGTTTTCCTCAACTGTGGTTTTAACTGCTGCTACATCTGTAGCCATCTTTGCATCAAGTTCTGCTGATTTTTTTGAATAATTTTCAATAGAATCAATCTGTTTCTGCTTTACACATCCCATCATGAAAAATGCAATTACTACTACAACCAAGCTTAAAATTAATGCCTTTTTCATCCATGACCTCCTTTAAAGTATATTGTTTATTAATATATAAAAAAACTGGAAAAAAAGCAATAGTTTATTAATAAAAACAAAAAAAAATTATGCCTCCGCCCAATTTTTACCCCATTTGATATCAACTACTAATGGAACTTCAAGCTTAACACAGTTTTCCATGCTATCTTTAACGAGTTTTTCTATGATTTCTTTTTCATCCTCAGGAACTTCAAATACCAGTTCATCATGAACCTGCAGGATTATTTTTGTATTTAATTCCTTTTCTTTAATTAAATTAAAAACATCAATCATTGCTTTTTTCATAATGTCAGCTGCACTCCCCTGAACTTTTGTGTTTATTGCCATCCTTTCTCCGTGATTTCTTATATTTGCATTTGAGCTTTTTATCTCCGGAATAGGCCTTTTTCTTCCGAATATTGTTTTCACAAATCCATAAGTTTCAGCTTCTTTAATACTTTCATTTATAAACTCTTTTACTTTTTCATATCTTTTAAAGTACATATTTATAAACTGTTGAGCCATTGCTCTTTCTATCCCCAATTCCCTTGCAAGGGAATATGCTGTCTTCCCATAAATTATGCTAAAATTTATTATCTTAGCTCTTCGCCTTTTTTCCTCAAATGGTATGTCTATATCTCCAAATACTTCATTTGCTGTGTGAGAGTGGATAT
>CAZWJH010000092.1:0-8732 GCA_964634755.1 uncultured Clostridia bacterium
AAAAAAGATAAAATAAAGAATTTTTATTCCAATTACCTGAATATTAACAATCCCTATCAGTACCAAATTGAAGTCTGGGAAAAATTAAGCAATCAAACGATACCTCTTGTGATAAAGGCCCCAACTGGTTCGGGAAAAACGGAAGCAGTCATAGCGCCCTTTCTAAATCAGTTTTTACAAAACAAATTTCCTATAGCCCCTCGCTTAATTTATGTCCTCCCTATGCGCATTCTTGTAAACACAATTGCAGAAAGAATAAAGAAATATGCGACAAATATCTCTCCGAATATTATAGTAAAGGTTCAGCATGGAAATGTAGCTAATGCTCCATTCTTTATTGGAGACATAATTGTTACAACTTTGGATCAATTCCTCTATGGCTTTGCCAGAACCAGCCGTCAAGTAGGCAGGCATATAGATTTTCCTGCCGGAGCAATAGCTTCTTCAATTGTAATTTTTGATGAGGCTCACATGTACCGGGATGAATTTACTTTCTCTATTATGCGAGCACTTATGGAGATTCTTCATCATAGCAATATTCCGTTTGTTTTAATGACAGCAACTATCCCGGATAGTTTAAAAGAAAGTTTATTTGAAAGTATTAAGGTATCCGAAGAAAATATTATTAAACCTGGAAATTTTAATTTAGATAGCCAAATATCTATTAACTTTAGCGAAGAGCCACTTTACACAGAGGAAAGGATAAACATTGGCGAGAAAATAATAGAAGAAATTAGAAACAAAAAGACAGTAATTATATTAAATCAGGTTAAAAGAGCTCAAAAGGTTTATGATTATTTAAAAGAAAAATTAGAAATTAAAGAAGGTAAAGAAATTGTTCTATTACACTCAAGATTTACGATAGAGGACAGAAGAAAACATGAAGAGGAATCGCTAAATCTAATTCCACATAAGAAAAATGGTAAAATAATAATTCCTGAAGGTGTGGGAATTGTGGTATCTACGCAGGTTCTTGAAGCAGGGATTGATTTTTCCGCACAATTATTGTTAACTGAAATTGCTCCAGCAGATAGTTTGATTCAGAGAGCTGGAAGATGTGCAAGATATAAAAACGAAAAAGGGAAAATAGTTATTTTCCCCATAGAAGACAAAAATTTAGCGCATCTTCCTTACAAAAAAGAACATATAGAAAAAACTTTGAAATGGCTACAAGCTAATAAGGATTTTAATATTAAATCTTTTAAAGATGCTTGCGAATTTGTAAATATTCTTGATTATAAAACAGACGATCATGAAGCAAGAGATTCTCTTATTGATCTATATGAATGTGTCCTTTTTGCAGACCAGAAGCCTGAAAATATTCAATTACGAAAAGGTAAACCAGTTACTATTGTAGTTGTTGAGCCTAAAACAAGTGAGAAGAAAATTGAAAAGTTAGATTCACAGATTTTAAATGGATTAAAGTCAATAAATATAAGAGAAAAATCTTTTGAAGTTGACATAAAAACAGCATGGGGAATGTTTATAGAGGAAATAATTAAATGGCAATTGATCTGGAAGTATGATAGTTCAAAAAAAAGGTATGAAATGGAACTTAAAAACTTATTTGATAAAAGGAGGAAACATTCTGAAGAAGATCAACGCATTTCACCCTTTAGTACATACATTCTTGAAAATTCATTTTATGACTCAGAAAGAGGAGTGATAAAAGATGAAGGTATTTTTATATAGTGCACCAAAAGAAAAATATATAGACCATATTAATTTATGCCTTGATAATTTTAATATGATTTTTCCATTATTTGTGGAAACTGCTAAGAGGATACTAAACAGCAAAAATGTTAAAGATGCCTTAAAAAAGATGGTTCTTTATCATGATATAGGAAAACTTACCAAGAAGTGGCAGGAATATATTGGCACAAATAAAAAACTTCCTTCTCATGCTCCAATTGGAGCTTCATACTTATGGAGAACTTTGCCGGAAGGGTTGAAAGAACCTATAAGTTTCGCTGTTGCGATTCACCATGCGGATAAAGGACTTCTTAGCGATAATATAGAAAGGCCAGATGTGCAAGCAATAATTGATGGTATAGTAGATTATGATGGGAAGATTGAGTGGTCTGATGCTACAACTACTTTAGAGAATGAATATTTTGATGAAACAATAAAAGAACTTAATGTTAACGATTTAAAGGATATGGCAAGAGGTTTAAGAATATGGGCAAAAGGGTGCTCCATTCTTGAACAGCATAAGAGAAGACTCCAAGTTTCAATTTGTCATCATATACTTAAACTCTGTGATATATCTGCTGCATCGGAAAGAAAAGAGTGGGAAAATGAAAACATTGAAAAAGATGATTTGTATGGAGGATGGCTTATGGTAAAAAATATTACCAGTTATATAAATAATATAAGAGAGAGGATAAGGTGTCAGGAAAAATAGCTTTATACACTCCTGATACAGGATTTCCTGATTTAGAGATAAAGATTGCTTATGGACTAATTAGAGTAGGGATAGAAGCGGGCGCCGAGGTTTCTTTAACTCCTTATGATGGTCTTTACCAAATAACCTTTTCATCAACAACCGAAAATACTAAAATAGATAAAGCATTTAATTTGTTATTAAAAAGAATTTTGACTTCTCAAAAATTTTACGACATAGGAGTAAAAGCAAGGTACAAGAAAAACTATATTCCATCAAAAGAAACAATTAATCGTTTGTCCCAAATAACATTGAGAGAATTGTATAAATTTAAACTAAGAGTAAATTTTGATTTTACCAAGGATAGACAATGTGGCCATAAAGGAGCAAAATTTGGTGCCACTAAATTGAATGAAAGAGAACTTGGAGGTTTAATTCTTCTTACCTCTGTTCACGCTGGAAAACCACAATATAGAGACCAAAGAAAGAGAGATCTAAATCTTGGGTTATGTGAAACCTGCGGATATTTAAGTGTTTTGGGCAAGGAATCTTTTTGCTTTACTATTCAATTAGGTAAAGGTAAAAATAGAAAGTTTGTCATTGTTACTCCAATGCCAAATAGAACTCTGAAAATGAAGGAACTTTCTCATTTGCTTTCTATTCAAAAAACTTTGCACAATTTTTGGCTATCGGACCTTATCCCTTTAAATGTTTTTACTTTAGGGTTACTGGCAAAAATTCCTTCCTTAAGTGATATTGTAAGAGATCTACAGATAAATTTACATTTAGTTTTACTTTCCAAAGATAATAGAGGTGATACAGTAGTAGAACAGGTTAGCATAGTAAATGCGTCACCTTTTGGAAACTTCATCACCAGCTCTGCATATAATTCTGCAACGATATACAAATTAATAGAAAGAGAGCCTAAAATTTCAGCACTTCAGGAAATAAATTCAATCATTAAAAAACCTGAGCCTTTCAAACTTTTAAAATTTGCCCGTCTTTATGTTCAAGAAACCTCAACAAATAATTGGACGAATCTTTTATACCCTGAAACAACTAATTATCTTTTAAAGGAGGTAGCAATGGTAAAAACAAAAATTATTGAAAATTCTTCTATAAGAAGCGTTGCAAGAATGCTAAGATATTTTATAAGAGAAAGGAAATATGGTTATGCTGATGATATCCGTAACGCAAGGAAAGATTCAAAGGATTTTGAAGAAACTATAGCAAAAATGTTAAGAGAAGCAGAATTGAGAAGGGTTCAACAGGAACAAGACAAAAAACAAAATAAAGAAATTAAAAACATAGTTTATATTCCGAATGAAGACGAAATAAAAGAGTTGTTTAAACTTGCAAACGAAGACTTTGAAGGAACAAAAATTGCTCTTGTAATGCTTGCTTTTTCTTTTCCAACTAAGAAAGAAAAAACAGAAGAAATTACAAGTTAGGAGGTGTAATATGTTAAAGTTTTTAACTTTTGCTGTAAAAATTCAGTTAAATGTGCATGATTTGAACAATGAAACAGGCGCAGGGAATGTAACCGATATAAGGATAATGGAATTTCTTAACGAGAAAGGAGAAAGAATTGAAGCACCTGCTGTTTCCGGTAGAATGCTGAAACACTGGCATTATGAAGAAATGAGAAAATTAATATTAAATGGGAACGACACCTTAATTTCTCTTTGTGATGGATGTAAAGCAGGTGAGCCTATACGCCCAGGAAGGATTAATAACAACCAACTTGAACAAATAGCAAAAAATGAAAATGATGCTGTTAAAGATTGCGCAATTTGCGATATTCATGGATATTTAATAGCACAAGGTGCACGCCAAGAAGGTGAAGCGGGAGTATCATCAAGAAGAAATTCAAGAGTTATGTTTTCATGGCTTATGCCTGTGCTTGATAAAGAGACTACTTCAAAACAAGTAGTACATACACGAGTATCCCAACAAGAGGCTATGGCAGAAGGAGAAAGTGCAGCTCAGATGATTTTTAATAAATCTTATGCTTCCGGTATTTATGCATTTGTCTCTGCCCTTGATATTGAAAGAATTGGACTTGTAGAATTGAATCTTGGGAGTGATAATCCTTATGCAATAGATGATAATCAACGGAAAGAGAGAATAAAAATTGCGATTGAGGCATACCGTTATCTCATTTCGGGACAGATGGGAGCTTCACTTTCTCACGCTATTCCTCATTGGAATCCCATTGAAATAATTGCTATTTATTCAGAAGTTGGTCCTTTACCTTTCCCTGTGTCTCCTATGTATGCTGACTATATAGAGAAAACAAAAGGAGTAACTCCGGCAGACGCTAAGATTCTTTATTGGGGAAGTGAAGATTTAAATGTGGGTGGAATTGTAAAGAAAGAAAGTATAAATCGGATATTTAATGAAATTTTATTGAAACTATGAAAGCACTAATTTTTGATGTCCGTTTAAACTCTCTTTTTTCTATCAGGATTCCTTACACATGGCAGTCTGCTTTAATTTATCCTGTTTTACCACCTTCTGCAGTTATAGGAATGCTCGCAAATGCGTTACAGAGAGTGGAGAATAAAAAACATCCTCGTGAGTATCTAAAAGAATTAGAAAGTAAGATTATTTGGGTAGGAGCGAGACTCTTATCTCCTTGTATAGTTAAAAGTTACACTACGTCTGCAATATTTAATTGGAAAATTAAAATGGGGGGAAAAGCTACTAATTCGCTCGGGAGGGAATTTGGATTTACAAAAAATGTGCAAATTATTGCGGTAATGAAAAACGAAGACAATCTGTTATCTATGCTACTATTAGGCCTGAAAAGAACTTCTCTAACCATGGGTGATAGCGAATCCGCTTTAACTATAGAAAGAATATATCCTATTTATAATATAAAAGAATACACCATTGAAAAAGAAATTGAAACTTTTTTCCCTTTTCCTTTCTCTTTTGAACAAATAGAAATTACTGCAGGAACAGGAAGAGTTTACATGATTCATGAAAAATGTATGAAGGATGAAAGTAAAAAAAACTTACCACTTATTACTTATATTTTCCCAATAAAAGAGGAAAATAGCATTTTATTTCCAACCACCCTTAAAATTAAACCAAAAAATAAAATTAATGTATTAGAGTTGGAAACATTAAATATAAATAACAATTTACCTTTTCCCCAAGGATCATTATTGGTGAAAAATACAAGGAGCTAAAATGATAATTAAAGTATGTCCGTTTAGGGATTTGACAGATGGAGGATTTTTTAATTCTTTATAACTTTATTAAAGACACATATGGTTACAATACAGGACTGAAAAGAGATTTTAGCATGTTTATTTTATCTAATGCAAGTTAAAAAAATCACAGGCACTCTCATGTGGTACTACTATGTCTGCAAGCGTGAAGTTTGGCTTATGTCAAGAGAAATCAACTCCAACCAAGACAATCAGCTTCTTGAAATCGGGCGGATAATTGCTGAGGAGAGTTATAGGAGAGAGGTTAAGGAGATTAGTTTCGGGAGCATTAAGATTGATTTGATTAAAAAGAGAGACGGGGAGCTTTGGGTATGCGAGATTAAAAAATCCTCAAAATTTTTAAAACCTGCCCAAATGCAGATTGCTTTTTATCTTATGGAGCTTAAAAAGCAAGATATTTTTGCAAAAGGAGAGCTTTTGATTCCGAAAGAAAAGAAAAGATTTAAGGTTGAGCTTACGGATGAGATTGAAAAGGAATTAGAAAAAGCCATATCAGAGATTAAAAAAATCATATCCATTGAAAAACCTCCACATCCCGAAAAAAATCAATTCTGCCGCAACTGCTCCTATTATGAATTTTGCTGGAGCTGAATGTTAGAAAACAGTTTTTAATAACATTAATAAAACAAAAGGTAAGAGAGAAATAAAAATCGCATGGCTTATAACATCCGAGCTTTCGGGTTTTTTAACCCCCCTTGACAATTAATACAGAATAGCGTATATATGTATTGGAGGGAAAAAATGAAAAGATTGAATATAACCATAGATGAAGAAACTTATGAAAAGGCAAGAAGTTTTGCATTTGTTAAAAGAATAAGTTTGTCCAAACTCATAAGGGAATCTTTGAGATATATGATTGATAATAAAGGTAAGGATAGTGAACTAAAACTAAGTGATGAAGAAGAGAAAAGGCTTTTGAATATTTTGAAAAATGATGAGTTTATCTCTTCAGATGAGGTGAGAAAAGAACTTGGTTTATGAGAATAGTTTACAGTAGAACAAGCGTAAATTATTTAAAGAAGCTAAACAAAGAGCTACAGAGAAGGTTAATTGAGTCGATTGAAAAATTACCTGATTATGGAGATATAAAAAAGTTAAAGGGTAAGAGGGTGAAAAATATGTACAGATTGAGAGTTGGAAAATACAGAGTGATTTTTGTTCTTGAGGAAGAAGAGATAAAAATTGTGGATATAAATACCAGAGGAAATATTTACTAACAATAGGTTGAAGCACTTTAAATCAACATAAAATGAAGATTGTTTTATCACAAGATAAACTTTGTTGCTCAGCTGGTACGGCAGCCCAGCTTTCCTCCTCTTTTCTGTTATATTACTTGATAAAAAAAATATTATGAATTTTGCTGGAGCTGAGTGTTAGAAAACAGTTTTTAATAACATTAATAAAACCAAGCATTAGCTGAAATATAGAACAAGTTATGACTTTTTGTAAAATATCACTTTACAAATGATTCTGCTATGTGTAAAACTGAGGAGAGTTAAATCTTAAAGCTGTACCAGTCGAGGGCAAAATCAAAGGCTCATAGGAATTTTAGCTTTTACAAGATTTGCAAAAAACTCCCGAGATATTTTTATCGATTTTCTCTTAGGATGAAGAATTTTTTTGCGAAATTAAAATATTATGATAATCAACAACAAATTTCCCGTAGAGCCCTTGCATGCAAGGGCTCTACAAAAACGGATAAAAATAGGTTTACCCATTGTAAACGGTGCCACTCTTGGCAGATTTTTTACCACAGGGAATTATTTACCCTTATCCCTCTTGACTTTCAGATAACATCCACTTTTCAGGAGAACTTAGCAAAAATTCAACCGGTACAAAATTTGCACAGGTTGCAGCTGATGGGAAAAGACGAAAAATGAATCTTTACAATCTTGATGTTACCATTTCAGTAGGCTATCGTGTTAATTCCAAAAAACCGTGATGTTCCGTATTTAGGTAACTGATGTTTTGAAAAGATACCTAAGAAAGGTATGAGGTAAACAAGGAAACTATATCAGAGATTAAAAAAATCATATCCCTTGAAAAACCTCCACATCCCGAAAAAAATCAATTCTGCCGCAACTGCTCCTATTATGAATTTTGCTTTGCCTGAAATCAAAATCTTAAATTGATAAAAAAACAAGAAATTCCATTAATAGTATTAGAGTATAAAATGAAAGTGCCATTTTACCACCTCGTAGGTGGTAAGATTGGGTGGTAAGATTGATAAGCATTAAAATTTCTGTTATATAATATTATTTATTATAATAACTATTATAAATTAGAGGAGAGCATATGCGTAAAGATCCTCTGATTACCGGATATTTTTATCATATATTTACTAAAAGTATAGAAGGATATAAGATTTTCAGGTCTGACAAAGACTATGAACGAATAGTGGAACTTATGGAATACTATATGTATAGTAATCCTCATATTAAGTATTCCATATATAAAAGATTAAAAGACAAGCACAAGATATTGGAGGAATTAAAGAGAAAAAGGCGTCTTGTTGATATTGTTGCTTATTGTATAATGCCTACACATCTTCACTTTGTTTTGGTTCAATTGGTAGATATGGGGATATCAATTTATATGAAAAATCTTTTAAACAGTTATACGAGATATTTTAATATAAATAATAACAGAAAGGGACCTTTGTGGCAGGGTCGGTTTAAGAATGTGTTGGTGAAAAATGATGAATATTTGCTTCATTTGACAAGATATATTCATCTTAATCCTACATCAGCTGGATTGGTAGATAATCCTGAGGATTGGAAGTATTCCTCGTATGATGAGTATTTAGGAAAGAATGAAGAGGGAGTATGTAACTTTTCTCCTTATTTAGAGATAGATCCTATATCCTACAAGAAATTTGTAGAAGAATGGAAAGAAGATCAAAGATCATTATCTATTTTAAAAGGTTTGATTTTAGAGTAATAGTTTATACTTTTACATTTTACAATCTCTCCTTTTTCCCATTCCTATATTACCACTTCGTAGGTGGTAATTTGGCTAAAAATAAATCTCTCTTCTATATTTAAAGTCATTGACGCCAAAAAATTGGACTAAAGTCAACTTTTTTTGCAAAAAAATTGGAGTGGAGTAAA
>CAZWJH010000093.1:0-8729 GCA_964634755.1 uncultured Clostridia bacterium
AAATAATTATCCGTAAAAAAAATAGTTTATGATGAAAAAGGTAATCCTACGGATGTTTTGATTTCATGGGAATATTTTAAAAAAGATAGAAGAAACTTTGGGATTTGATTTTGAGGACAAGATAGAGGAACATCTTATAAAGGTAAAAGAGGAATCCGAAGCAAAAGATTATAAAAGCCTTGAAGAACTATAATCTTTAAACAAGTGCGGACAAAAATTTGCTCATGGAAATAACTCTCACTCCTGATTTTAAAAAATCAACACCTTTTTTGTTTACAAGTTGATAATTGTAGGGAATTTTAAGCTTTTCCGAAAAATAGAGAAGATTCCTTGACAGGGCCGTATCATTTGCTTTAACTTCAACACTGAACCATGGTAAACCCTTAAAACTTACAAGAAAATCAACCTCTCGCCCATTCACATCTCTTATGTAAAAAAGATTTACATCATAACCTTCGGCATCTCTGAGGTAAAAGACAAATTTCAAAAGATGAAGTGCAACAAGATTCTCAAGCCTTGCTCCTTTATCTTCAACCACAGACCAATCCCACATATATAATTTTTTTTCTTTTTTCACGGATTTTATGCTTTTTTTATTATAAGGCGGTATTCTAAAACAATAATAGAATTTTTCAAAAACTGCAATCCAGTTTTCAGCTGTTCTAAAGTTTACTTGAAGTTCGCGTGATACAGAGTTTATTGAAAGGACTGATGAGACTTTTGTTTTAAGAATTTCGGATAAAAGAAGAAGGTTTCCTGTGTCTCTTAATAGTGTAAGATCTCTTATATCCTCATCAATTAGTTTTTCAAATCTATCCTTTACCCACCTTCTATGATATTTTTCACTCTGTTTAAACAGTGGTTCAGGGAATCCTCCGAACTTTATAAGCTCATTTACGGATTCAAACTCTTTTTCTCTGATTTTTAGCTCTTCAAGAGGTGTAAATTCATTATTTATATCTTCGACTTCTGATAGAGTGAATGGAAATAAAGTATAATAATAGTATCTTCCCTGAAGAGAATCTCCTCCCCTCCGAAAGATATTAAGTCTTGCACTTCCTGTAAGGATAAATTTGAATCTTTCCCTGTGCATATCGTATTCACCTTTAATCCAAGTTTTCCATTTTGGAAACTTATGAAATTCATCAAGTATGATTAACTCTGAATTATAATTCCATTCGGATTTGAGAGCTTTTAGTCGGCTTTCTATATTATCCCAATTGTAATATGATGATTTAAACTTTCTGCCAATTATATCCTTTGCAAATACGGTTTTTCCTACCTGACGGGGACCTCCTATAAAAACCATTTTTTCATTCAAATCTTCAAGAACATTTTCAAGAATATAGCGATTCTTAATCATAATTAAATTATACATACATACAAAATAATGTCAAGTATTTTGTATATATATACAAAAAACTTTTATAAAATATCCAAGCAGAGCATTCGCTATGCGAACAGGAGCGAGCAGTGTTTACAAAGCTGAGCATTCTCTACGGCGAACAGGGCCGAGCAGCACTCAGCCGAGCAGCTGTCCCAGCATTTTTATAATTTATCTTGAACATTAGGGTAAAAAATTGTAAACTATTAGTACAGGGTGGATGAATGATAGAGACGAGAAAGAAAGCCGAACAGCTCCGAGCTGAACAGCTGTCCCAGCATTTTTAAAATTATCTTGAACATTAAGTGGAAAAATTGTAAACTATAAATTGTGAGTGGGATATGACGAGAAAAAAAGAAGCTCTTGCGAGAATTAAAATCAACAAACTTCTTGAAGAAGCAGGTTGGCGTTTCTTTGATGATGAAAGAGGACCTGCAAATGTAGTTTTGGAACCTAATGTTAAAATTTCTGAAAGTCAGATTAATGAGATGGGCGAAGATTTTGAAAAAACAAAAAATGGTTTTGTTGATTTTCTATTGCTTGATGACAATGGAAATCCCCTTGTGGTATTAGAAGCTAAAAGTAGCTCCAAAAATCCTTTGTATGGCAAAGAGCAAGCGAGAAAATATGCCCGTTCCTTAAATGTGAGATTTGTTATCCTTTCAAATGGAGATATTCACTATTTTTGGGATATAGAGACAGGCAATCCGGAAATCATCACTGAGTTCCCCACTCCGGAGTCATTAGCATATAAAAAACAATTTAAACCGAACATTGACAGACTTGTAAATGAATATGTTGATGAATATTTTATCGCAGAAACACAGGACCCTTTCTTTAAAGAAGATCCTTTATTTAAAGTTGCCGACAGAAGGATTATTTATCTTGCAAATAAAAACTTAAAAGTATTAAGGCCATATCAGTTAAATGCAATCAAAGCCTTACAACAGGCTGCAAAAGAAGGCAAAACCCGTTTTCTTTTTGAAATGGCCACAGGAACAGGCAAGACCCTTGTTTCTGCCGCGATTATTAAACTTTTTCTAAAAACAGGAAATGCCAGACGGGTGTTATTTTTAGTTGATAGAATTGAACTTGAAAACCAAGCTTACAAAAGTTTTGTTCAGTATTTGAAAAATGACTACACCACTGTTATCTATAAGCAAAACAGAGATGATTGGAAAAAAGCTGAGATAGTTGTTACCACAATCCAGAGTCTGTTGGTTCAGAATAAATATAGAAAGCTTTTTTCTCCGACCGATTTTGATCTTGTTATATCGGACGAAGCCCATAGATCCATAAGCGGAAACTCAAGGGCTGTGTTTGAGTATTTTATAGGTTTTAAGTTAGGTCTTACAGCCACCCCAAAAAATTATCTCAAAAACATTAATCCGGAAGACCTTTCTCCCAATGATATAAGAGCATGGGAAAGAAGACAATTACTTGATACATATAAAACTTTTGGTTGCGAAAGCGGAGAGCCAACATTTAGATACAGTTTAATTGATGGTGTCAAGGATGGTTATTTGGTTAATCCTTATGTCTATGATGTACGCACAGAAATTACTACGGAGCTTCTTTCTGAAAAAGGGTATTCAGTATTTGTAGAAGATGAGGAAGGAAATCTTGTTGAGAAAATTTTTGTCCATAAAGATTTTGAAAAGAAATTTTTCTCTGAAGAAACAAACAAGGTATTTTGCAAAGCTTTTTTAGAAAAAGCCAAGAAAGATCCAATTTCAGGAGAAACAGGGAAAAGCATTGTCTTTTGTGTAAGTCAGAATCATGCAGCAAAAATCACTCAAATATTAAATCAAATGGCTCATTCTCTATGGCCGGGAAAATACAACTCCGATTTTGCAGTTCAGGTGACATCAAGTATCCCCGATGCTCAGCAATTTGCCATAGCCTTTGCTAACAATAACCTCAAAGGCCATACAAAGTTTTTGGAAAATTATAAATCCAGCAAAACGAGGGTTTGCGTAACTGTCGGAATGATGACCACAGGTTATGATTGCCCAGACATTCTCAACCTTGTTCTTCTCAGACCTATCTTTTCTCCTACCACATTTGTTCAAATAAAAGGTAGGGGTACAAGAAAATATACATTCAAATACACTGATAGCCATGGTAATAATTACAAAATTGAAAAAGAAAATTTTTCAATATTTGATTTCTTTGCAAATTATGAATTTTTTGAAGAAAAATACAACTATGATGAAGTAATAAAACTCCCGCCGGAAAAATCCGGCCAGAGAAGCGGCGAAACATATATTCCTAATATTACAATTGACAGTATAGAAATAGAAGAGCCTGACGATGTAAAGAACATAGAAACAATTTCTATTGGTGCTGAGGGAATGAGAATAGATAGGGAATTATTCCAGAAAGCAAAAGAAAAAATTAGCGAAGATGAAGAGATAAAACAGGCCATCGAACAGGAGCAATGGGATAGAGCAATAAGAATACTAAGGGATAAATACGAAAACAAACCGGAGCTTTACCTTACACTTGAAAAAATCAGAAAAAGTGTCAACTTGGATCGTCGAATAACATGGAGAGAATTTTTGGAAATCGTTTTCGGAAGAATAGATAGATTTAAAACCAAAAACGAAATGTTAGAGGATGAGTGTGCAAAATTCATATCCATTTACAAGCCCGATAGCGAACTTATACCTTCAATCAAAAATTTTCTAAAAGCCTATGTAAGCAATGAAGAATTCAGAAAGATAATTGATGAAAAGAGTTTTACAAAGCTGAACTTTTCCCCGCTTTTCCCTCTTGATGAATTAAAAACTCTCGGTGATTGGATGAATATTATTGTTGAATATGTCAAAGATTATGTGTCCCTGAACACTTATGTTGCCTAAAAATAAAATGGAGAAATAATATGTTAGATGCGGAAATTAAACGCAGAATAAATAATGCAAGAAACATCTTGGTTGGGAAAGTCCCGGATCCAAAAACACAGGTGGAGCAAATAACAACCGCATTAATTTACAAATTTATGGATGATATGGATCTTGAAGCCGAAGAATTGGGCGGCAAACCTCAATTCTTTGTCGGAGAATTAAAAGAATTTTCTTGGCGCAGGTTAATGAGTAAGGAGCTCTCAGGTGTTGAGCGCTGGCAATTGTATACAAGAGCTCTGGATGCTTTTTCAAAATCAGAAAGAATCCCTGAGCTTTTCAGAAGAATTTTTAAAGATGCTTACCTACCTTATCGTGATTCTGAGACCTTAAATTTATTTTTAAAAGAGATTAATGAATTTACCTATGATCACAGCGAAAATTTAGGCAATGCTTATGAGTATCTTCTCTCGATCTTGGGGAGTCAGGGAGATGCAGGGCAATTCAGGACACCAAGACACATAATTGATTTTATCGTTGAAATTGTTGCTCCTGACAAAAAGGACAGAATCCTTGACCCTGCTTGCGGAACCGCCGGCTTTTTAATCTCTTCGTACAAACACATCATAAGGAAGTATTCCTCAAACTACGATGAAAACACATACATTCCCTCTTTTGCGGAAACTCAGGCAAAAGATGTGGCTTCCGTGGAAGTTCAGAGAAACGGAGGATACAAAGGGGATTTATTATCCCCTGATGATAGAATAAGATTATCAAAGAACATAATTGGCTATGATATTTCCCCTGATATGGTAAGGCTATCCTTGGTGAATCTGTATCTTCACGGATTTTCAACCCCACAAATTTTTGAGTATGACACATTAACTTATGAGGAAAGATGGGATGAGCAGTTTGATGTAATCCTTGCCAATCCACCGTTTATGACTCCGAAAGGGGGTATCCGTCCTCACAAAAGATTTCAAATACAGGCAAATAGATCAGAGGTATTATTTGTTGATTATATTGCTGAGCATTTGACAATCAATGGCAAAGCCGGGATAATCGTACCGGAAGGAATAATTTTCCAATCGGCAAAAGCCTATAAAGCGTTGAGAAAAAATTTGGTTGAAAACTGGGGGCTTTATGCTGTTGTCAGTTTGCCCTCAGGTGTGTTTCAACCCTATGCGGGAGTGAAGACATCAATCCTTTTTCTTGACAGAAGAATAGCAAAAAGAACAGATGAGATTCTCTTTGTAAAAGTTGAAAATGATGGCTTTGATTTGGGGGCACAGAGAAGAAGAATTGACAAAAATGATTTACCCGAAGCTTATAAGATTCTAAAAGCATGGCAGAGAGGAGAAAAAATAGAATCAAAACTCGCACTATGGGTAAAAAAAGAAAAATTGGCGGAAAACGAAGAATACAATCTCACAGGAGACAGATACAGAGAAACAATTGATTATAGTAAAGTAAAATGGCCAATGGTGAAGTTGGGAGACATTTGTGAATTGTTTACTGATGGTGACTGGATAGAAACAAAGGATCAATCTAAAAATGGAATTAGACTTATCCAGACAGGAAACATTGGAAATGGAGAATGCTTAGATAAACCTGAGAAAGCACGTTTTATTGACGAAGAAACTTTTAATAAATTAAATTGTACTGAAGTGTTTCCCAACGATATTCTTATTTCTAGATTACCTGAACCAGTTGGAAGAGCTTGTCTCGTGCCAAAATTAGATACACGCATGATCGCAGCAGTAGATTGTACAATTGTAAGAGTCGATAGAACAAAAATATTGCCACATTATTTACTTTATTTAACAATAAGTAATGAATATTATAATGAAATTAATCAATACTTAACAGGCTCAAGTAGAAAAAGGATTAGTAGAAAAAATTTAGGGAAAGTAAAAATCCCTCTCCCACCCCTTGAAGTGCAAAAAGAAATCGTTGCCGAACTGGACAGCTACCAGAAAATCATTGACGGCGCCCGTCAGGTAGTGGAAAACTGGAAGCCGAGGATAAAAATTGATCCGAATTGGCCGAAGGTGAAGTTGGGGGAGGTGTGTCGCGAAGATAAAATACAAATTGCCCCTTCATCAGAAATAGGTAAAGATTTACCTTATTTAGGAATGGAAGATGTAAAAAGCGGTACTGGTGAAATATTAAGAAAAAATGTAAATCCAAAAATTAAAAGTACAACTTTTCTTTTTGACGAAAGGCACATTTTATATGGAAAATTAAGACCATACCTAAATAAAGTAGCTTTACCAGATTTTAAAGGGAAATGTACAACAGAATTTATACCACTATTGCCAATAAATTCACTTAGAGAGTATCTTGTCATATTCTTACGCGATCAAAAGACTATTGACTATATTATGCAAAATAAATCAGGTACACGGATGCCAAGAGCTGATGTTAAAAAATTATTAGAATTAAAAATACCTCTACCACCTTTAGAAATCCAAAAACAGATTGTAGCAGAAATAGAAAAAGAAAAGAAAATCATTGATCAACTGAAAGAATTAATAAAAATTTATGAACAGAAAATAAAGGATAAAATAAAAGAAGTTTGGGGGGAATAATTGGAAAGAACTTTATTTTATTCTTGGGAATCAGATCTTCCCAAGAGTAATAATTTAAATTTTATTGAGAGATGTATTAAAGATGCTCTTAAAGAAATAAAAAAAATGAAACCAATAGGTATAGACATAAGATTTGATAAAGCTACAAGAAATATTACCGGAACCCCAGATATTGCCGAAACAATATTTCAAAAAATTAATAGATGTAGTGTTTTTGTAGCTGATATTTCAATAATAAATTCTAAAGATCCAGATTCAAGGAAAACTCCCAATCCAAATGTGTTATTAGAATTAGGATATGCTGCCAGAGTAATAGGTTGGGAAAGAATTATATGTATTTACAATACAAAATATGGAGATTTGATTGATTTACCTTTTGATTTAAGAAATCGGAGAATAATGTTTTATAGTCTAAAAGATGATGACAAAATTAATGTTAGAAAAAAACTTACGAGTGAAATTAGAAATGCAATAAAAGAAATGATTTATAAAGGTATCATAGATGACAAAATTTTCCTTTTTCTGAAGGAAAAAATAGACCAGGAGATATTAGGTTTAATTTCTCATTTTATTCGTTTTATAAAAATGAATAGTAAGAAACCAAATTTTTTTAAAGAAGTACAAGATTTTTTAAATATTGACAAAAAGAATTTAAACAAATTACTAAAAGATAAAAAGATTTTGGGTTTTTATTTATTGAAAAGTTTCGATGAATATGAAGAAAACTTTCGTAAAATTATATCAGAAGCTTTATGTTCACCTTACTATAAAAGAGAAATTTTGCATGCTATTATTGATATTTATGAGTGGTTTCCTATTTATGCAAAATTCTGGACAGAATATTCCTCCAAATTTTTTATTAAACTTAAAGAGAAAGAGAAAGATTTATTTGTTATTCATGGTTCAAAAATATCTCAAGATAATAAAATGGACAGAAGATATCTATTAATGAAAAGAATAGATAAAGAAAAAGCTATAGTTTTGAATTTTGGAGATTTCCCTCTAGGAATAATCCCAAACTTGACCAATTATTATAAGTTAAATCCAGATTATTTGGAAAAATATGTTGATACAATCTTATATCTTATAAACAAAATAAATAAATGGCTTGACCTAACAAACAATGAGATATTAATGGATTTTATTAAACAGTTTAGGATAAAAAAAGCAAATGGAAAATGGCTATAACATTAATCACTAAAAATAGATTTGTTAAATCGGGAGGAACAAATAAGCTTTTTTCAAAACCTATTTTCTACCTTTTTAGGTGCTGTCTTGGGGTTTATTTTCTCGATTATTTTATTCCATATTGTGGAGGACAAAAAGGAGAAAAAAACTAAAAAAACATTGATAAGAAGCCTAAAAAAAGAATTTGAATTTAATATTTATCTTTTAAAAAAACTGAAAGATGATATCTCAAAAATTATTGAGAAAGTAAATGGAGATAATCATGAAATATACATTTATTTGAAATACAATGAATTTCAAACTTTCTTTTTGCAGAGATACTTTCAATTGGGTTACATGTATGATAATTTTTCACCAGAAGATATATCAATAATAAACAACCTATTAAATAGATATAATCTAACTATGACAAATTTAATAAATCAAAAAATCAGCCAATGGAATCAAAAAGAGCTTAATAAAGCGAAGCTTAATAATGAACTAACCACTGAAAAGGATTTTATCGAGGAAGATATAAAGAATTTGGAGTCTCTATATGGAAAAATAAAAGAGGAAAAACAATGAATAATACTAACAATAATCTTACATTCAAAATCCCAATTGAAGAATTATTCCCTAAATTTTACGAACATATAAGTATTGAGAATAACAAAAGAATATTTTTCTCAGGTAAATTCGGGATAGGAAAGACTTATTTTTTAAGGGAATTTTTTAATCATTATG
>CAZWJH010000094.1:0-8464 GCA_964634755.1 uncultured Clostridia bacterium
TTGGAATTTTTGCCAAATTTACTCAAATAATAGTTGGAATTTAGACCAAAAATGCTTAAATTTTACTTGGAATTTTAACCAAAAATATTGATGTATTATTATTTATGGGCTATAATTACAATGAAGGAGTTATTATGTATAGGTTGTTAATTGAAAAGTTAAGGCAATGGAAAAGAGAAGAAAATAGAAAGCCACTTCTTATCAGAGGAGCAAGGCAAGTGGGGAAAACTTATTTGGTAAGGGAGTTTGCAAAAAACGAGTTTGATAATTTTATTGAAGTTAATTTTGAATATGAGCGAAATATATGCCCAATACTTAATGAAAACCTTGATCCTAACTTTTTATTAAGATATTTATCCGCAAGATTTAGAACAAAAATCACACAAAACACACTAATTTTTTTTGATGAAATTCAGGAATGCCCAAATGCACTGGTATTAATGCGATATTTTTATGAAAAAAGAAAAGATGTATTTTTAATAGGGGCAGGTTCATTATTAGAGTTTGCAATTGAAAAGGTAGGTTTACCTGTGGGAAGAATAAGAAGTTTATACCTTTATCCTCTGAATTTCAAAGAGTTTTTAATTAACAAGGGGTATGAACAATATATCGATCTCTTAAAAGAAAATATTTTAAATGGCAGAATATCAGAGCCTATTCACAAAGATTTGTTAATGTTTTTATCTGAGTATCTTACTATAGGTGGCATGCCGGAAGTTGTGAACTCATACATTAATAATCCTGATGATTTTGAAACAATATTAAGAATAACCGAGGATATTATAAATGGATACAGAGATGATTTTCCAAAGTATTCAAAGAAAAGCAAGATAAGATATATTGACATTGTTTATGCTAATACTCTTTTATATATAGGAAAAAAGTATGTTTACAGTAACATAAGTAGGGAAGTTAAATCCCGAGAAATAAAGGAAGCTCTTCTTTTGCTCGAAAAAGCAGGTGTTTTTTATAGAGTTTTTCACACATCTGCTAATGGACTTCCTCTTGGTGCGGAAAAAAATGAGAAAAAATTCAAAGTTATTTTTATTGATATAGGGTTAATGCAATCAATTCTGGGTAGTGATAGAAGCGAGTGGATGAAGGATATTGAGCAGAATTTTATGCTAAAAGGAATGATTGTTGAGAACTTTGTGGGAGCTGAACTCATTTCTTATGAAAATCCATACAAAAAACCGGAATTATATTATTGGAACAGAGAAAAAATTATCATAGAAAATAATCAGCGGAAAAAAAAGAAAACAAATGCTGAAGTTGATTACCTTATAAATTTGAATAATAGAATCATACCTCTTGAAGTAAAGTCAGGAAAGAAAAAGTATTCAGGAAGTTTAAAGATATTTCTGCAAGAGAAAAAATCGGATTTTGGGATAATTTTATCAACAAATAATCTTGAAGTTTACAAGAACAAATCAATTATAAATCTGCCTGTATATTCTGTATTTTTGTTAAATGAACTTTATGAGACATTAATTAAGTTAGTGAAACATTGAATGATTGAGCATTGTTGTGGAAATTTCTTAATAGGAGAAATCCTCAAAGCCTAATCTTAAAAAGCATAAAAAAACCTTTTTCTTCATATTGTCCTATTATAATAGGATAGAATCATAGTTTGTCATCCTAATATAATAGTGAAAATATGTGGAAAATTGTCATAGTATATTAGGAAAGATACATTAGCCAATAAATTACTCCTTACCGCATAATTTTAATTGTTTTTGTTTTGTGAATCTTAACAATAAAGCCTTTTCCTTTATTAGTTCACCTTATTAAACTAATTATCACAATACTAGTTTAACACATTAAACTAAAATTTTAAGATTAATGAGAAAAACTTCATCGGAAACATTAAAATATAATTGACAAAGATATCTAAAAAAGCTATATTTTTAAGGGAGAATAAAGGTATGTTTTTTTTTAAGATAATGTGTGGTGTACGGAAATCTCAAAAAAGAGTTTTAATAAAAGCCAAAATAACTGACTGCTCTCCGCTGAACAGTAAGTTATCGGTGATTCTTTCAAAATCGGATAAAGAATGAAAAACAGAGCAAAAGTAATTATAGGTGATAGCAGAAAGATGATTGAAATTGAGGATAATTCTGTCCAGTTAGTTGTTACATCTCCTCCCTATTGGTCAATAAAAAACTATGGTGTTGAGAATCAGATAGGTTACGGGCAGACTCTCCATGAATATTTAAAAGATTTGTACAGAGTTTGGAAAGAGGCGTACAGAGTTTTGGAACCCGGACGGAGATTAGTTATTAACATAGGAGATCAATTTGCAAGAGCAATAATTTATGGCAGATACAAGATAATACCTTTGCATGCGGAGATAATTTCTCAATGTGAAGATATAGGATTTGATTATATGGGCTCTATTGTATGGCAGAAAAAAACCACTATGAATACCACCGGCGGAGCTAATGTTATGGGCTCATATCCTTATCCTCCGAATGGAATGGTTGAAATTGATTATGAGCATATTTTGATTTTTAAAAAACAGGGGAAAAGCAAAAAAGTTTCAAAAGAGGTTAAAGAAAAATCAAAACTTACCAAAGAGGAATGGAAAGAATATTTTTACGGGCACTGGTATTTTGGCGGAGCTAAACAGATAGATCATGAAGCAATGTTTCCTGATGAATTACCAAGAAGATTAATAAAAATGTTTACTTTCACAGGTGAAACTGTTTTGGACCCATTTGCAGGAAGCGGTACAACCTTGAAAACCGCAATAGAGCTTAACAGAAAAGCTATTGGTTATGAAATTAATGAAAAATTTCTTGATATTATAAAGAAAAAGATAGGGATGGAAGGATTATTTTCAAATAGAGAGGATATTGAGATTATGAAAAGGGAGGGAGAAATTGTTCCCGAGAAAATTGATTATAAACCTCGAATAAAAGATGCGAAACCCATTGTTGAACCGGAAAAGTTAAAATTCAAGAAGAATGAGTTTTACAAAGTTGCTGAGATTTTAAGTGACGGAAGTTTGAGATTAGACACGGGAATAATTGTGAAGTTCAGAGGTGTTGTTATAACTGATATTGAAAAGACTATTTCATATTTAAAGAATTATCTTTTGAGAAAAAAAGTTTATCTTAAATTTGATAAAAATTATATTGCAAATAACAATTATGTTGAAGCATATGTTTACCTTAAAAACAAAATATTCGTAAATAAGTATTTAATAGAGAGCGGACTTGCATTAGCTGATAAAAGCAATAATTATGATATGAGAAAAAAATTTATTAATCTCAAGTTATCCACGGAGAAAAGAGTAAAAACCAAGGAAATATTTAATAAGAGAGAGAAGATGGTATAATGGGGGCTTTAATGGAATTAAAATTAAAAACGGAAGAAATTAGAGAGTTATTGGAAATAGAAAGCCCCGAGTTTCCCAAGTATGTGACACAAATTCTTAATTTGGCGAATCAAAACGCTCAAGGCACCAGACCTAAAGTTGTCGGACAAATGAGCGACCTTATAAATAAATTTCCGGGGAAAACCTTGGAAGAATGGGAGAAATGGTATATGGAAAAATATCCGGATTCCATAGACAAAGCTACGGAAAAGATCTCGGAGATGATTAATAATCTTAAAGAAGCAATGGAGAAAATTGATGAGAGTATGATAAGACTATGGGTGAGAGATTTGGTAATTGTAAAAACATTCGTAGGTTTAAAATTTCAGAAGGCTATTTTGAAAAAGATTGCGGAAACATTCGGGACCTCTTATAAATTATCTACGCCTGATGAAGAGGGTAGGGGAATTGACGGATATATAGGTGATATTCCCGTTATTCTGAAGCCTATAACATATAATATTGAAAAGAACTTAAGTGAGAATTTGGAAGGTTATATCATTTATTATGAAAAGCAGAAAAAAGGGTTAAAAATAATAATTCCTGATGAATTGAAAGA
Organism: uncultured Clostridia bacterium; assembly: GCA_964634755.1. Lineage (GTDB taxonomy): Bacteria > Acidobacteriota > Aminicenantia > JAMOAD01 > JAMOAD01 > JALXDT01. Next base: position 3,939 of record CAZWJH010000094.1, read on the forward strand.
AAAATTGAATAGTTTGTGATTTTAATTATTTATAAAAAACATACTTTTCTTTTTGAATACAACTATGAAGTGAAGATCATTTTGTTGTAAAATCCATTACCGTAATCGTGGTTACGATAAAAGTGGAAATTATAGTTCATAAATCGTTAGTTTTTGATACAGCTTTTTACTGGAAAAACCTGCAGTGCAATACAGTTTTTCACGGAGAAAAATTGTATTATGTCGGAGTATGCTATTTTAGTGGTACTTTATTGAAGGACAGGTAAAAAAAAGCCTTTGACCTTAAATACAAGATGTCATTCGAGAAAACCAAAAGAATTTTAAAGAAAGAGGAATTAAAGAAACAATGAGTTTATAAAAAATTATTTACAACAATAATCTTTTAATCTATTTAATTCGTCAGGATTAGTGATAATGTGTTTTTCTTCCACTTCGTATTTTTCAAAAAGTTTTCTCTGCTCCGGTGATAACCCCTCTTTATATTTAACTTCAACAAGATATCTGTTATTTATTAAAAAATCAATTTCAATTGAATCCTCTTTAAGATAGCACAATTTTTCTTTCTTAAAGTTAAGATAAAAATAATTCTCAAACTGTTTACCTAATTTTTTACCTTCGCTGAAAATGTATCTTATACCAATATCAGCGGAATAAATTTTTGGAGGGGAATTTAGTCTTTGGTTTAATTTGCCACACCTTTTTACGCTTCCGATAATATATGTATTTAAAAAAAAGCCAAAATACCTTGAGACTGTTTCAGTGGAGAGTTTTAACACTTTTGAAATTTTGTAAAGGCTCAAAACTCCCGAGCTATGGTTCATTAGAAGGAAAAAGAAATCCTTTATGATATCTTTGTCTCTGATGTTATTTTTTAACACAATGTCTTTGTAAAGGATATCGTCAATCAAAGAATTTATGTAGCTATTATCTTTTGTTCGGATATATTCAGGAAGCCCGCCTGTCACTAAATAATCCTCAAAATATTCCTCGAAAATAAAGGTATCTCTTTTGTTAATTGTAATTCCTTTTAGTTCAAGATACTCTTCAAAAAAGAAGGGCAGAATTTCCATAATGCTTTCCCTTCCTGTCAAAAAAGCGGAGCTATCCTTTAAAATACTTGCACTTGAAGAAGATGCGTATATTTTAATATTTTCTCTGTCATATAGGTTTTTTAATTGTCTGTGAAATTCCCTTTTATATGTTATCTCATCCAAAAGTACATATATTTTTTTATCAACACTATGGCGGTGTATTTTCCTAAACTCTTCAATAATATCCGAAATAGAATATTTATCGAGAATAAAGTCATCAAGAGAAACATAAAAAATCAAATCAGGCTTAATGCCCTTTTCCAAGATAAGCTTTTTTATAAAAAGCTTCATTAATGTTGTTTTACCAACCCTTCTTAATCCTGTAATAAAAATTATGTTTTTATTGGAAAATTGCTTTTCCATTTCCGAAAGTAGTTTTTTTCTTTCATACGCTTTAATAAAATTTATCTCACCCTCCCACCACGGATTATATCTGAAAAGTAGAGTTCTTAGTTCCATATCATACCTCCTTTTGAATTATAGCACAATATCAAAAGAAATCAAGCAAAATCTTTTGATTATATCAAAAGAATTTATTATTGCTCTTTTGATACGAACATTAGCCCTTTAGTTTTTTATTGTATTTTTATAAGTCCTAAAGCTTCATATTAAACATTCAAAGGCAAATAAATTTTGCACGGTAAATGCAAAATTACATTGAAAAATTGCACGAAGCGTGCAAAATTTTATTCAATTATCCAAATTTGGTTATAATTAAAATATTGACATATGAAGATTTGGGTGCTATTTTATAATCAAGAGGGTGATAAATGGAGAAAAATACATACTTAAAAGAGGAGAATTACAGAGAGGTTATAGAGTCTTACACTCTTGAGGATTGGAAGCCTTTGTTAGCTTTGATTCCTGAAATTGAAAACACAAAAGAATTCGGTAGAATTGTGGGAGGATTTAGAGATGAAAATGGTGTTTTTCAAATGCCTATGTGGGTTGAGGGTATAGTTATAGGTAAATTCATTGATGTTGTTTACAATATGCCAATAATTATAAGCTTTAAATGGTATGAGTGGGATGAAGGGAGAGAGATGGGAAAATCCGATTTTGATTTTGATTCGGTGGATATTCCCACAAAATGCAAATTAATAACGGCAATAGTGAGAAATGATAGATTCTGCGATGGAGCATTGGTATCCGCTTTTGAATCAGGGATTATCCTGAAAATCCTCAAATCCATTGAAAGACAGGTAAAAGCCAAATTTGCCGAATCAAGTAAAAAAAAGACAGGAAAGGCTTATTCTTAAAGAAAGGTTGTTTGATATTATTTTAATTTATTGCTATAATATACAAGGAATTAAAATGAAATATTTGGATTTGCTAAATTATTATGAAAAGAATCTGATTATTAAACCACAGGATGTATATTTTTGGGGGAATGAGAAAACAATTAGATCTCAATTGAGCAGATGGGCAAAGTTCGGAAAATTAATTGAATTAAGAAAAGGTTATTATCTTTTACCACAAAAACTAAGGAAATTCCCTCCTCTTTTTTATATTGCAAATGTGATTTATATGCCTTCTTATATTAGCTTTCAGTCAGCATTATCATTTTATAATCTGATTCCGGAAGCAGTTTATTCAATTACTTCTGTTACAACAAGAACAACCTACGAAATTAATAACAAAGTAGGAAACTTTATTTACAGAAAGATTAAAAATGATTTGTTCTTTGATTATGTTAGTATTAATATTAATGATTATCCTGTTTTCATTGCAAAGCCTGAAAAGGCATTGCTTGATACGGTTTATATTGATCATGTTGAAGAAGAATCATTGAGATTACAAAATTCGGATTTATTAAATAAGGATAAATTAGAAAAATTATTAAAAAACTATCCTAAATGGGTTAAAAAAAATGTTGAGGAAATTTTATGAGAGAAAGATTTAAGGAAATCATATCAAGGTATGAAGAACCTTTGTTAAAACTCAATTTCGGAAGAGAGTATTTACAGGAACTTATTTTATTCTTATTGTATAAAAAGGGTTTTACAAGCAATTTGATATTTGAAGGTGGAACCGCTTTAAGATTGATATTTGATTTAAGAAGATTTTCGGAAGATCTTGATTTCTCCCTATTAAATAAAATTGATACTAAAGATGTTAAAAAAAAATTGGAAAGAGAACTTTCATTAATGAATTATAAAATTGAAATCAGATTAAAAGAGAATAAAAATGTTGTTGTTCTGAATGTTAAATTCGTTGATTTATTTGAAATTTTGAATTTGTCTTATGGTAAACAGCTCTCAATTCATATTGAAATTGACATTAATCCTCCGAAAGGAGGAGAATATCAGTCCTCATTGATAGGGAAAGAGTATTATTCAAGAGTGTATCATTATGATTTGCCTTCACTACTTTCAAAAAAACTTCATGCGATTTTTTTCAGAGAATATGAAAAAGGGAGGGATTATTATGATTTATTGTGGTATCTGAAAAGAGGTATTAAACCGAATACCGAACTTCTTTACAATGCGACACTTCAAACAAATCCGAAGAAAGTTGGGATATTGAAAAAAATTGGATGGAAAAAGTTTCTAAAAGAAAAAATTAATAATCTAAATTTTAATAAAATTCAAAAAGATGTAAAACCTTTTATTGAAAATTCCAATGAGATTGAATTTATTAATAAGGATGATATATTAAAATTACTTAATTATTAGAAAATAATGATTTTATTTTTCTTAGAAAACATTTTCATGATAGGTAATGTTAAGGAGTGTTATTTCATTACTGATAATACTAAAAGTTAAAATAATTCTGTAACTCATTGTTATTGAGACCGAATATTTACCTTTGAATTTTCCTTTTAATTTATGTAATTTTAATGAATTATGGTTTGGGTTTAATTCCAGTAATCTTAGTACCTTTTTATATCTTTCAATCAAATCTTTGTGTTTTTTTTATAAATTCTTTTTCTTTTAAGATAAGTTTGAGTAAAAACTAATTGATACATTAAATTTTTAATCTTTTAAAATGCTCCTCAGCACTTTCTTTAATGAATCTACCTTTTTTATAATCCTCTTCAGCTTCTCTGAGAATTGCTTCAAGTTCAGCTTCTTTGAGTCTTTCATATTCCTTAATATCCATAATAACAAATTTCTTTTTGCCTCTTAATGTAATGAAGAGTTCCTTTTCTTTTTTCAAGATTTTATCAATAAAACTCAACCCTTTAACTTTAATATCATTAGCACTAATAATCATGCTAATCACTTCACTAATTATAGTACTTCTTATAGTATACTATTAAAACCCTATTTTCCAAGCTACTTTTTTGAGACCAAGGCTCTTTCTTTTAAAAGAGTCAAAGTCAAAATTTCTGAACTTTTTATAAAAATATGTTAAAAACAAAGTAGATTATTTTTGACGAAAAAGGTCTTCTTGACATTTCGCTTCCTGTTTATTAAATTAATAATGATTAAA
>CAZWJH010000095.1:0-8422 GCA_964634755.1 uncultured Clostridia bacterium
AATACAATAAAATAGGAAATAAAAATGAAGCAAAAAGCAATTTACGGAAGAGTTCTTTTGGGCTCTATCCCCCGAGCATATCAAAAATTAATGTTGGAGCTTGAAGGCGGAGGACCGCTTATTCACGATGGTACTCATCTTATTGATTTATTGCTATATTTTTTTGAGGATTTTGAAATAAAAGATGTGTATATGGAAAAAGAGGGGCTACTGGAAACTCGTGTTATAGCACTTTTTTTTGTGAAAAATAGGAATATTCCTATCTTTATTGAAATAGGGGGTGAGAGAGAGTACTTTCACTTTTCAATTGAAATTGAGGGTCGTAAGGGTAAGTTAATTGTAGGGAATGGTATTAAAGAACTTTATATGGCAGAAGAGAGTACTCTTTATTCAGGTTTTAATGATTTAAAAAAAGTAAAATTTCCTCTTGAAAGATTGGGTAATAATATGACCTTTGACGGGCCATACTTTGAAATATTAAAAGCTTTAAAAGAAAAAAAGCAGCCTTTTTCTAATTTGATGGATGGATACAAAGCTCTCCGAAAGATAGAAGAAATTTATTCTTTTGATTTTAAAAAATAGATTTTTACTCAGCGGTATAGATTTTTCGATAAATAAAATAGTTTGTTAAAATTATTTTTACATACTTTCTTGTTTGAGTAAATGGAATCATTTCAACAAATTCATCTTTGTTTAAGTTTCTTAAGATTTTATCCCAATAATCAACCCTGTGCTCTCCAGCATTATAAGATGCGAGTACATATATATAATTATCTTTTCCATATCTGTCAAACAGCTTTTTTAGATAATAGACACCTAATTTTATATTTGTCTGAGGTATGTAAAGATGTCTTTTATAGACTTTTCTCATATTTAATTCTTTTGCTAATCGTCGTGCTGTGTAGTACATTAATTGCATTAATCCTCTTGCCCCCGCATAGGATATGGCTTCTTCATTAAAAAGACTTTCCTGTCTTATTAAAGATATTGTAAGGTAAGGATCTACTCCATATCTTGAAGATTCTCTTTCTATCAACATAAAGTATTCTGAAGGTAAAGGATAGGCAAAATAAAGATATTTTACAGGAGTAGTAACAGAGTACGGATATTTTAAATCCAGTCTTTTTCTTATTATAAAGTATAAATTGTCAAGCCTTTTTAGCTCATCTAAATAATAATATTTAAGCTCTTCTGATGAATACAGGAGTGAAAAATATTCTAGTTCTTTCATAAATTCGGAAATAAGATTGTTTTTGGAAAAAAAATCAAGCCTTTTGAATTCGCTTATTATGAAAGGTGTATAGGAAAGATCAAGAGTTCTATGCTCTATCATTTGTTCTATCTTTTTCTTATCTTTTCTTGAAAGTTTCTTAAATGCCAACTGCCCGTAGTAGTGATAATAATAATTTTTTGCTATTTTTCTGTATATTTCCTTTGTTTCTTTATCTTTCCCAAAAAGTTCTTCTTTTAATTTTGCATACCAATATTCGTCTGAGGCGGAAGGTTCATTCTTTGGATAAAGGTGCTTGTTTTTATAGTAATCAAATGTTTTTTCCTTCTCTCCCAAAACAAAATTTACCCACGCCAGTCTTCTTTTAATTTCATTCCTCTGTATAAGAGGAACTCCCGATTTTATAGCTTTTTCATAAAAGTGTTTAGCTCTGAATAAAATCAGATTTGAAAAATAGAAGTCACCCATTATCTCTCTTAAGCTATCTCTATTTGCTCCCGCTCTTATGCATTCATTATAAATATTATCTATTTTGAGAAGTTTTGACCTTTTATAGGATATTCTCAGAAGATATTTACAGGCAATTACTCCACTCTCTGATGCTGGGTCAACTTTTTTGAACCACTTTCTGGCAAAAGAAAAAAGTCTTCTTTTATAATAGCTTAAACCAATTAAATATTCTTTTTTTTCACAATCTTTTACTTTATAAAGCTCTGCTCTTGCTATTCTTAACTTTCTTTTTTTAATAAGATTCTCTATTCTTTTTAGTTTTTCTTCATTAGTTAATTTTCGTAAAAGTCGCGGATAAATTTTCTTTATTGGTTTTTCGTATTCTGAAAAGGGGTAATTGATTAATATCTTTTTGAATAAGTCTTGTGCTTTTCTTTTACCTTTTCCGTATTTATGTTTGAGGATCTCTCCTTTCAGAAATAAATAAAATAGGGGAGTTTGTAGTGATAATATTCTTTCATTTTCATTTAGAAGCTTTTCTAAATTTTTCCATCTTTTGTTTTCTCGGTAAGTAGTGGCACATGTTTTTAAAATATCATAGTAAAAAGGAGAAAGGTAATAATCTTTTATCTTGGTACAGTTTCTCATTATCTTTCTATCTTTTTTTAAAAATGCAAGTATCTTTAAATTTTCTTTAAATTGGTAATCAGAGAGCGATGGAGGAAATGTGATTGTTTGGAATACTTTATAGGCTTTTCTCTTTTTCCCATTTTTGAGTAGATCTTTATACTTTTTGAACTTTTCATATTGGTAAGGAAATTGAAATTCTGTTATGTAATTAAATTTGTATATTTTTTTGTAAACTCTTTTTTCCTTAAGCTTAAATTTTCTGCTTTCATAGATTAAAAAAAGAATTGAAAAGAGAAAAGATAAAAATAAGATTAATATGAAAAGAAAAAATAATGTTTTCTTTTTTTTATTCTGTTCTGAAATTGAATCCATCTAAAAGGCTTTTATTACCATTTGCTATCTTTTCAATTAAAGCTTTTTCAAAATAATTTTCTCTTTTCCACACACTTTCAGAGATTTTATTATAAAAGTGTGCAGCAGCTTGATCTATTTCATGTTTTAGATATTTGTAGATATTCCCCTCTTTTATCCCCTTTTCAATTCTGTCTTTGTTGTAAGAAGTTAAATCTGAGATTATAACATTTGCTAACCTTTTAGCTTCTTTGTGTTTTTTTTCTTCTTCTGGTGATAGAGATTCAGGTTCTTTTTTCTCTTGAATTATGACAACCTGCTCAAGTGTCTCGTCTTCTTCTGGTGAGATTTTTTTCTTATCTTCTTTTTTCTTTTTTATCTCCTGCCCCTCTCTGAAAGTGGAAGTAACCCATTTTTTTATGGGGAGAAGATCAAGGGACATGGATGTTACTGTTGTTAGGATTAAAAGAGCATCAGTGTTTGTAATATTTTCTCCTTTGTTATCCACATAAATTACAGCCATTGCCTTGCCTTTTATTTTTATTGGCAAAACCATTATTTCTTTTGCTTCTGGCTGTTCTAATTTTTTTGTTAAAATATACTCTTCTTCAAATTGCTGAGGTGCTCCATAATAAAAATTTCCCTTTTCGAAAACATACTTTATGGAGGTATTTAATGAAGATGGTAAAAGAATACCAGAAGTATTTTTTAAATTAGTTCCGATTGCTTTAAAACAAACTATTTTTTCCCCTCTTTTAACAAAGAAATATGCTCTTTTGGTAAGAAAATCTAAGCCTTCCATCATGCTATCAAGAATTTTTGCCTGAGTATCTGAAGCAGAGATTTTTTCTATAATCATTCGGAAGTGAGACATATTTATTTCTTCACTTTTTTCTTGAATTTCCGGAGTTACCTCTTCCCTTACAGGAAGAGTTCTTATAACTTCATCTCTTTCCTCTTCAGAGAGAGCGATATTTATCTTTTCTCCTGCCTCTTTTACCTCTTTTAGTTTAGCTTCTATTTCCCTAATTTTTGCTGTAATATCTGAGCTTATGTCCGAAACCTTTTTCTTTAATAAATTTTCAATTGTCTTTAAAATTTTTTCTTCATTATCCATTTTTAACTCCTTATTCCCATTCTATTGTTCCGGGAGGTTTGGAAGTTATATCATAAACCACTCTGTTTATTCCTCTTACCTCATTCACAATTCTTGTTGAAATGTTATTCAGAATTTCATAATTTGCAGGATACCAACTTGCTGTCATCCCGTCTAAGGAAACTACCATTCTTACAGCACATACATTTTCATATGTCCTTTTATCTCCCATTACTCCCACACTTTTTACAGGGAGTAAGACTCCAAAAGCTTGCCAGAGTTCATCATAAACCCCTGACTTTTTCACCTCTTCTCTTATTATAAGATCGGCTTCCTGAAGTTTTTTTACTCTTGATCTTGTAATTTCTCCTAATATTCTTACTGCAAGCCCGGGACCGGGAAACGGGTGCCTTTTTATGAACCAGTCATCAAGTCCTAAAATCTTACCCACTTCCCTTACTTCATCTTTGAATAGCTCCCTTAGGGGCTCTATCAATTCCATTTTTAATTTTGCAGGAAGCCCCCCTACATTGTGATGGCTTTTTATGATGGCTGAGGGGCCCTTTACGGATGTACTTTCAATAACATCTGGATATGTTGTCCCCTGTGCTAAAAATTTAATCTTTCCTAATTTTTTAGCTTCTTTGTAGAAAACATCTATAAATGTTTTACCTATTATTTTCCTTTTTCTTTCAGGTTCCTTAACTCCCTTGAGTTTTCTAAAAAATAGAGAGGATACATTGACCTTTCTTACTCTAATACCGAGTTTTTTAAATTCTTTAGAAAGAACTTTTTCCTCGTCTTTTCTTAAAAGACCGGTATTAACAAATACAGGAATTAAGTTTTCCCCAATTGCCTTATAGAGTAAAACAGCTGTTACCGAAGAATCAACTCCACCGCTTAGTCCCAATAATACCTTTTCATCTCCTATAATTTTTTTCAATTTCTTAATAGAAGTATCCACGAAAGATTCCATTGTCCATTCGGGTTTAATATTTGCAATTCTATAGAGAAAATTTTCGAATATCTTTTTCCCCTCTTCTGTATGAACAACTTCTGGGTGAAACTGCACTCCATAAATTTTTCTTTTATTGTTTTCTATTACTGTATTTGGTGTATTATCTGTATAGGCTGTTCTCTCAAAACCTTCAGGTAATTTTACAACTTCATCTCCATGACTCATCCACACCTGACTTTCGTTCCTTACACCTTTCAAAAATTCTGTTTCCTTTACCTTTTTTATCTTTGCAAAACCAAACTCTCTTTTTTTTGTACTTTCTATTTTCCCTCCTAAGATATAGGCAATTAACTGCAAACCATAGCAAATTCCTAAGATAGGAATATTTAATTCGAAGATTTTTTTGCTTGCTGACGGAGCTTCCTTATCATAAACACTTGATGGTCCTCCCGATAAAATTATTGCTGAGGGGGAAAGTTCTTTTATTTTTTTTATCGAAGTATTAAAAGGGAGAATTTCAGAGTATATTTTTAGTTCTCTTACTCTTCTTGCAATTAACTTGGTATATTGTGACCCAAAATCAAGTATTAGGACAGTTTTTCTCATAGCAAAATATAACAAATAAGCCCTTTATTGTAAAGGGAAAAGAGCTACTGCAGGAGTAATTTTCCCTTTTGGAAAAATCTTCCAGTAAAAATAATATAATATGAAGGATTCTTATAAAATAGAGCGAATTTGACAAGAGAATAAAAAAGACATAGAATTAAAGGACAATGTCAAAGAAGGTGAGTCTTTATTTAGGATTGTGGCTCTTTTTTTCTTTTTTTTGTATTTTTACACTAAAAGCTGAGAATAATGAGAATATAAATATCCTAATATCTTTTTCTTCTAATAGGTTGAAAAGGGGAGAACCTAACAAGCTTATAATTAAATTTAAGTTGAATAAAGGATATTACCTTAATTATTATCCTTTGCTGAGCATTCAACTTAAAGAATACCCTGGGCTAAATTTTTCAAAAGATTCTTTTAAAATGAATGAAATTGATGTTGAGCTTTTAAATATTGGAAAGAAGAAGTATATTAACACTAATAATCCAATAGAAATCCCTTTTGAAGTTTTAAAGGATTTTAAGAAGGGTAAATTTGTTTTGAAAGTCATTTTCGAAGGTTTTATTACCAATATTAAAGAAAGATATGTCATTAAGTTTGTGAATTCAGTTGAAAGAGAATACAGAATATATTAGGAGGTTCTAATGGATAAAAATATCAAAATAGTAAAGACAAAAAAAGACTTAAAAAAATTTATCAAATGTCCTTATTCTATTTATGGTAAACTCTATAGAAATTGGGTTCCTCCTCTTGAGCTTGATATGAAAGAAAGACTGGACAAGAAGCATTACCCTTTTTTTGAATACAGTGATTCCGAATTTTTTATCTATGAAGAAGATGGAGAAGTTTTAGGAAGAATAACAGCTTCTGTTAACCATAGATATAATGAACATTTTAATAAAAAAACAGGTTTTTTTGGTTTTTTTGAATCTGTTGACAGACAATATGTTGCTGATGCCCTTTTTGAAGCTGCTTTTGAATGGCTTAAAGAAAGGGGGATGAAAGATATTATGGGACCTTTTAATTTTTCGACCAATGAAGAAGGGGGGCTTTTAATAAAAGGTTTTGACAGACCTCCTATGCTTTTAATGACATATAACCCTGAATACTATATTAAACTTTATGAAAACGCTGGATTAAGTAAAATAAAGGAGTGGTGGGCATGGTATGTGGATAAATGGAATGTTAAAATCTCTGAACGAATGAAAAATTTTGTTAAAAGGGTTGAAAGCAGAGAGGATACTGTTATCAGAACAATAAATATGAAAGACTTTAAAAATGAGGTGGAGAGAATAAAAGAAATTTATAATGAAGCATGGCTTGATAATTGGGGGTTTGTCCCTTATACTGATGCTGAAATAGATAAACTCGCAAAAGATTTAAAGATGATAGTGGATCCCAACCTTGTTCTATTTGCAGAGGTGAATGGAGGACCGGCAGGCTTTTTGATTGCGTTTCGGGATGTTCACGAAATTTTAATTGATTTAAAAGGCAAATTGTTCCCTTTTGGTATTTTTAGACTTTTATTTGGAATGAAGAAAATAAAGCATATGAGAGTTATTACCCTTGGAGTTAAGAAGAAGTTTAGACGACGAGGGTTTGATGTGGCCTTATATTACAATGTTATTGAAAATGCAATAAAAATGGGAATAGTTGGTTCGGAAATGTCTTGGATTCTTGATGATAATGTTGTAATGAACAATATTCTAAAAAACATTAATGCAACAAAGTATAAAATTTATGGAATATATGGAAAAGAGTTATAAAAATCAATTGACAAAATTGGTTTTATGTGATAAAAAAAGCTATTAAAATTTGGAGGTAGCACAATGGGTATGGCAGTTGGTGGTACAAGTACCACGAAATCAGATCCTAATGTAGTTCCTTTAATTGATATTTTGTTGGTTCTATTGGTTATTTTTATGGTTATCACTCCTTCTACTCAGAAGGGTATAGATTTAAAATTACCCGAAACCGCATCCGGTCAGGATCAGGGGCCTTCCAATGTTATTATTTTATCTTTGAAAGCTGATATGACCGTTATGATAAATCAGGAAAAAGTCCCTTATGATTTGTTAGTACAAAGATTGAGAGATATTTATTCTACAAGGCAGGATAAGACTATTTTCATAAGGGCAAATTCCAAACTTCCTTACAAAGAGGTGGTTAAAATAATTGATGCCGCGAAAGCTGGAGGTGTAGAAGTAATAGGAATAGTCCCGGAACAATACGAAGAATAACAGGTTTTGAACTCAATTTTGGTTAAAACATCTAAAAGGATAGAGGCGGTAAATATTACTTTAAGAGTAGAGGAACTAGTTCGTTCGAAAAAGAAGGGGATTATTTTTTTATATGTTCCCCACACAACAGCGGGTGTTTTTATAAATGAATCAGCTGATCCTGATGTGGCTATTGATATTAATGAAAAACTGAGCTCCCTCATTCCGTATGGTGCTGGTTACAGACATTTTGAAGGAAATTCGGATTCACATATAAAATCTGTAATAGTTGGAAATGAGGTTTTTGTCTTCTTTGAAAATGGGAAGTTGATTCTCGGAAGATGGGGCGGGATATTCTTTGCGGAATTTGATGGTCCGAGACAGAGGAATCTTTATTATAATATTTTGGAAAATTTTTAGAAAATATAATAAAAGTATTGACAAAACCAATTATTTTTGCTAAATTTAGCCTGTTTTTGCTGGCGTAGCTCAATCGGTAGAGCAGCTGATTTGTAATCAGCAGGTCGTGGGTTCAAGTCCCTCCGCCAGCTGTTAATGGGTAGGTGCCAGAGCGGTCAAATGGGGCGGGCTGTAAACCCGTTGCCGAGAGGCTACAGAGGTTCGAATCCTCTCCTGCCCATTTTTAATGCGGGAGTAGCTCAGCGGTAGAGCTCCTGCCTTCCAAGCAGGAGGTCGCGGGTTCAAATCCCGTCTCCCGCTCTTAAATGCCCACGTAGCTCAGTCGGTAGAGCACATCCTTGGTAAGGATGGGGTCATCAGTTCAAGTCTGATCGTGGGCTTTTTGCACTTGATTTAAATTTTTTAGGAGGTAATAAAGATGGCAAAAGAGAAGTTTGAGAGGACGAAGCCGCATTTAA